>CAXTQD010000358.1:999-5388 GCA_964246175.1 uncultured Chthoniobacterales bacterium | reverse complement strand
TGGTTCGAGCACTGCGGCTTTCCTATCGCTCAATTACCTTGAGAACCGCTTTAATGCCGGGTCTTTGATCGCAACCAGCAATGGATTTGGGTGACGCCGCGCGGATGTCCTTTGTGCTGCCGCCTCGCCGCTTGGAGTCCGCCGCATTGCAGCTTGAAGGATACCGCCTTAGGCACGACGGAGAGCCGGTCGTTCTTCGCTCTGATATAAAATAATAAGCAGCTCAATTAGAAGTATTTATACCAATAATGCTTATTGTAAAGGAATCATCTGATATGACCGAGAAGCATGTGATTATTGCAAATTCCTAGCAACGCCGTGTTTGACGACTTCAATTTAGCTCCGGCAGGGAAAGCCCTTCGAAAGTCGGGCTAGCAGCGCAAGCAGCACCGTGTTATGGGGCGTCCTACCGCCAGTGGCGAAGCACATGATGGGACGGAATCGCCGTGGGATGAATGCTCGTGGTCTCCACGAGTTCGCGCCGACGCAAGGTCTCCAGCGCGGTCTGCACAGCGCTTTTGGAAAGTCCCGTCGCTTCCGCGAGCAAGCGCAAACTCGCCGCCACCGGCTGCCAATTCCCCCGTGCTGCTCGGCCATACAAGTACAAATAAACCAGGTACGCCGCCGGCTGGTGGTCATGGCCGACGAGATCGCGCATCAGGACATTGAGCACGTAATCATCGACGGGGATGGATTGGCGGAAACGCGGCACAGCGGCTCCTAGCTTAACTACTATACCGATAAACGGACAACACATTCCCGTTCGTGGAACGGTTCGCCTCTCGACGCCACAGGCGGGAGGTCGTTACGTTGGGACACGCCATGATCAAACAAGTCAAATTTATCAGTATCCCCGTGCGCGATCAGAACCGCGCGCTGGACTTCTACACCGACAAGCTCGGGTTTACGATCATCACCGACCAGCCCTTCGACGGCAAACAACGCTGGATCGAGCTGCGCATCCCCAAAGCCGAGACGCGGGTGGTGCTCTTCACTCCAGATGGTCATGAAGATCGGGTTGGTTCCTTCATGAACATGTCCTTCGAGTGCGACGACATCGAGCAGACCTACCAGGAACTCCGGGCACGGGGCGTGGAGTTCGAAGGACCGCCTGAGAAGCAGCCTTGGGGCACGTACGCCAAGTTCAAGGACAGCGAAGACAACGTGTTTGTCGTGTCCGCGTAATTGCTTGCAGGCTCTCAGTCTGAGAACCTGTGGAGTTTATCAGGCGACGCGACGCCCCTCAAGCAAAGTATCCGTTCTCGCGCAGGTCGGCGAGCAAACCGACTTCCTGCGGTTGCCACGCGAACCGCTCCTGCGTCAGAGCGCTGGAGGCCGGGGCATCCATGGCAACGAACCTTGCCATCCAGCCGAAGTGCCCCGCAGCCTCCTCCGGCGGAATGCCCCGCACCGGCAGGCCGAGTCCTTCGCCGACCGTCCGGGCGATGTCGCACATCGGGACACCCTCCTCCGCGACAGCGTGCAGGCGCGTGCCCGCCGCGGCCGTTTCCAGGGCCAGCCGGTACAGCCGTGCGGCGTCGAACCGGTGGACGGCGGGCCAGCGGTTGGCACCGTCGCCCACGTAGGCAGCGAACCCTTTCTGGCGGGCGGTGGCGATCAGCATGGGCACGAAGCCGCGGTCGCCCGCGCCGTGGACGGTCGGTGGCAGCCGCACGAAACTGGCGCGCACGCCGTGTTCAGCGGCGGCCAACGCTAGGGGCTCCAGGGCTCCGCGCAGGTTCATCGCCGGGTTGGCCGCCTCGTCCTCCGTGGGGGTGCGGCCGGGGGCGAGCAAGCCCAGGCCGAAGGTGGTGACGAGCGGTTTGCCCGAGCCGGCCAGGGCGTCGGTCAGCGCGGCGATGACCCCTCGGTCCGTGTCGATGTTCTCCTGGTACCGGGAAAAGTCGTGGATGAAGGCGAGGTGGGCCACGCCATCGGCGGCTGCGGCCCCCCGGCGCAGGCTCTCCAGGTCTTCGAGCGAGCCGTGGTGAACCTCGGCCCCGGCTGCCTTGAGCGCCTGCGCGCCTTGGTCCGAGCGGGCGAGGCCAAGCACTTGATGGCCGTTGGTGATCAGTTCCTGGACGACGGCCGAGCCGATGAAACCGGTCGCGCCGGTGACGAAAACACGCATGTGATTGGATTCTCCTGTTTGGGTGGCGAGTGACGGTCGGTCCAGAGTCGGAAAGCGTAAAGGAGGGACGTGATCCCGGCAAGCCTGCTCACAGGATGCGCGATGATGCGCCGGTTCGTGTGTCGCATCGCCTGATTAACTCCACATGTTCTTATTGAAAATTCCTAGACATAGGCCGGAATTGGCGGTGGCAAAGCGCTTCCAAAGGCGATGTCAGGCCAGCCGCAGGCTCATCACCAATCTTGGGTAAGGCGTGCAGCTTGAGCAGATTGGCAACGCGATCAAACGCGTGTTTGCATTGTAAAATGGCATCAGAAAGATCAGTAGATTGCTCATGCGCCACCTTTTTCCGTTCTTTGCCCTGTTTTTCGCCCTGCCCGCGTTCGCGCAGATTAACCCCGCGTGGACGACACCACTGCCGCCCTTCCAGATCGCCGACGGTCTTTACTATGTCGGCAGCGAGGACTTGGCCGCCTACCTGGTCACAACGCCGGCCGGCAACATCCTCCTGAACGCCAATCTCGACTCCTCACCGCCGCAGATCCGCGCGAGCGTCGAGCAGCTCGGGTTCCACTGGGCGGACACCAAAATCCTGCTCAACGGACAGGCGCACTATGACCACATGGGCGGAGCGGCCGAAATCCTGCGCGAGACGCACGCGCAGAACCTGGTGATGGATGGCGACGCCGAGGTGGTCGAGAGCGGCGGCGGCACCGATTTCCTGGCGGCGAGCGGCTCAGTGCCGCCCTATCCACCGGCGCACGTGGACCGGGTCCTGCACGACGGCGACACCGTCGATCTCGGCGGCACCACGCTCACGGCGCACAGGACGGCGGGGCACACCCGCGGTTGCACGACCTGGACCTTGCCCGTTCATCTGCCTGGCGAGCCCGCCGACCGGGTACGTAACGTCGTCATCGTCGGCGGGGTGAGTTTCTGGTCGGACTTCCACTTCACCGACCGACCAGGCCAGCCCGCGTCCTACCCGGGCATCGCGCAGGATTTTGCTAGCACCTTCCGCACACTGCGAGCACTGCCGTGCGACATTTTTCTCGGCGCGCACGGCGGCTACTTCCGGCTCAAGACGAAGCTGCCGCGCCTCTCCCAGAGTGGTCCGCAGGTCTTCCTCGATGCCGCAGGCTATCAGGCTTTCGTCGCGAGAAACCAAGCAGACTTCGAGGCGGCCGTGAAGAAGGAGCAATAAAGCGGCGCGTCCTCCGAGTTCGCCGGGTTCCATGGGCCTGCGGCTGAGGCAAGCCACACAGCCCTTCTTGACGGCCATCGGGAACGAACACGCTCCCTCCCTGCCGCAAGCTGGATTGGCACGCATGTCCGGGTCACCGCGCGATGGCCATCGACTGCGGCCCTCGTACCACGGGCACCGAGAAGCGCAGCTTGACCAGTTCGGCTCGGCGTGGGTCGGCGTAGTCGCCGCTAAACGCCAGAAGTCGCCGGAACCCTCTGGCTGCGCCCCATCGAATTGCGAGAAGCACGTCACCGCCAAGAACCGGCTCGTGTTGTCGAACACCACCGCTTCTGGCAGTTGACCATCGAACGGGAAGTCTCCTACACGCTCCAATGTTCCGCTTTGGGGATCGAGCCGCAGGAGGGTGACGGAGGAAAAGAAGCCTTGTTGCCGGTCATCGAGCGGCTGTGCGCTGCGCTCCAGGTTGGTCGCGGCCACCCAACGTTGGTCGGGACTGATGGCCATGCCTTCGGGCATCACCCCGGTGTCGGCTCTCGACACCAGCAGGTGGTGCGGCGGGCTGCCATCGGGACTTCTGTGGCCGAGACGGATGCTGGAGGCCGTGCCGCGGATCTCGGTGCCCAGGAGCAGCGCGTTGACGAGGGCAAAGCGGCCGTCAGGCGTGAAGCACACGAGGAAAGGACCAAGGTCCAGGCTGACCGGCTTGCCTCAACTCGCCAGAGACACTGCCTCCGCGTTCGCCTCGACCCGCACCATCGACAAGCGCGGATGCTCGCTGTACACCAAGCCCAGGAGATTTTCCCTCGGGTGGAACTCGGCGCTGATAGGGCATCTGTCGTCTCCGTTTCAGGAGTGTTTGCCAGTGGTGCTGACAGTTTGCCGTCCTGGAAGTGGTAGAAGGCGAGGAGCGGCTGCGTGCGCGCCGGCGACTTCTTGAAAACCACCGCCGCCAAGGTGCCCTCGGCGTTGATCGAGATCGAGAGCGGGTCGTCGAAAATGCCCGTCTGCTGGAGCACTCGCGGGTGGTCCGGGTCGGCGAGATCCACCACGG
>CAXTQD010000358.1:0-989 GCA_964246175.1 uncultured Chthoniobacterales bacterium | reverse complement strand
GTGGAAGGTCGGCGAGTTTGGCGGCGGGCTGGCCGGGCGGACGCGGGCCTTTGGTTTCGATGACGAGGGCGTACCTGCCATCCGGGGTGAGGGCGATGGAGGAAGGCGGAGCGATGACCGAGTTGGTCACCGGCACCGTGGCGGCCTTCATCTCGGCCGAAGGTCGGTCCAAGCAGATCACCGAGAGGGTGTCGGCACCGGCCTGCGGCCCGAGCTTGCCGTCGATGTACGCGGAAGGGACCATGTCCGTGTCCGAAGCCACCACCAGGAAGCGCCCGCGGAAGTCGAAGTTTGGCACTGAGACGGCGGTACTTTGCGCGCAGCGGCAGAGCGTTAAGAACAAGCAAAATGGTGCCACCTGTGCAAAAGACGAATTCTCTGATCATAGGAACGCGAGACGGCGGCTCAGACCATCGGGTTGGTTTCGATGAGTACATGCGCTCCAGTGATCTTGCCCCGGTTCTGAACCGGGGCAAGATCAGTCGCGAGTCAGGTGGAGCGTGCGCATCTCTTTACGGTCATTTCGCTTTGACGACCCGTGCGGTGTCAGCTCCCGGGAAGGTGAAGAGTTTGACGAGTGCCCGCACGCGCGCTCTTTGGCGGCGGGGTGGAAACCGCCTGGTTCTGGTCAACTCGGCGATCCCGTGAAGGCTCGCCCAGAACAGTTCCGAGAGAACCTCTGACTTCGAGCCCTGCCCCGGAAACAACTCCAAAAGTTGGGAAAACGCGGCTCGCAGCTCCGCCGGGGTCGCCGCCTCATCAAATGGCACGCTCAGGCCGAGTGAGAACATGGCTTCATACAGGGCGGGCGAAGCCGCGGCGAACTCCAAGTAAGCGGTCGCAACCGCTTCGATTTGATTTCCACGCTTCACCCGTTTTCGTGCGGTCTCCATCGACAGGCCCAGTTCCTGGAAGCCCTCGATGGCCACGGCGGCGAGAATGCCTTCGCGGCTTTCAAAGTGAGAGTACAGGACGGGCTGGCTGTAGGA
>CAXTQD010000357.1:319-5395 GCA_964246175.1 uncultured Chthoniobacterales bacterium | reverse complement strand
CCGTGATGAGGGTGATCATCACGCAAAATGCCGCCACCACCACGACCACCGACAACAGCACGGCCATCGTCATGCGCTCGACCTGAATGGCGTTGAAGAGCGGTGCGTTCTCGTCGATCCACGTCCGCACGTCCAGCGGCGAGTCGAGCCGGTCGAGCAGCGCGCGCTTGATGCGCTCGACGTGGTACGGGTCGTCCGTCTTGGCAGAGACGCCATGGACGAGTCCTTCCAATTCGTAGAGTTCTTGGCCGAGGTGCAGCGGCACGAACAGATGCTGTGAATCGAACGGCGCGCGGCCCGAATCAAAGATCCCCGTCACCGTCACGTCGGTGGGCACGACCATGCTGCGCACCTCGTCGAGCTGGGCGTCGGTCGCCTGCTGGCCGCGGAGTTTATTGAGCTGGTTGGCGACGGCTTCTAGGCTGCGCGGGGAATACACCGTGATTTTATCGCCGATCTGGATGCCCAGGGTATGCGCGAGGTCCACGCCGACGACGGCCTTGTCGCCGTCGAGGTCGAACTTGCCTTTGCCCTTTTTCATGAGCGCGGGGATGTCGAGGATCGTCTGCACCAGATTTTCGTCCACGCCGATGATCTCCGGTGAGAACCGCCGGCCCTGGAAGTCAATCAGCACCGGCCCGCGCATGACGGGAGCGGCAGCCAGGATGCCGGGTGTTGCCAGCATCTTTTTACGCACTTCGGGCCAGTCTTCCACCAGACCGCCTTCCTTGATGACGGTCAGGTGCGGCTCGAAGCCGAGGATTTTCTCTTGCAGTTCGCGCTCGTATCCGGTCATCACCGAGATGACGATGATGAGCAGCGCCACGCCCAGGGCCACGCCGGTGACCGAGATCAGCGTGATGATGGACACGAACGTTCGGCGCGGACGCAGGTAGCGCAGTCCCAGAAACAGCCCGAACGGCAGCCGCGGCGCGGCATCGGCGGTAGCATCGGGCGGAGCGGTCGTGGTGGCGGTGGTGGGCATCGGCGCGGGGACCATGCCACGCGCGGGGATATTTGGCGAGGATTGCTCCACATGGAACATTCCACAAAACCTTTGCAAGACCCGCCGAAGTGGACGTTCCTAGCTTCTACTCTGCCCGCCGAAGGCCGCAACGAGGGCGGGGTCGGGCGCAAACTGCGTGGACCTCTCCAGTCCGGGCGACCGGCGCCGCCGCGGCAAGCCGTTTGGGCACGGCATTGCCGCGGGACCCCGCCTTCCTTTTGTCCTTCGGCGGCTAGTCCTTCGGACGCAGGTGCGGGAAGAGGATCACGTCGCGGATCGAGTCCGAGCCGCTGAGCAACATCAGCAGCCGGTCAATGCCGAGACCGATGCCGCCAGCTGGGGGCATGCCGTGTTCGAGGGCGAGGAGGAAATCTTCGTCGAGCGCCATCTGTTCGCCGCCGGATTGTTCGAGGAGCCGGGCGCGCTGCACGTCGGGGTCGTTCAACTCGGAGTAACCCGGCGCGAACTCCATGCCGTTGACGACCAACTCGAACACGTCCACGAGCGACGGGTCGTCGGCGTTCTGCTTGGCCAGGGGGACGAGTTCCTTGGGCAGGTGCGTGACGAAGAGAGGGTCGAAGGATTTCGCTTCCACCAGCTTCTCGAAGACCTGCTGCGTGACCTCGAAATCGACGGCGTCTGGCGCGAGGTCCAAGCCGAGTTCGCCGCGCGCGCGGGCAACACGTTCCTCCGGTGTCAGCGCGAACCACCCCGGCGCGGCTTCCTCCACGAGTTCGCGGTAGCGAGCGCGCCGCCAAGGTCGCGCGAGGTTGATCGTGCGGGTGACATGGCCTTCCCCATCCTTGAGTTCCAGCCGCTCCGCGCCTTCGGCCAGGCGGCAGATCAGGTCTTCCATCAGGTCGGCCATCAACGCGAAATCGGCGTACGCCCAATACGCCTCCAGCATCGTGAACTCCGGGTTGTGCCGACGCGAGAGGCCCTCGTTGCGGAAGTTGCGGTTCAACTCGAACACCTTCGGGAACCCGCCGACGAGCAGCCTCTTCAGGTACAACTCCGGCGCGATGCGCAGGTACAGGTCGATGCCGAGCGCGTTGTGGTGCGTCTTGAAGGGCTCCGCCGCCGCCCCGCCGGCGACGGGCTGCATCATGGGTGTCTCGACTTCGAGGAAGCCGCGTTCGTGGAAGAACTCGCGGATGCCACGCAGCACCCGCGAACGCAGCAGGAACGTCACGCGGGACTTCTCGTTCGCTAATAGATCGAGGTAACGCTGCCGATGCCGCGCCTCCACATCGGCCAGTCCGTAGTAACCGCTCGTCGGCGGTCGGAGTGCCTTGGACAACGGCACGAACCGGCTCGCGCGGATCGTCGGTTCGCCCGTCTTGGTGATGAACCCTTCGCCTTCGATGCCCCAGAAGTCGCCGAGGTCGAGTGCGTCGAGCACTGCCTTCTGTTCGGGCGGTAGGTTCTTGGAATTGACGTAAAACTGGATGCGGCCCGTCAGGTCGCTCAGGTCGAGGAAGTGGGAGCGGCCCATGTCGCGGTGAGCGGTGACGCGGCCGGCGACGCGGAAAACCGTCCCCTCCGCGAACCGCGCCCGCACGTCGCCCACGGTGCCGTCGGTGTCGAAGCGCATGCCGAACGGGTCCGCGCCGGTCGCGCGCAGAGCGTCGAGCTTCCGCCGGCGGGCGGCGACGAGGCGGGAAGTTTCTTCGGGCCGCGTGGGAGGGTTTTCGGCACTCATGGGGCAACGAAACAGGCCGCCTTGCGAGGCGGCCGGTCGTCTTGAAGGTAGGGATGCCTCTCCGAGGCAGTCCCTAGATTTTCTGGTGCTGGCTCAGCTCACCCCCGCCGCCGAAACCGGCGCGCCGGGACCCTGCGTCTGCACGCCCGCGGTGGGCTGCTCGCCCGCGCCCGCGCCGTTGCGCAGAGCGTTGGCGTTGAAACGGAACTTCACCTTACCGCGCTTGGCATTGGCTTTGGCCTTGCGCTTGGCCTTCTGGGTCGGCGTCTCGAAGGCGCGCAGGCGGCGCACCTCATCCATGATGCCCTCGCTGTCGAGCTTGTTCTTGAGGCGCTTGAGCGCGCGGTCAACGGGTTCTCCTTTGCGGACTTGAACTTCTGGCATAAAACGGTGTTGGCGGTGAAGCGGTAAATGGCGGCGGGGTCGGCAACTTAGACGGCCCGCCCGGGCAGGTCAACACCCAAGTCTTGGGCTCGACACCCGCCGCGCGCCGCGCTAGGATCGCCGCCGTGTCTGCCGAGGCGTTCGAGGGGAAAAGCCGCATGCTGCCACCGTTGCCGCCCGCGGAGGCGACCCTGGCGCCGCCCCCGTTGCCACCGGGAGCGTTCGCCGAAGAAGCCGGGCGCTGCGCCAATTGCCTGAACGTGCTGACCGGTCCGTTTTGCGCCCGGTGCGGCCAACACGTCGCCGACTACCACCAGTCGGTGTGGCGGTTCGTGGCCGACTTCTTCGAGAGCGCCTTCAGTTGGGACAACAAGTTCTTCCGCACGGTCGACCCGCTTTTGCGCCGGCCGGGCTGGCTGACGCAGGAGTTCATGGCGGGCCGGCGGGTGCGCTACGTCCACCCGCTGCGGCTGTTCCTGTTCACGAGCTTTGTCTGCCTGGCGCTGCTGCAATGGACGCACAACACGGGTTTCCAGGTACATGTACACAAGGCCAAAGACCTCAAGAAACTGGCCTCCCCCCAAGTAAGCGCCGCCGCCAAGGATAATGACAAGGACGAGGACGAAGAGGACGGTGCCGCCACCAAGCCACCCGCCGCGACGCCGACCGCCGCGCCTTCCCCGAATGCCAGCACCTCGCCGGCGGTCTCGCCCTCCGCTCCGCCCGCTGCCGACCTCGGCAACCTCGCCGGACTGATCCGCGACACCGTGCAAGACAGCCAAGCGGGGGGCGACAAAGCCAAGGCGCTCGACAAACGCTGGAAACACTTCGGCGACGGCATGCAAAGGAAGATCGACGCGGCCGGCGGCATGGAAAGGTTCAACGAGCGCGTGACCACCAACGTCCAGTCGAAGCTCTCCTGGGTGGCGCTGGCGATGCTGCCGATCTTTGCCCTGTTCATGCGGATGAGCTTCGGACGCGCGGGCGGGTATTACTTTACCTATCTCGTATTCTCGCTGCACTACCACACCTTCCTGCTGATGTTCTGGGTGGTGTACGCGTGGGTGAGCGGACTCGCCAACTACCTGCACTCCGATTCGTTGCAGGTCGCCACTGCCTTGGGCCTGCTCCTGCCGCCATGGTATCTGTTCCGCGCGCTGCGGCAGATGTACGGTCAGGGGTGGAGCGTGACGGCGGCTAAGGTGTTCGCCATCGGTGCGATGCACTTGCTGACGCTCTTCGCAGGGCTGGCGATCATCGGGGCCACGGCATTCTTATGATCATGACAACGGCAAAGCGCCCTGTGCGCGTGGGCATTGGTGGGCCGGTGGGTTCGGGCAAAACGATGCTGGTATGGCGCTTGTGCGAACGGCTGCGCGGCGAGTATTCGCTGGGTGTCATCACCAACGACATCTACACGCGCGAGGACAGCGAGTTCCTGTTGCGCCAGAACGCCCTCGCCTCCGAGCGGGTCATCGGCGTGGAGACCGGCGGCTGCCCACACACGGCCATCCGCGACGACACGAGCATGAACATGAGTGCCGTCGCCGAACTGGAGCGCCGCCACGGCGCGGACCGGCTCCAGATCATCCTGATCGAGAGCGGCGGCGATAACCTGTCGGCGACGTTCTCGCCGGAACTGGCCGATGCGTTCATCTACGTGATCGACGTGGCGCAGGGCGACAAGATCCCGCGCAAGGGTGGACCGGCGATCCGGTACAGCGACCTGTTGGTCATCAACAAGATCGAACTGGCCACGCACGTCGGCGCGGACCTGGGCGTCATGGACCGTGACGCCAAGCTGATGCGCGGCGCGGGGAAGCCGTTCCTTTTCTGCGACCTGAAAAGCGGGCGCGGTCTGGACGACGTGATCGGCTGGCTACGGCGGGAGTATTTATTTGGAGTCTGAAGGTCCTCGCGCAAAGTCCGCAAAGCCGCAAAGGAAGAAGATAGGAGGAGAAAGGACCATCCTCTTCTTGCATCC
>CAXTQD010000357.1:0-285 GCA_964246175.1 uncultured Chthoniobacterales bacterium | reverse complement strand
GAACAATCCCACCGTGCGCCCATGCATGTCGGTAAGGGCCACTGGGACCCGGCGGCGCGCACGGTGACCGTCCACGCCGTCAACGCCACGGCCGGCCTCTTCGCCGGCGACACGGTGGACTGGCGCGTGTGCGTGGAGGCCGGCGCGCGGCTGCGCCGCGTCGGCCCGAGCGCGACCCGCGTGCACCGGGCGGCGCGCGGCGGGGTCGCCACCGACGAGGAGGCCGCGGCGACGCAGACCTACGCCCGCGTCGGGGATCGAACCCCATTGCTGGCTGGGCCCGGA
>CAXTQD010000356.1:315-5405 GCA_964246175.1 uncultured Chthoniobacterales bacterium | reverse complement strand
CCCCAGGGCCGAGCCGACCGGGATGGCCACGTAAAAAATCGTGAACGCGTTGTTGCGCCGGGCAGGGGAGAACAGGTCCGAGAGCCACGAGGGGGCCAAGGTGGCGTAGCTGGCCTCGCCGAGGCCGACCAGCACCCGGCAGGCGATCAGCGGCCAGTAGGAATGGCAAAACCCGGTCAGGATCGTGCCTACGCTCCAGAAGAAGACTCCGACGGCGATGAGCCATTTGCGCGGCGAACGGTCCCCGAGATAGCCGAAGAGGGGCGCCGTCAGGAAATAGCCGATCATGAACGCCGAGGCCAGTTGACCACCCTCCGTGTTGTTGAGGTTGAGGTCTTGCTGGAGGGTGTCGAGGACCGAGTTAAGAACGTTGCGGTCCAGGTAGTTGAAGAGGTTCAGACCGGTCAGGAACACGAGGCCCAGGTAGGGGCGGGAAGGGTTTTGCATGGCGGGACGGCGGCGCGGGGCAGTGTCCGCGATGTGGCAGGGCGTTGCCCAGCGCAAAATGGCGGTCAGTTCGCCCCCGCCGTCTCCGTCGTGGCGTCGAGCCGGTCGATGCGGCGCAGTTGCGGCCAAATGAGAGCCGTGGCGACGACGACCAGGATCGTGCCCACCCCGCCCGACACCGCCGCGAGCACCGGGCCGAACCAATGCGCCGCCAGTCCGCTCTCGAACTCGCCGAACTCGTTGGACGCGCCGATGAAGAGGCTGTTGACCGCCGATACCCGGCCGCGCATCTCGTCGGGCGTGAGGACCTGCACGAGGGTGTGGCGCACCACCACGCTGACGTTGTCCATCGCGCCGCAGACGAACATCGTCCCGAGCGATACCCAGAACGAACGCGACACCCCGAAGACCACGGTCCACGCCCCGAACGCCGCCACCGCCAGGAGCAGCGCACGGCCAGCCTGGCGCATCGGCGGCAGGTGGCTCAGCAAGAGCGCCATGCTCACCGAACCCGCCGGCAGCGCCGCCCGCAGCCAGCCCAGTCCGCTCGGACCGACGTTCAGGATCGTGTCCGCATAGATCGGCAGCAGCGAGGTGGCCCCGCCGAGCAGCACCGCGAAGAGGTCCAGTGAGATCGTGCCCAGGATCACCGGTGTGCGGAAAACGAAACGTACCCCGGCCGCGAGGCTGTCGAGGTCCATCTTGCGCCGGGCCGCGGCGACCACCCCGCGTGGGGCGATGCCGGTCATCATCGCGCAGGAAACCGCGCCCGCCACGACGTTGAAGACGTAGACGGCCGCCGCGCCGCCGGTCAGGGCGATGGCGAACCCGCCTATTGCCGGCCCGAGTGTGGCCGAGAGCTGGAAGGAAGAACTGTTCCAGGTGACGGCGTCAGGGAGGAGTTCGCGCGGTACGATCTGAGGCAGGAACGCGCCGTTAGCCGGCTGAAGGAACGCGCGCGACACCCCGCTGACAAAGAGCAGTCCGTACGTCCACCCTACCGGCGCATGCCACCACGACACCGCCGCCAGACCGGCGCAGCAGAGCGCGGTGAACCCCGTCGCCCATTGGAGGATGTTGCGGCGGTCATACTGGTCCGCGAGGTGCCCGGCCGGCAGCGTCAGCAGCAGGAGCGGCGTGATCTGGGTCAAGCCCACCAGGCCCAGCGCGAGTGCGGAACGAGTGCGGTCGAAGAGTTCCCAACTCACGGCCACCCCGAGCATCTGCTGGGCGAACGACACGACGAAGCGCGCCACGAGGTACAGCTTGAAGTCCCGCACGCGCAGGACCGCGTAACGGTCCGGGAGAGGGCTGGCTTCGTTCATGCAGGGCAGGCGGCAACGGTCCGCCAACCGGCCGGATCGTCAACCCGGCAAGCACGCCGGGAAAGCGTTTGCGCCCTGTCCGCGGGCGGTGAAGAGTCCGCGCGTGTTCCCGCGTGCCCTGCTGTCCGTCCTGTTGCTGGCCGGCGTGTGCGTGCCGGCCGTTGTGGCGGACACGCCGGACATGGCACCCGTCAAACGTTGGCTCGCCAAGCAGGAGGAACTCCGCACGCTCCAGGCAGACTTCACACAGACGCGTTCCTACAAGAACCTGCGCGACCCGCTCGCTGCTCCCGGCCACCTCTGGTACAGCGCGCCGGGATCGTTCCGCTGGGAAGTCGGTGACCCACCGAGAACGGTCGTGCTGCGCAAGGGGGAGGATTATTACGTCATCACCCCTGGCAAGAGGCGCGCCGAGCGCACCCCGACCGCCGTTCTGAACCGACCCGGCAGTGTGGGACGAGCGCCCATCGTGGATTTCCCCTTCGCCAGGAACTACGACGACTTTACGCGCCGCTTCGAGACCCTTGCGGTCGCGACACAGGGCACCCGCTGCCATTTAGAGATTCTTCCGCGCGACGCGCAGGCGCGGAACGCCCTGGCGGCGATCCGCATCGACTTCGATACCGAGACGGGCCACTTGGCGTCGTTCGAGTTCGTGACGCGTGATGGGTCGTCCTTGCGCAACGAGTTCTCCAACGTGCGGACCGACGCGAAGATCGACCCACACCAGTACGACTACGATTTCACCGGCTACGAGGTCGTCGATGCGAAGTAGCCGGCGCGGACTTTACTTCTGCCTGGCGGCGGGGCTGTTGGTTTTCGTGGCGGCGGGGATCAGTCGGATTTCGTTCAACGTCGATATTCTCAAGCTGCTGCCCGGCCATTTGCGGCAGGTGCAGGGGTTATCGCACCTGCTCAAGGAGTTCGTCTCGGACGATGAACTCATCATCACCATCGAGGCCCCGACACCCGAGGCCGCCGAGGCGAATGCCGACGCGGTCGCGGCGGTGTTGAGGAACGCTCCCGGTCTGGTCAAGCGCGCGTACGCCCGGCCGCCGTGGGAACAGGACGCCAGCCAGCTTACCGAACTTCTCGCCTTCCTGGTGCTCAACCAGCCGCCGGAGAAGGTGCGCACCCTCGCTGACCGGCTTTCACCTGCCAACGCGCCGTCGACCCTGCGCGACACGCTCGACCGCCTGTCGGACTCCCTCTCGCCGCAGGACATCGGGCTGCTGAGTTACGATCCCTACGACATCGGCGGTTCGGTGGTGGGCTCGTTGATGAGCGGAGGGGACGGGCAAACGAAGTTTGCGTCGGCGGACGGCAAGTTCCACGTCGTCTTCGTGGAGGCGGCCAAACCTTTCGCCAACTACAACGAGCAGATCGCGTGGGTCGAAGCCGTGAAAAAAGCGACCGCGCCCTGGCAAGGGCGGGATGGCTGCCGACTCGGCTACACGGGCGAACCCGCCATCACCGGCTCCATCGCCGGCAGCATGGACCACGACATGCGCGAGTCGGGTGCGGTGACGCTCGTCATCATCGCGTTCATCTTCTGGTTTTGTTACCGCCGGTTCCGGCCGCTGCTGCAACTCCAGGCCATGCTGTTGCTTGTCTTCGCGGTAGCGCTGGGCATCGCCGGATTTTTCCTGAGCCAGTTGACGGTGATCGGCGTGGGCAGTTCGGCCATCATGATCGGGCTGAGCGTGGACTACGGGTACTTCGTCTACCAGCGCGCGCAGGGTTTCCGCGGCACGGTGCGCGAACTCCAGCGCCAGTGCTTGCGCTACATTGTGTGGACGGCCGGGACGACGGGGGCGGCGTTCTTCGCGCTCAACGTCAGCAGCTTGCCGGGGCTGTCGCAGTTGGGTAACCTCGTGGGCATCGGCGTGCTCGTCGGTGCGGTGGTGATGCTCACCGTGTACGCGCCGCTCGTGCTGCGGCGCGCGCAGCGGGAAGAGAATACGCCGCCATCGGCCGTCGAACGCGCCGTCCTTTCGCCGCGCTTCCATCGAGCGGGCGCATGGGTCACGACCGGGTTAGTCGCGGTTCTGCTCGGTGGACTGGCGTGGAAAGGGCTGCCGGCGACTGACTTCTCCGACCGCCCGTTGCGCCCGCGCCAGAGCGAGGCGTACGATGCGCTCGACCGCATGGCAGCCAAGCTCAGCGACCAGGCCGACCCGCTGAACGTCCTGGCCGAGGGCGACAGCGTGGACGCTGTACTCACCCGTTTGACCGGGGCGGAGCCCCAACTCTCCGCCGCCCAGGCGCGGGGCGACGCCCTGAGCTTCCGCACGGCGCTGCCGCTCTGGCCTGACGCCGCGAGCCAACGCGAAAACCTGCCGGTCCTCGCCGCGTTGGCCGCCGACGCCCCGCGGTTGCGGCAAGCCGCGACCGACGCCGGGTTCAAAGACGAAGCGTTCACGCTGACCGGCCGCCTGCTCGAACAATGGGCCGTTTGGAAAGATCGGCCTCCACCGATCTGGCCCGACAACGAAGCGAGCCGCTGGGTGTTGCGGCGTTTGGCGCACTACGACGGCGCGCGGTGGTACGCGCTGGGGTTCGTCCAACCCGCGCCCGGACGCGAGGAGGCACTCTTGGATGAGGTGGGCGGTGACGGCCTTTACGTCACGGGCTGGAAGCTGCTCAGCCTCGAACTGCGCCGAGCGATCCCGCAGGAGTTCGTGCGTGCCATCGTTGGAATCGTCGTGGTGGTGCTTGCGCTGCTGGTGTTCGCGTTCCGCAACGTGCGGGCGGTGGGGCTGTTCGTGGCGGCGACGGCGCTCGTGTTCGCGTGCCTGCTCGGAGCCATGTCCCTGCTCGGGATGACGTGGAACTTCTTCAACCTCGCCGCGCTTCTGCTGCTTCTGGGCACGGGCACCGACTACAGCATCCTCCTGCTGCTCGCCCTGCGACGCAACGGGGGCGACGTGCCGGCCGCACGGCGCGAACTCTTCGTGGTGATCTGCCTCTGCGCGTGTTCGGCGTCGGCGGGGTTCGGCTCGATCTCGTGGGCGAACCACTTGGGACTGGCGAGCCTCGGGCAGACGTGCGCGCTCGGGTTGCTGCTCGACGCGGCGGTTTCCGTGTTCCTAATCCCGCCCGCGTGGGCTTGGCTGGGACGCCGGTCGCCGTTCAACGCTTGATCTTGCCACTGGCCGTGCGCGCGATGCGTTCAACGACCGTGAACTGCACCGGCACCTTGTACGCGGCGAGATGCTGGCGGCACCTTACCGCGAGTTGGGCCGCATCGGGCGGATGCGCTGGGTCCGCAGCTTCGATCTCAGCGGCCGGCACCGCGCCAAAACGCGTGTTGAGCTT
>CAXTQD010000356.1:0-305 GCA_964246175.1 uncultured Chthoniobacterales bacterium | reverse complement strand
GCCGCCCCCGCCGCCCCCCCCCCCCACGCGGGGTGTCCCGCCCCCCGCCGGCCGCGGCCCCCCCCGACGCCGGGTGTCTCGTTGAGAACCGCCTCGATCTCTTCGGGGAAACATTTCAGCCCGCCGACGTTGATGACCGAATGGCTACGTCCAAGCAGGGTGAAGTCGCCGTCTGCATCCATCTCCGCGCGGTCGCCGGTGCGGAACCAGCCGTCTTCCAGCACGTCCTCGCGGCGCCGCCACGGGCGCAGGTATGCGTCAAACATCCCAGGGCCTTGCACATAAAGCTCGCCCCCGGCACGCAC
>CAXTQD010000355.1:0-5408 GCA_964246175.1 uncultured Chthoniobacterales bacterium | reverse complement strand
ATCTGAGCGCGAGGACGAATGCCGACGACGCGGAGTAGGTGAAGGCTTGCTCTCCGGTGCGTTGTCATCGTCGTCCGCTTTGGCGGGGCGGTTGCCCTTCGAGGCCGCGGGTGCATCGTGCGAGGCCACGGTTTGTCGAGCCGCCGCGTCCGTGAGGTCCGCCATGCCTGGGATTGGACCGTACCCGGCGAAATCCGGCGCGTGGTCGGGCGCGGCAGCCGTCGCGGCGTCGGCAGCGTCGCCTTCCTTGGCGGCGGGCATGCGGAAGTCGAAGACGCTGACTCCGTTGCGCTTCTGCCCGTCGTAGGGCCGGCCATCGCTGGAGCCGAACATCAGGCGGCGGCCGTCCTTCTTCCGCTTGCCGAGGTAGATCATCGTGTGGGTCACGGGCGGGTCGCGATCCACGTTGTAGGTGCCGGTCCAGAACATCAGGTCGCCGGGGCGCAGTTCGCGCAGTTCGGAGTTGTCCTGTTTTTTGCTGAGCACGGGGTAGATCCGTGACTTCTGGCGGGTCCAGGCATATTGCTGGCTGGCGTCGCGCGGCACGTCGGCGAAGCCGTGGGACTTGAGCAGATAGCTGATCGTCCCCGAACAATCCATCCCGCCGCTGGCCGGATCGTCGCTGCCGTACTTGTAGGTCAGGTTTTTCTTGGTGAGTTCGAGCGCGGCGATGAGGAGTTGTTTGATCGGCTCAGGCTGGGCGTCGAAGCCCTCGATCTCCGAGGGATCGATGGACGACACGGCCGCGACGGAAGGGGTGGCCGTGGGTTCGTCGGTGTGCTTGGTGGGTGCGGCTTCCTGGGCAGAGGATTGTTTCGCTCCCGGGGTCGGGGCAGCCGCGGATTTATCGGCGTCCTCCGCGGGCGGGGTCGGGTGTCGGCGGTGGGAGCTGGATTGCGCCAGCGACAGAGTCGGAACAGCGAACAGCGCCGCGGCAAGCAGCACCCACCGGGAGGAAGGGAAGGAACTCATAGGATGCGGCAGAGGAATCGGCTGCAAACCAGAGGTTGGCCCCGCCGCGGCCCTTGCCGCCGCTATCATGGCAGCGCACGTTTCCTTGACGATGCTGACCCTCTACGAACGCGTCGGCGGTCACGCCAGACTGGCAATCCTCGTGCGGAACTTCTACGCGAGCCTACGCATTGACCCGGCCCTCGGGCCGATCTTCGCCGCGCACGTCCGGAGTTGGCCGGAGCACCACGCACGGCTGACGGAGTTTTGGGCGTTGCAAACCGGCGGTTCCTCAGAGTATCGCGGGCGATTTTTGCACGCGCACGCGCCCCTGGACCTGCGGCCGGAGCATTTCGACGGGTGGCTGGCGCAATGGCGGCAAAGCTGCCGACTACACTTCGAAGAACCCGAGGCCAGCGAGATGATCGCGCTCGCCGAGAACCTCGCCCGGCGCATGGCCGTGAGCATCTTGCCAGACGAATCGAAAGAAGATTAGCATTCGGCGATGGGCGCTTTACCCAAACGCTACTTCACGCCGGAGGAGTATCTCGCCCTCGAAGTGAAGGCCGAGTACAAAAGTCAGTACGTCGGCGGTGAAATCCACGCCGTGGCTGGGGTCGAGCCTTGGCACATCCTGATTGTGGACAACATCACCTTCGCGCTGAAGACACAGTTCGGCGACCGGCCATGCCAATCCTACTCCACCGACATGCGCGTGCGCTCCAAACCGGGTGAACTCTACACCTACCCTGATGTGTCTGCGCTCTGCGGCAAACCGCAGTACGATTTTTCAATGCGGCCGGCCACGCTGTTGAACCCGCAGGTGATCTTCGAGGTGCTCTTGCCATCCACGGGGGCCTTTGAGCTGGCGTCGCTCACCGACTACGTGCTCGTCGCCTCAGAGTTCATGCGTGTCGAGCACTTCGTCCGGCAGGAAAGCGGCGCTTGGACCCTCACGGAGTACGACGAGTCCTGCGACCGGCTGCCTCTGCGTCCACCCGACTGTGGATTGATGATAGCCGACCTCTACCGGCACGTCACTTTCCCATCCGAACTGCTCGGGGAGCGATCCTCAGACCCCCTTCGCCAGCTCGCGCAACAGGTTGCGGTTGAGCCGCGCGCCGGCGTGAAAGTTCTCCAGCCGGAAGTTCTCGTTGGGCGAATGCACCCGGCAGTCCGGCAGCGCGAGCCCGAGCAGGATCGTGTCCACGCCGAGCACGTCCTTGAACGTCTGCACGATGGGGATGCTCCCACCCTCCCGGATGAGCGTGGGCTCCGCGTCGAAGGTCTCCCGCAGCGCCCGTTGCGCCGCCTGCCCGGCCGGGGAGTGCGGGTCGGTCATGTACGGGTTGCCGGTGTGGCCGGAGTCGATGGTCAGCTTGACGCCGGGCGGGCAATGCTTCTTCAGGTGCGTCTCGACCAGTTCGATGATCCGCTCTGGTGACTGGTCGGGCACAAGGCGGAAGGTCAGCTTGGCCATCGCTTTCGCCGGGATGATCGTCTTGCTGCCCGCGCCCTGGTAGCCGGAGCCGAAGCCGTTGATCTCCGCCGTCGGCCGCGCGAAGCAACGCTCCACCGCCGAAAACTCTGCGTCACCGAAAAGCTCGGGCGAGCCGGTCAGTTCCAAAAGCGTCTGGTCGTTGAGCGGCAGGTCAGCCCACGCCTTCCGCTCCCAGTCTTGCAACGGGCGCACGTCGTCGTAAAAACCCGCCACCGCCACGCGGCCTTTGTCGTCGTGCAAGGTCGCCAAGAGCCGCGCGAGCGCCGTGGCCGGGTTGGCGACCGCGCCGCCGTAGATGCCGCTGTGCAGGTCAACGGCCGGGCCGGTGATGGTCAGTTCCATCGCCGCGATGCCGCGCAGGCCGTACGAAAAAGTCGGCTGGCCGCGTCCGACCATCCCCGTGTCGGAAACCGCCACGAAGTCACAGGCGAGTTCGTCACGGTGTTCTTTAAGGAACGCGCCGAGATGCGGGCTGCCGATCTCTTCCTCGCCTTCGATGACGAAGACCACGTTGACCGGCAGTCCCCCTTCGGCGGTGATCGCCTCCTGCACACCGATGATGTGAGCAAGGATTTGCCCCTTGTTGTCCGTCGAACCGCGGGCGTAGATCACGCCGTCCTCGATCCGCGGCTCGAAGGGCGGCGTCTTCCAGAGATCGAGCGGGTCGGCGGGCTGCACGTCGTAGTGGCCGTAGATCATCACCGTGGGCCGACCGGGCTGATGCTCGTTCTTAGCCACCACGACGGGATGGCCGGGCGTCGGGTGCTTCTCCGCGCTCAGGCCCATGCCTTTGAGCTTGAGGACGAGCCAGTCCGCGCATCCGTCCACCTGGGTCTTAAACGCGGGGTCAGCCGAGACGCTGGCGAACCTCAGAAACTGGATGAGGTCAGCGGTGGCATGATCCTCGTGGTTGACGCTTTGCGGGTAGCTCATGGAAACAGGGTACGGCGGGAAATCTGGCTTGCAACGACCGGCTGGCCGATCTTGGCATCAGCGACCCTTTACGCCGTTGATCGTGCCAGCCGGCAGGGTGACGCGGACGGTTCCTTCGGCGCCGCTATTGTTTTCCGACTTCGGGATGTCCGCGCTGCAATCGATCAGGGCCGCACCGTGCGCGAAGGAAACGCCGCCGTAAGTCACCGCAAAGGAATCATCCTTCCTGGGCCACTGCTGGCGGAGAAACCGCCGGACACTTTTTCCGGCGGGGTGCTTGTTCGGCCAATAAGGAAACCGGCCGGCCAGAGTGGTGAACCGGTGCGCGTGCAGGTCGAGCACGCCGTTGACTAGCCGGTATGCCGGGTCAGGCGCGTCGAAGTCGGCCGGCAGATAAGCTTGCAGCCAGTCGGAGGGTTTTTCGGGGTCGTAGGCGGTCCAGTTCGCCGGCGCTTGGTTGCGGGCCGCGCGAATCGTCCAGCCGAAGGCGTAACGGCCATCCGGCGAGTCGCTGCCCTCGAACACGGCGACCTTTTCGGAGCCGCAGTCCACGGGGCTACCGTCCTGTAGGTCAAGGGCTTCGGCGCGCCTAGCTAGCACCACGAAGCAGAGCAGCAGAGCACACAGAGATTTCACCACGAAAACAATCGTGCCACGTCCCCGCGTCGGCCGAGGATTTTGCGGCTTTGCAGCGGCGGAGTTATCCTGTTTACTAGTTCATCCCCGGAGTTGTATCCGTCCGCTTCATGTACCTGCGCCGCCTGGAAATCCTGGGCTTCAAGTCCTTCGCCCAGAAGACCGAACTGAACTTCCCCCTCGGCGTCGCCGCCGTCGTCGGTCCCAACGGCTGCGGCAAGAGCAACGTGCTCGACGCGATCCGCTGGTGTCTGGGCGAACAGTCTGCCAAGGCCCTGCGCGGCGGCGAGATGGCCGATGTCATCTTCAACGGCGCGGACTCCCGCCAGCCCGTCGGCATGGCGGAGGTGACGCTCACCTTCACCGACTGCGAGGAACAACTCGGCACCGCCTACCACGAAGTGAGCATCACCCGGCGCGTGTACCGCGACGGCAAGGGTGAGTACCTCCTCAACAAAACGCTCTGCCGCCTGCGCGACATCCAAGAGCTTTTCATGGACACCGGCATCGGCCGGTCGGCCTACTCCATCATGGAGCAAGGCAAGATCGACCTGATCTTGTCCTCGCGCCCAGAGGACCGTCGCGCCGTCTTCGAGGAAGCTGCCGGCATCACCAAGTACAAGGCTCAGCGCCGCGACGCCGCCCGCAAACTCGAACAAACCGAGGGCAACCTCGCCCGGCTGACCGACGTGCTCGCGGAGGTCAAGCGGCAGTCCAACTCTCTCCAACGCCAAGCCGCCAAGGCCCGCCGCCACCGCGCCCTCTCCGTGGACCTGCGCCTGCTCGACACCCACCTCGCGCACGAGCAGTTCGCCCGCCTGGGCCGCGAACTCACCGAAGCCGAGACCGAACTCGCCCGTGCCCGCACGGCTCAGTCCCTCGACGAGGCCGAGGTCGCCAAGGGTGAAACCGCCCTCGCCGCAGCCCGCGCCGCCTTGGATGGCGCCTCCACGCGCTTCCAGGAAGCCCGCACGGCCGCCTCCGAGTGCCGCGACCGGCTGCGTTCGGCCGAGAACCGTCGGGAGTTCAACCAAGAGCGCGCCGCCGAGAGCGTCGGCTTGCGGGAACGCTACGAATCCGAACTCGCCGCCGCCGAGGAGCGTCTCCGCACCCAGGAGGCCGAGATGCAGCACGCCGCCGAGGAGGAGGCGCAGATCGCCATCCTCTTGCGCGAGGGCCGCGAACGCCTCGACCGCCAAGACGCACTCGTCCGTGAGGCTCGCCAGATCCGCACGAAAGCCGAGGCTGCCTTCGCCGACACCCTGCGCGCCATCACCGACGCCGAAAAACGCCTCGCTGCCCTCCGGGCCGAACTCGCCACCCTCACCCAGCAGCAGCAGGCCGGCGACGTGCGCAAGGAACTGCTTGCGGCCGAACTCGCCCACCT
>CAXTQD010000354.1:2587-5449 GCA_964246175.1 uncultured Chthoniobacterales bacterium | reverse complement strand
TCTCATGCCTGCACCCTAGCATCAGCTTGTCGTCTTGCTTTCCTGAAAAGCAATAGCCAGCCAGATGGCACTGGCGGCGTTCAGAAAAAGCCGCGGCTTGCTGCCGGTGGCGGCTGTCGACGGCTGATCCGCGTCAGCGTGGCCGAGGTGCGCCGCTTCTTCGTCGCGCTACTCTGGGGAACCGTTCGCGTGCTCATCGCCCAGGTGCTGCGCTGGTCAAACTGGCGACGCCACCACCAAGCCCTCGCCAAGTTCTTCCACTACAGAACTAGGAATGCCCTTGCCTATCTACAATTGTAATACTAAACTGTAGATCGCTGCCGCGGCGACGCCATCAACGCACCTACTACGCCAAGACCCAGCAGCGCCCAGGTGGATGGCTCAGGCACGACACCCGTCACGGTCAGCGAAACGTCGTTGCCCAGCGTGCCGCCGTCGCCGTTGTCCAGGTAGCTGATGGTGAAGCTGTCGCCCAGGTTGTCGCGCACCGTGGCACCTTGAGCGAGGTTCTGAAAAGTCCCGACCACCGGGTCCAAGCCGTCGTTCGGCACGAGAAAGAACCTCTGGCCAAAGCCGGTCCGGTGGCGTTGGCTCCGCTGACGACCACCGTGCCGCCGTTGATTGTCGTGCCGCCGCTGTAAGAGTCGGTGATGCCGTTACGTGGTGCTCGTGTCGCCGATCCAGTCAAGGCTGTCGTCGGGGATGGCCATCTGCGCCTGTGCAACGGCAGCCCTGCTCAGAAGATCCGCGGCAAGAAGCGCGTGGGTGGACGGAAGGAGGCTGGTGGGATCGCGTTTCATGGTCTCGGTTGGATGGTGCGTGCGGCGGTGAGCGCAACCCGCGAGGCCGACCGGGAGCGAACCAAATCCCCGACTAAGACCCCGCGTGCTGGCTCTACAAACAGCATCACGCACGACGCGGCTGAGCCCTTATCCGCTGGCAGTGATCGGTTAGACGCAGGGCTTTATGCGCGCCTTGGTTGCCTGCAAAGCAAGGTGGTATGCCCTGCATCCAACGGGTGGCCGCCGACGGATGAAACGGCGGGTGACGCTTGCCAGCCGCCAAGTGGCTGACCTCACGACACGGCGTCTGGGCAGAAAACTTCCAGCACATAAAAACGTTCTTTGTCTCTCGTTTTTGGCCGCAAGCGTCTTGAGCTTGGCGGTTACCTCAGCCAAGAGCCAGAATCTCGTTACCAACGGCGACCTCTCGGCCAACGCCTCTTCGTTCGCCAACGACAACGGCTACCTGCGAGGCTTCAACGGCTCGACCAACAACCCGGCACAGATCGCCGGGTTCTTGTTCACGCCGAGCAGCACCGCGGGCCAGCAACCTCTGGCCAAGCGGCCCTGAACGGCACGGATGTGCCGGCCGGGCGGGTTTTCGAACCTTCCGGCTACGGTGCAGCAGACCCGGCGTACTTCGCCGTGATCGTCGGCTCGGGCACTTTCACCCAAACCATCAGCCTGCAACCTGGCAGCACCTACACCCTCTCCTTTGAGGAGGCCCCGCGCGCCGCCAACGATCCGCCAGATGCGGGTGTGGAGATCACCAACGCCGGGGTGACGCTGGCGAACGTTCTCACAATTAATCCGCTGCCGGTTACCGGCAGCACCACGGCCGACTTTACTCGTTACACGCAAACCTTTACGGTGCCGACGATCCTGGTAGGAAGCTCGACGCTGACTTTGTACAACACGACGGTGACCGGCAGCGACTCGACTGAGGACTATGCAGATCTCTCCGTGGCACTTGCCCCGGAGCCGTCCACCTGGGCGCTGCTCGGCCTCGGCGCGGCCTGCTTAAGCTTGGCGACCCTACGCCGCCGTTGGGAACACGCGGATTGATCCTGCCGGCAAGCGTCTTTGCTTCATTCCTGGACAGGGTCCAGGAACAGATTATCACTTCTATGCCAACCACCAAGCAATTTCCCCACCGCCGTTACAAAGGCTACCACGCACCACGTTTTTTCTGGACGAATCCGCGCGCCAGAAGGTTTTCGAACAAGCACTTGCTAGTCGTGACATCTCTCGTGGCACTTGGTGTGTGGCTACTGACTTGGGGACTGAGCCTCACGCAAGTCACGCCGTGATCATCGTAACAGCCCTCAGCTAGGAAGCCAAGCGGACATCAGAACACGATCCGCCGGGAGAGGCGTAGGCTCGTCACCAAAAGGAGGAGCTGCAGCGGGTCCGCAATGGCGCGCTGCCGACTTCTTCCACGCTCGCTGGTTACGCACTCCCTCAGTGCATTCGGCGCATCCGGCGAGATCGCCGTTGGCCCGGCGGTGGCTGCCAACGGCGACGGCAGTACCGTCACACAACCGCGGTTAGCCAGGACGATTACAATTTACCTTGGAGCGACGTATGTTCGTCATGACAGAGTCGACTGCAACAAACTCACCTATGTCAGAAACGGTGGTTTCGTATTTCCAAGAGCCGTCTGAATACCGGCTTCTTACCAGGGGACAATCTGTATCTCTATCTATGGCAACCGTTTAGTCAAAATAAGACTGATGCGCCGTCTCTGGATCGACTCCTCAGCGCGCTCCAGCGGCGTTGTAGTACTATGCCGAGCAAGCTGAAGGACAAAGTGGCGACTAGCACGTTGGTGCCCGGCTCGGGTACCAGCGATGCAGTGCTGAACTGCGTGACAACCCCTATCGTGTCAACGACAGAGGCCGTCGTCGCCGTAGCGTCGCCTAACGTGGCGATCCTAGAAACCGAATCCGTGTTGTCGTAAACGCCGTCTAGTTCTAAGTTGGTAGGCGAGGCTGCCCCAGAGTAAACATTAAAGTCCATGAGAAGGTTGCCAAGGGCCGGATCATAGTGAAACGGCGTGGTGAAGCGGATGGTGATGTCG
>CAXTQD010000354.1:1883-2577 GCA_964246175.1 uncultured Chthoniobacterales bacterium | reverse complement strand
ACGCCGGGCGTGCCATAAACCGTCGTAGCGTCTGAGCCAACGTTGTCGGCAAAGGTGGCGCTCAGGCCGTCGGGCGCCTTGTTGGTCGTAGAAAGCGTGACTTGCAGCAACGGAACGACCATGGCGAACGCGCCACGGTCCAGACGGCTATTCGCGTCGCTGGAGACGCGGAAGGAGAGCTGCGTAAGGTTCTCGCCGCCCGTGGCGAGTAAAGTAAACTGTGAGCTGGCGAACACCTGCTGATAGTGCAACGATCCACCTGCGCCCGGAAAAAGCGGGAACAGGTTTCCCGTGCCACCGTAGGTCTGCGTGGACGGTGACTGGCCCGTGCTGCTGTTGGGGTCAGATAAGGTGTTTGGAGCCGTGATCACGGTGGCTGTAGCCGTGACGACAGCAGTGCATGACAGCAAGGCAAACGCGGCAAGGAATGCCAAGTGTCGGCGGAGGATGACGAGAGATCGAGTGTTCATAAAGCAAGGCTCCGTGTTTTGGTCAAGCGGGACGGTTATGGATTGCCGCTTGTCGCGGGCAGCAGTGTCTCTGAGGTCGAGGACTTGGTTTGAGCCGGTGCGTGCTGGGACCGCGGCGCGGCCGCAGAAGATTGGGGTGGCAGCGCCGTGACGGTGTTGGTGCGAACCGCCGTCACATCTCCGGAGTCGATGCGCCCGGAGAGATTCACGTCGTAGAGTAAGTT
>CAXTQD010000354.1:0-1873 GCA_964246175.1 uncultured Chthoniobacterales bacterium | reverse complement strand
AAGTTGGACTGGTTGACTGCCTGCACGGTCTGGTTGCGGACCAGCGTCACGTCTCCAGAGTCCGCGCGGCCGTCGGCGTTCACGTCTCCGATCAGCACGTTCATGTACGCAGAGATACCCGCCAGAGTGTTGCCTGAGGTGTCCTGCACTCCGCTCAGGATGACGACCAAACGCTGAGCGTTGGTGACGCCGGTCAGATTGACAGTCACCTGGTTGTTGGCTGGTCCGGTGACCACGGAGTCCAAGGTCGCCGTGCCTTGCGTGACGGCGGCGCTACCCGAATTAGCAACCGCCACCGGGAACGTGTACACGAGTTGGTAGCTGTTGTTTGCTCCCGGCAGGCGCGGCTCGGTGGCCGGGGTGCCGGCGGTGGGCAGCGTCAGGTCGAACGCCCCCGCGCTGCCGTGCACCTTTCTGGACACGACCGGGATGATCGAGAAAATGTCGGTGATCGGCTTGATCGTCACCCCCGGGTTGGTGGACTGGGCGAAGGCGGTCACGTCGTGCGCGGTACCTTCCAAGGTCTCGATGGTGTCGATCAGGTTGTAATGGTTGACGGCCGTCTCGGGCGTGGCGGCGTCGGAGATGCGGAACTGGGCGATGGCTGTCTCCGGGTAGCTGCCGTTGATGATCCGAGCGCCGCTGACCAAGGTGATGATCTGGTTGGTCGGGTCGGCTTGGAGTTCGCCGAGATCGCTCTCGTCGAAGGTGAAGATGAACAGGCTGTTGTGGGTCAGCGCCCACTGCCGGTAGGGCTCCATGTACGTTTGCAGCCACTGGTCGCCTTGCAGGATAGGGCCGTCGTGCATGTCGTCGCGTTCGTCGGGCACGACGATGCACACATCTGGCAGGTTGGTGAAGTCGGCCGCGGTGGTGCCGAAGGCGCTGAAAGGCTGGTTGACCGTTTCGGGCAGTCCGTTGTTGGCGGTGCTGGCATCGGTTCGTTGCCAGTTGGCGGCGGGGTTGTGCTTGCGGGCGTACTGGTTGTACTGCGGCTGCGGATTGGCGGGGGAGTTATAGGTTTCCCCAGTGTAGCCGTAGGCGGTTGCCCCGGCCGTGCTCGGGTCGACGGCCACGGTCCGGCTGCCCGGCACGGAGGGCGGCAGCGTCTCGGAGTAGATGGCGAAGGTCTTGCCCGCGTTGAGCAGTTCGCGCCCGAGGTTAACCGTGGTGAAAGGCGGCGGCGCGGCCAGCGTGCCGGGTTCCGCCGTGGTGCCGGCCAGACCGTCCTGGAGCACACCCTGTTGGCCGCCGCTGAAGAGTTGCAGGTAGTTGGGCTGCGAGGGATGTGTCTCTGCGACGAAGGCCGTGAAGTTGGCCGAGTTCGGGATCAGAACGTTGTTGATGTAGGGAGCCTGCGCGGTGTTGCCGCGGATCTCGGAGTCGTTCTTGTTCTCGTCGATGACGATGACGATATGGTCGTAGCGGGGCAGCGCCTGCGCACAGCCGGAGCTAGCAGATGCCAGCCAAGCAAGCAGCGGGGCGCCTAGGGTGCAGGTCGTTCGGGTAAGAAAAAACGGTCGCATAGCAGGGAGAGGGTTTTCCCTTCATCCGCTCAGACGTGCAAACCAGTTGCCATGCGTCTTGTGACAATCTTGTCATGTGCTTGGCCTTCTTGCCGCTTGCCCAGCCGTCGCGCAGCATCTGCTTGTAGTCCTCGACATCTGCCTCCAGGCGGAACTTCGACCCTGCTTTGACCTTCGTGCCCACCGTAGTTTCTAGTAGGCCACCTTGAAGGTCGGACTGTCCTCCGGTCTCATCCTGCGACGGTCGTAGAGCCGGGTGGTGGCGATGTTGGCGTGGCCGAGCCACTCCTGCACCTTGGCGATGTCGGCCTCGTGGTCCAGCGCGTTGGTGGCCGCCGTGGCTCGCA
>CAXTQD010000353.1:679-5467 GCA_964246175.1 uncultured Chthoniobacterales bacterium | reverse complement strand
GGCCCATGTTGGCGGTTTCCTCGTCCACGATGCCGGCGCGTTCACCTTCGGCCGCGTGCGCGCCGACCTCCGTGCGGGTAGCCGCGCGCACGTCGAAAGGCAGTTTCCATTGCCGCCCGCGCCCGCCGGCCTCCGCGCACCACACGTCGAGGGTGCCGACTTCCGTCAACCGCGCGTGCAGCCACACGGGCACGGTGTCGCTGCCCTCCGCGCCGGGCCGGCCGCGCAGGGCCGTGCGCACCGGCGGCAGGGTCGTCATCTGCGCTGGGTCGGGCGTCACCACGTCGCCGGGTTGGTCGCCCGTGCGCGTGCTCGAAACGTACAGCGGGAACTCCGCCGGCTGCCGGATGCGCAGGTCGAACGCCCGCGCCGTTAGATCGACCTCCTCGCCTTCCGCTAGACCCATCGGCGCAAGGCAGACCGCCACCGGCTGCCCGTCCTCGCCGCGCACCCCGAGGTAGTACGACCGCGCCAGCCCGCCGACGATCTTCAGACCGACCCCGCGCCGGGCCAGCCCGAACCGAGCCGCCCCCCACGCGACGGCGAGGTCGAGGCGTTCGCCGTCGAGCACGCGGGGACGTTCGCCGCCGTACCACGAGCCGAGCACGTCGAGGAAACGTTCCCGCAACACCGGTGATTCGAAGAACCCGCCGTTGAACAACACCGCGTCCGGCCGCCCGCCGTGCGCCGCCAGGAACGCCGCGACGTAGCGCGTGATCGCCGGGTCAGCCGCGTACGGCAGCCCGAACTCCTGGAACCCCGAGCCGAACCCCCGGCGCGCCGGCCGGGCGTCCGCGCCGACCGCCGGCAGGAACCCGTCCGCGAGCAGGGTGACGACTTCTTGGCGGGTGAGTTCCACGCTGCGCGCGCCGCCGATCAGCCGCGCGCCGGTGGCGGCCGGGAGTCCGATCGTCCAGCGTTCGGGCGCGTCGGTGGCGAGGAGGATCTCCTTCGCCTGCTGGCAGCGGCGGACGAGCACGGCCCACTGACGGGGTTCTAACTTCCCGCCGAGGCGCGTTTCGACGTGGTGGGCGAGCGCGAGGTCGAGGTTGTCGCCGCCGAGGATGAGGTGGTCGCCGACCGCGAGCCGGTGGAACGCCACCGGGGCATCCGGGTCCGCACCGGGTCGCGTCTCGATGAGGGTCAGGTCCGTCGTGCCACCGCCGATGTCGCAGACGAGCACGCGTTGCCCGGGTGGGATCGACCCCGCGGCGACCCCGTGCCGGGCCATCCACGCGTAGAACGCCGCCTGCGGTTCTTCGAGCAGGACGATCTTGGATAACCCGGCGTGCCGCGCGGCAGCGACGGTTAACTCGCGCGCGACCTCGTCGAAGCTTGCCGGGATCGTGACGACCACGTCCTGCGCTTCCAGAGGGTCGCCGGGGTAGGCGTGATTCCACGCCGCGCGCAGGTGGCCGAGATAGCGCGCGCTGACTTCTGCGGGCGGCAGCTTCTTGACCTCCGGCGCGCCATGCCACGGCAAGAGGTCGGCAGTGCGGTCCACGCCGTTGTGGCTCAGCCACGACTTCGCCGACACCACGAGCCGGCCGGGCACGTCCACGCCGCGCTCGCGCGCCAGCGTGCCGACGACGTGATCGGTCGTCCCCCAAGGCAGCCGCAACGCCTCCGCCTCGAACTGCCCCGCCGACGGCTCGTAGTGGAACGACGGCAGCGTGTCGCGCGCGGCGATTTCTCCCGGCGCAACGAGTTGCGGCACGGCGAACGTTTGCACGGTCCGCACCGCGTTGCCGCGCGCCTGCGTGTCGACGAACGCCACGGCCGAGTTCGTCGTGCCCAGGTCGATGCCGACGACGAATCGCGCCGGCGCTTCTCCGCCCTCCGCCCTGGCCCTTCGCCTATCCATCCACGTTCTCGTCCCACGCGCGCAGTGTGCGGCGTGCGGCGCGTTGCAGGCGCGGGCGCATGCCCGGCGCCATCGCCGCACGGACGCGGGTCTGCGCGTGCCACTCGTCGAGTTCGGCCGGGGTCAGATACCGGTAGAAAAGCTCGTGGATCGGCCGCCGCGACGACATCGGCACGCCTGCCCAGTGGATCAGGTACGGACGGCTTTCCTCGTCGGTCCAGAGCCGTTCATAACTCGCGTCCGGGTAATCACCCGCTGAGGTGGATTCCATGCGGCCGGGCGGCAGCGTGACATTGCGCACCGGCACGCCGGAGGCGAGGCGCAGGAGGTTGAGCGCCGGCTGGTCACCGAGCGGCGAGAGGCAGGTCTCCTTGTGCTCGGGAGCATGGGCGACACGGTGCAGTTCGTCGAAGTCGGCGAACAGCGCCCGGTCGCACGCGAACTGCCCCGCGTTGAACACGTCCCGCTGCCAGTTCGTCGAACGCCGGCGAAACAGCGCGCGCGACTGCTTCGTGACCGTCGGACCCGGTTCGCGCCAGAGTCCGCACGACGAGACGAACCCGTCCAGACGCCGCAGCACCTCCTCCGGGTTGCGCAGAAAGATCACGTCGGTGTCGGCGAACTGGTAGTTCTCCGTTAGAAAACACGCCAGCCGACGCGCCAGCGGGTGCGCGCCGAAGCGGGTCACCCAATCGTTGACCTCAGGCGTGGGCCACCACTCGCAGCCCTCCGGCAGCACAAAGCTGTCGGCCTCGTCGTCCGTGAACGGGATCACCCACACGGGCAACTCGCAGCCGACCGCGCGCAACGAACGCACCATCGCTAGCAGCCGCAGCCGCACAGGCGCACTCGCCACCGTGATGATCTTTTCGAGTTTCATCGCCTCGCAGGCAGCGTAGCGCGGCCCGATGGCGGCGTCCAGGGGTCCGGGCCGATGGGCAGACACCCGCTCGTCAAATTTCGCGGGCGTCCCCGTACATTTCTCTTCAACAAGGCATTGTCCTGCCAGACAGATTTCTGAGAGAATGCGACCCTCCTTCCGCCCAAGTCCTTTATGTGTGCTTTCTTCCTTTCCCGGCCACTCTGCACGGTCCTGTGGCTCTCGGCGGGCATCCTCTTCGCCACTCTCCAGGCGCGGGCACAGGCCACCGGCACCCTCACCACGGTCGCCACCCTTGCTTCCACGACTGGCACCAGACCTTCGCAGGCCCTGACCTTCGGCCGGGATGGCAACCTCTACGGCGTATCCCTCAGCGATAGCACCAATTATGCCGGGACTGTTTACCGCGTGACCCCCGGCGGCGAGGTCACGCTTCTGCACACCTTTAATTCCCAGACCGACGGCAAGGAACCCAATTGCAAGCTGCTGCTGGCCAGCGACGGCAACTTCTATGGAACCACCCGCTACGGCGGCTCGCCCGGATCAAGCAACGACATCGACAATTCGTCTGGCGGCGGGACGGTGTTCCGGATCACACCCGATGGTGTTTTCACCGTCCTCCACGCCTTTCCCGACGACGGCTCGCAGGGCAAGCAACTGAATGCCGGCCTCATCCAAGGCAGCGACGGGGCGCTCTACAGCACGACGCAGCTCGGCGGCATCCCAACGACAGTGGGGGGGGACGGCACGATCTTCCGGCTTGCGCTCGACGGCACCTTCACGCTCCTGCATTCCTTCGATTATAGCCAGACAGGGATCGGCGGCCTCAATCCCGGATCGGCGCTGGTCCAGGGTAGCGACGGGAACTTCTACGGGGTGACGATGCTGGGCGGCGACAGCAACGACGGTGTGGTCTACAAGATGACGCCGGACGGCACGGTCACCACCCTGCACAGCTTCGTCGGGACCGATGGCAGCGCTCCCTCCGGGCCACTGGTCGAGGGCAGCCCGGGCATCTTTTACGGGATCACGATCCTGGGTGCGGCCAACGATGACGGCACGTTTTTCAGCGTCACCCGGGATGGGACCCTGACCACCCTCCACGCATTCACCCGCTTCGCGGAAAGCTACCTCCCGATGTCCGGCCCGATCCTGGCCTCGGACGGGAACTTCTATCAGACCAGCGCCTACGGCGGCCAGCCGGTTGAGGTCGGCGGCGGCACCGCCGGCAACGTGCTGCAGTTAACCCCAGCGGGAGCAGTCACCGTCGTTTACCAGCTCCCGTACGACGGCAACAACCGGGAACCGGACGCCGCGCTGGTACAGGCGGACGACGGCAGTTTCTACGGCACGGCCCGGTACTCCCGCACGGTCTTCCGGCTGGTCGTCGGGCCGCACCCGCCGTTCTTCAACGGAGAGGGCGATCTGGCCAACGGGGTGAAATATCTCGCGTTTCCTGCCGACAACGTGTTCGGGTACTACGCCTTCCTCTCCGATCCGCACTTCATCTACCACTTCGACCTGGGCTACGAGTACGTCGTCAACGCGGAGGACGATCAGAGTGGCGTGTACCTGTACGACTTTGCGAGCGGCGACTTCTTCTACACGAGTCCGAGCTATCCCTTCCCGTACCTGTACGACTTCGCACTCAACGCGGTGCTCTATTACTACCCGGACCCGAACGACCCAACCCGCCTACAACACGAACGGCACGCGCTACTTCTACAACTTTAGCGCCCGCCAGATCATCACGCGGTGACCGGCGCGGCGCTCACGCGCGCTCCGCATCCTCGCGCACGCTGAACTCCAGCTTCCAGCGTTCGTCGCCGACGGTGCTCACGCCCCAGAGTTCGAGCACGCCCAACTCGGTGATGCGCGACTCCAGACGCACGGGCACCACGCCATCCTCGGCCCCCTGCGCGGCAGCGGGGAGCGTGGCTTCAAGCGAGTCGGTCTCGGTCAGTTCGTCGTCCGTCCAGCGGCGCAGGGTGTCGCCGGGTTGATCCTGCGGACGGGTCGCCGAACTGAAAAACCGGAAGTGCGC
>CAXTQD010000353.1:0-669 GCA_964246175.1 uncultured Chthoniobacterales bacterium | reverse complement strand
CATGCCGATGGGCACCGCGCACACTGCCCGAAACGGGCGCGGCGCGCCTGGTATCGCTGGCCCCGCCGTCTCCACGCCGACTTATTACTAGCGCGCCACGCCCCGGCGGAGGCGCACGCCCCGGCCACCGGCTTTCAACGCACCGTAGTGCGCCGCGCCGCGCGCGACGGCGAAGTCGAGGTCGGTGTTGCCGTCGAGCACGCGCGGGCCTCTCCCCTCGCCGTACCAGCCGCCGAGCGTCTCGACGAGGCGCTGGCGGAGGGCCGTCGACTTGAGCACGCCGCCGTTGAAGAGCAGGTGCGTCGGCCGGGCGGCCCCATGTTGGGTCAGGAAGTGGGCGAGGTGCCGCGTGATAGCGGTGTCCGTCTCGAAGGGCAGGCCGATCTCGCGGAAGCCGCTGGCGCGTCCACGAGCCGGGGCGGCGTCGGGCGCGCAACGCGGGAAGAACCCGTCCACCAGCGCCGCGGCGGTGGCCCGACGGTCCAGTTCGACGGACACGGTGCCGCCGATGAGTTTCCGGCCACGGCCGAGCACGCTGACAGGGTATTTTTCGGGGCCGTCCTTGGCGAGGAGCGATTCCTTCGCCGCACGGCACGCGTGCCAGAGCGCGACGGACTGCCACGCGTCCACCTCGGTCCCCTTTTCGGCGAACGCCGCCTGCGCCTGGAA
>CAXTQD010000352.1:2845-5475 GCA_964246175.1 uncultured Chthoniobacterales bacterium | reverse complement strand
GCGCGCGGGCCTCGGGCTTTTGGAGGGACTCTTCGAGTTGGTCCCCGACGCCCAGGTCGCCCACCTCGGCTTCTACCGAGACGAACACACCCTCAAGCCCGTGCGCTATTACGCCAAGGTTCCCCCCGGCATCGCCGAGGCAGAGGTCATCGTCCTCGATCCCATGCTCGCCACCGGCCACAGCGCGTCAGCGGCCGTGTCGGCGCTCAAGGTCTCCGGCGCGGCGCACATCCGCCTGTTGTGCCTCGTGAGCTGCCCAGAGGGTGTCGCGCATTTCGGCAGCACGCACCCCGACGTGCCGGTCTTCACCGCCGCTGTGGACGAGAAACTCAACGAACGCGGCTACATCGTGCCCGGCCTCGGAGACGCGGGCGACCGCTTCTTCGGCACTTGAAGCGCCTCGTCTACTTGGAGATGATCCGCCGCGTGGCGAAGTTGTAAAAGTACCGCACGCCGTTCGTATCGTAATGGTCCGCGTGGTGCGGGTCGGGGTAGTAATACAAGAAGGTGTTCAGCGTGAAGTCATATAGGTACGGGAACAGGCTGCTGCTCGTGTACCAGAACGTGCTGCTCTTGAAGTCGTACAGATAAATCCCGCCTTGACCGTCGGCCGCGTCGAACGGGTACTCGAACCCGAGGTCGCTGTGATAGAGGTACGGCGAGTAGTTGAAGTTGTAGTAGCCGAACGGCACGCCGTTAGGGAACTTCAGGTAGTAGAACCCGTTGGACAACGCCGCCGAGCCATCGAAGAACGGTGCGCGCCGGGTGCTGAGCAACTCCAGGTTGCCGGCCGCGCTGTTGAACGTGCCATCCGACTGGGCGACGTACAGGTAGCCATAAGGCTCGGTGACAACAATGCTGGTGGGGTCTGTCCCGTAGCCGTCGGTGGACTTCGGGTTCGGGTCCACGAAGGAGTCAAGCTGCGTGAAGGTGCTTGTGTCGAAAACCTTGAAGGCACTCTGTCCGTTGCTGCCTCCGTCGAATTGCACCTGATAGAGCAAGCTGTCGTCGGCGCTGAAGGCCACCGGCCCAGGGTAAGCTCTCGTGTTGAACGTGCCGACGACACCAGCGAGATTGTTCGTGGGGATGAGCGAGGTCGTGTAGCTGCCGCCGCTGCCGTTGCCGCTGCCGTTGGGGAAGACGAGATACTTGCCGCTGTGGCTGATCGTCAGCGCCTCGCCGTTAGAACCCGTGCTGTCAAAAGGGGGCTCCATCGCGGCTCCTGGCGTCGCCGTAGACACGTCGAAGGACGCCAGCGTGGAAGGCGAACTTCCAGAGTTGGCGAAGAAAAGCGTCTTAAGGTCTAGGCTAATCTGGAGGAAACCCCCCGCGTACGTCACTTGAGAGCCGAAGCTCGTTTGAAGCGTGCCGGTCGTACCATCAATCTGGGCGATGCCGTTGGACCCGTAGGTCGAAGACAGCACGTACAGGCGGTTGTTCAGTCCGGCGGCGATGGCAGCCGGGGTGAAGGGAGCTGGCAAACTTGGCAGAGGGGTCAGATCGTTGAGGTCGACCACGGCGACGGCCGCAGAAGTCGAGCCTCCATTGGCGACGTAGAGCCGCGAACCGTCGGGCGAGATGGCAAGGTCGCGCGGGTTGGACCCCACGAAGAAGGTTGTCAGGACGGTGTTGCTGTTGGTGTCGATGACCGCGAGGCTGTTGTCGGCCGGGAGCGTGGCGTAAAGCCGCGGTCGAGTGGGGTCGAGCAGCAGCTTGCCCGCTTTGACGTTGAAGGTCTTGAGCAGGATGCCGGACTGAGCGTGCGCCGTGGTGGCCGGCGGAAGCAGCGCCGCAGTGGCCGCAAGGCAGAGAGAAGCGAGAAGAGGTTTCATGGATGGAAGGGGTAACCCGGTGGGCGGTCTGTTCCAAAGCGAGTTGCGTGCCGGAAGGCAGAAGATTTTTCCGGGTCGCCATTAACCGGCATACTCACAAAGGAGTATAGACCGACCGGGGAAAACACCGCAGGCTGCACCCGGCGTTGCCACCTGTCCGGGCGGTCCTGTGGAAACACGGATGCGCACCCCGAGGAGCCATCGGGATCGTCCGGGCAGCAACGGCGCGCCAAGCTAAACTAAGGCCGCGCGCACCCGCTTCAATCCTCCCCGCGCGCCCGTGAATACTTGCTTTTCTTATGGAACCGCTTGTACCAGTACCGCCCCATCAACCGGAGGAAACGCCAGCCGTCACTCAGGGGGTTGATGTGGCTGGTCTCGTCGCCGTAGACGGTGCTAATCGGTACCGCACTGATACGCTCTCCCCGCCAGGAGGACAGGATGATCATCTCCGTTTCGTAGTCGAAGCGCCCCGCCCGGTCTCCTGCGAGGAGCCGCGGCAGGAGGTCGCGGTGGATCATCCGAAACCCACACTGCGTGTCCGCTACCGGTTGACCGCAAAGTAGGCTGATCTGCCAGGACATGAACCGGTTGGTCAACCGGCGCACGAGCGGCATGCCGCGCGTGTCGTGCATGCGGTTGCCGACGAGCAGCTTCGAGCCATCGCGGGTGACGGCGTCCAGAAAGTTAGGGATTTCTTCTGGCAGGTGCTGGCCGTCGGCGTCGAGGAGGACCACGTACTCGACGCTCTTTTTGAGCATGGCACGCAGGCCGATTTGGATCGCCGCGCCTTTACCC
>CAXTQD010000352.1:0-2835 GCA_964246175.1 uncultured Chthoniobacterales bacterium | reverse complement strand
CCTTTACCCTGGTTGGGTTTGTAGGAAATGACCTCCGCCCCCGCCTCGCGCGCGGCGGCAGCCGTGCCGTCGGGTGAACCATCATCCACCACCACGACCTCGGCGATCTGGGCGAGGGTGCGCCTGACTACGTCGCCAATAAACTGCTCTTCTTTGTACGCCGGGATCAGCGCGGCGATGCGCGCATAGCGGTATTCGATGTTCGGATCGAGGGAGGACGAGTCTTCTTCCACGGCGCAGGAGGAGGGGGCGAACGCCCAGCATGCCGCGTCCGTGCCCTGAATCAACGCGGAACTTCAACGCCGAGGCGCAGAAGACGCTCACCCCCCGCGCGGCGGCACCGGGTGGAAGTCGCTCGCGTGGTAGCTCGAACGCACCAGCGGCCCGCTCGCCACGTACTCGAACCCCTTGTTGCGCGCGATGTCGCCGTAGAGCGCGAAGGTCTCCGGCGGGATGTACGCCACCACGGGCAGATGCTGCGGCGTCGGGCGCAGGTACTGACCGAGCGTGAGCACCTGCACGCCCGCCGCCCGCAAATCGTCCATGGCCTGGAAGAGCTCGTTCTCCGTCTCACCCAGGCCGAGCATGACGCCGCTCTTGGTGACGACCTGCGGCCAGATTTCCTTGGCGCGCCGGAGCGTTTCCAACGAGGTCGCGTACTTCGCACGCGAACGCACCAGCGGGGTCAAGCGCTCGACGGTCTCCAGGTTGTGGTTGAAAATTTCTGGTTGTGCGTCGAGCACGGTCTTCAGGCAGTCGCCCTGCGCGTGGAAATCGGGCACGAGCACCTCGATGACCATGGCCGGATCGGTCTCGCGCACCGCGCGGATCGTGCGCGCGAAGTGCTCCGCGCCGCCGTCCTTGAGGTCGTCGCGCGCCACGGCGGTGATGACGACGTGCTTCAGCTTCAGCCGCTTGACCGCCTCCGCAACACGTTGGGGTTCGTCGATCTCCAGCGGGAAGGGCTTGGCCGTGGACACCGCGCAGAAGCCGCACGCCCGCGTGCAGCGTTCGCCCGCGATCATGAACGTCGCCGTGCCCTGGCTCCAGCATTCCCAACGGTTCGGGCACTGCGCGCTCTCGCAGACGGTGTGCAGTTTCAGGTCGGCAACGAGTGCTTTGGTCGAGAAGAAGACCGGGTTGGAGGGCAGCCGCACCTTGATCCACTCGGGCTTTTTTTCGACGTGCAGGGTGGGGTCGATCTTCGCGCAGGACATGACAGCGACGAATATGCGGGACGCGGGCGGTGATTGCAAATCTTGCCGCCGGTAGAGGGGCCGGTTAAACTGGCGGCATGGTCGCCATCCTTGAGAACCCGGAGATTCGTCAACTGGTTGGCAAGATCAGCGTGCAAGCGTACGAGCAGATGGGTGAGGATATGGGTGGCATCCGCAGAGAACTGATCCGCGGAATTTTGATCGAAGAAACGGCTCCGTCCGCTCCCCACGCATTTCTGATCACGCGGCTTTATCGCTGGGTCTTGGCTGCCGTGGGGACGGCCTTTTATTGTAGGCAGGAGCAACCACTCAAGTTGAGCGACTCTATGCCGCAACCAGACCTAGCCGTGATCGACGGCCCGGAAGGAGATTATTTTGATGTCCACCCTTCCACTGCTCTGTGGGTGATGGAAGTTGCGGTCAGCTCCACCGTGCTCGACCGCGAGAAAGCCAGCCTCTACGCCGAAGCTGGCATCAAGGAGTATTGGATTTTGCTCGCTAGCGAGAAGGCCGTGGAAGTCCACACGGTTCCGGAAGCCGGCAAATATGCACAGCAAAGAGTTTACCGTTCCGGCGAGACGTTGGCGTCCACGGTGCTTCCCACGCTACGAGTCGACCTTGCAGCATTGTTCCGCCGTTGAGGCTCCTCACTAACAATTTCCGGGACAAGGGACTTACCTAATCTTCCGTAGCAGCCGGACCAGTTCCCGCCCCTCACGGCCGGCGTACGCTCGCGCCGGGGTCCACTCTTCCACGCGCTCGAACGCTCCCGCGAACAGCGCGTCCAGTTCCCGCACCTCCACGCCGAAAGGCGGCCCGCCGCTCGGCGGACGTGCTTCCCCGTTCGCCCACGGTTGCAGGTAGAAGATGGCGAACAACCGTCCGCCTGGGCGCAAAGCCTCCATCACCGCGCGCACGTAGTCGGCCCGGCGACCCGGATCAATCGCGCAAAAACAGGTGTGCTCGAACACCCAATCGAAATGTCCCCGGCACGCCGCGGGCAGGTTGAACAGGTCCGCCTCCACGTAGGTTTCGTTCCTCGCCGAGGGCACCCGCCTCGCCGCCGCCAGCGCGGCCGGGGAAACGTCCAGCCCGCAGACTTCCTCCGCCTGCCCGGTCGCCGCGAGGGCGCGCACGTCGTGTCCCAGTCCGCACCCGGGCACGAGCACCCGTCCGTCGAAACGGTGGGCGGGGTTCTCCAGCCATTCGAGCAGCGGCGGCGCTGGCGCGCCCTTGTCCCAGGGCGTGTCGCCGGCACGGTATTGCGCCTCCCAGTCGGTCGGCATCCGCGCTTCAGAGTTTCCCCACCACGACACCCTGGATCACGAGGTCGTGGGCAGGAAAGATTTCGCGGAACGAGGGGTTGTGCGATTCGCTGCGCAGGTGCGCGGGGCGGGTTTTGTTGACGAGACGCTTGAGCGTCGTCTCGCCGTCCACCAGCGCCGCCACGATGTCACCGTGACGCGGCTCGCGCTGCTCGGGCGGCAGGAGGACGACGATGTCGCCGTCGAGGATCGGCCGGGGCGTGGCGGCGTTCATGCTTTCGCCGCGCACTTCCAACCCGAATGCCCCTTCCGGGAACTGCCCCCGGCGCACCGGCACCGAACGGTCCGCGCGC
>CAXTQD010000351.1:0-5535 GCA_964246175.1 uncultured Chthoniobacterales bacterium | reverse complement strand
GTCCCTCGTTGGCGGGGCCGGGGGGTCGCCCGCGCCCTTCTGCGCTTGCAGGAAAGCTTGGTGCGCGAGCGTGGTTATCGTGAGCTGCGCGTCAAGAGCATGAACCGCTTTCCTGCGATGCTGCGGCTGCTGATTGCCGAGGGCTACGCTGTGGTGGGCTTCGAGCCGGGCTCCTCCGAGAGCTGGGGCGACGGCAAGATCGTGTTCGGGAAGCGACTGTACCATCCCAATGCCTGAAGGCCATGAATCTCTCCCTTCGATCCGCAGATGAGCAAGAGCGTGCGTTCTGCGAGACTCTTAACAGCCGCAACATGAGCGGGTACCTCGCCGCCAGAGGGATCGTGTGGGATTCTAGCCGCTTTCTCGCCAGCTGGGCGCAGTTCGAGAACCTGATGATCCTGGCAGGGTCCCAGGTGGTTGGGCTGCTCAGGCTCGCACCAGAGCAGGACGCGTTGGCCATCCGAGACCTTCAGGTCGTGCCGGAGCATCAAGGTCGGGGCATCGGTTCGTGGGCCGTGGCACAAGCGCGGTCCATGGCGGCCAGCCGTGGCTTCAGACGCTTGCAGCTTCGTGTCTACGCCGAGAACCCGGCCAAGGTCCTGTACGCTCGCCTGGGGTTCCGGGTGGTGTCGGTCACAGATGGCACGCTACACATGGAGTTGGACCTGCCGCCCGTCCCGGCCGCCTAAGCACGCGCTCACCGGGTTGAAGCGCGCGTAGATTTCAGGTCGCATCTGTTCCTTGGCCTCGGTCTCTACTCGACGCACGATGGTTACCGCTTAGACAATGTGCTGCGCCGCGCTGGGATCGAGGCAAAGCTCACGGTCGACGAGGGGGCACAGCACAACGAGATCGATGGGTAAAACGCTTCCCGGCGGCGGTTAGCTACCTGCTCGCCCGGCGCTGACACGGGTGCGTTGTGAGCCTAGGCGCCAGCTTTTATTGGCAGGGTCCACGCCGTGAATCGGTTTTGTTGCGCGGCGTTTACCTGGCCTGCTTGGTCACGGCTGGTATTCGACCACGGTGACATCGCAGCCGGCTAACTCTTCGGCGATGATCCGCTCGATGCGCGGCCAGTCACCGCCGGCGAGTCCCGCGCCGATCTTGGGCAGCCCGAATCGAGCTTGGCCGTGGTGCTTGGCCAGCCAGTGCATGCACGCGCGGATGGCCTCGTAGTCCGTTTTGTCCCCACGGTCGCGGTAGTGGCATTGCGTGTAGGCGTTGACGACCGTGAGCTTGCCGTGAGGCGTCTCGATCTCGGCAAAGGAACAGGTCCCGAGCTTGGTCCGGTCACCCTTGGGTGTTTGCCGATCCGCCTCCAGGGCTTGCGGGAACCGCGCCGCCACGCCTTTGGCGATCCCTGCTCCCATCGTGCAGAAGCAATTGCAGCCGTGGGCGATCACGTCGAAGACTCCCTCCTCGGCGAGCCGCAGCAAATCTCCCCGGCGCGTTTTCATGGCGGTCATGGGATGCCAAACGGCGACCAAGGAAAACCCTTTTCAAGCTTCGCCTTGGTCGATGTCCCGAAAACGAGTCGGCGCGGCGTCGCGTGAGCGTTGTTCCTGGAGGCGGGCAAAGAAGTCCCGCACGGCATCCGGATCGAGGGCCACGCCGAGCAGCTCGGCGGCGGCCCGCTCCACCCGTTCCTGCACGAACTTCGGCGTCAGTTCCGCCAGCGGAATCTGCTCGGTGCCAACCAGCCGGTGGTCGTCGCCTTCGTAGGTTCCCATGTTCAAGCTGCCGGCAAATTTCATCGAGATGAACCACGCCACCGGTGGCAGGTGGAGGGCGACCGTGTCCAAGCCATCGCGCTTCACGACGTGGACCTTCACGTCGTACTGCTCGCCCAACTTGGTGAGCAGGTCGGTGAGTTCATCCCAAGTCATGGCGGCGAAGGATTTGTAGCCTGAAGGTACGTCGGCGAGCACGCCTAAAATCCGCCAGACTGCTTCCGCCGCAAAACGGCGGTGCCTGCCCGAAGACTGTTTGGGATCACCGGGAAGGTTCGGAGCGGGGTGGCTCCTTATGCCTGGAAGCCTCCGGCTTGGGAGCGTGCCGGGTCTGCGGCGACGTGGAGGCCGATGAATGGTCCGATGCACCCGGCGGCAGAGCGGTCGTCTGGTAGGTGGTGGACGTGTCCGGTCCAGCGGGCGTCGAAAGCAATGAAGAAACCGGGGCAAGCAGCCTAGATTTCGACGGCGGCGGAAGGGCTTTCCACCCCAGCCACCCGCCCATGCCTGCGACCAAGAGGGTCAGCAAACCGAAGTGCGTGCGGTGGCGGCGTTGTGTAGGAACAGCACGGCGATGCTCCTCCCGGTGGGAACCGAACGATTGGTAGTAATGCAACGGACCGATCCCGCCGGTGATCCGGGGAGCACGTCCGCCGCCGAAGCCGAAGTGCAATCCTTTGGTCCCGATGCTCGCCCCGATCCCTCGGCGGCTGAAATTTAGCCGGACGCCCGGCAGGATTTTGATGCTTTCTCGAAATGACCAGCCCATGAGGGAAAAAGAAGCGTCGGCAGATTCCTGTCATCGGCGCAAGGCGTCAAGGTTCGATCCGGCCGAGTGCGGTTGGGTAATCGAGCGGTCGGCACCCAGCACTTCCATCCACCACGGATGGATCGGTTGACGAAAGCGGGTTTTTGCCTCTTGTATACAAGATGAACGGCAGCGGGTTTCCGTGACCAACGATGGTTGGTCGTACCGCCAAATGAGCGGGTGCGACTGCGCTTGCACACAAGACAACGTTGACGATTGGACAGCCGGGGGGTTCGTCACCCCTGTGGGCGGAGGTTCTGCCGTAGTGCCCAACGCGGCAGACTGCAACGCAGAGGTAGAGCTGGGTGGAGCCACCGCGTTTGAGGTGGCGTGCCATGAAGAGTCAGCGCTTGTGGGATGATGATGGTGTTCTGGATGGGCAGTCTTTCCCTTTTGAGGAGTTTAAAGTCTTCTTCGTTCTTTGTGGTTCTTGGTTGTTCTTAGTTCTTAGGAAGCTTTTGGAGGGTGGAATCCTGACGTTTTTCCCGGCGGAAGCTGCGTTGAAGAAGCTGCCACTGAATCCTGACGTTTTCAGAGGTGGATTGTTCAGGTTGTTCACATGATCCCGACGTTTTTCCCGGTTGCCTCTGACGCGGCTTGGTTTTGCCGCAATCCTGACGTTTTTCCGGGTCAATCCTGACATTTTTCCCGGTGGTTGGGTTCCCGATCCTGACGTTTTCCCCCCAATGATCCTGACGTCTTTCCCGGTTGGAACCCGACGTTTCTCCTGGCGGTCGACCGTGATCCTGACGTTTTCCCGCGTTCACCGTCCAAAAGCCTGACCTCAGCCAATCCTGACGTTTTCCCCGGCCAGAAAGGCTTTAATCAACCGCTTCAAGACGGTGTGGGCGCACTGTTTACCTTACTCATCCTGACGTTTTCCCCGGTCGCAATCCTGACGTTTCTCCCGGTTTGCCGGGTCAATCCTGACGTTTTCCCGGGCCTTTCAAAATGACTTGGATTGCTTATTGTCAGAATTGTCGCTATGCCAGGCTCCATGAACGGGCAGATTGTCTCCTGGCAGAAGCAGCCCGGGGATAACACCATCGTCTGGCAGTCGAACCAGTTGGCGGAGGCCCGCTACGAACTCTCGCCGCGCGAGCAGAAGCTCGTCCTCTACGTCATCTCGATGATCGAGCCGGAGGACGAGGACTTCAAGCGCTACGTCGTCAACGTGTCGGATTTTGCGAAGCTGGCAAAACTCTCGAAAAGCGAGCTTTACAAGGAACTCCGCGATCTGGCGGAGAATCTGAAGTCCAAGGTGCTCGTCATCCCGAACCACTTCGATCCTGACACCGGCAAGCACGTGGAACTGGTCACGAGCTGGTTTAGCGACGCGCTGATCACCGCCAACGGCCAGGGATATTTCGCCGTCGAAATTTCCCGCAATCTGAAGCCCTACCTGCTCAAGGTGAAACGGGAGTTCTTCAAGTTCCGCCTGCAGCAGGTCATGCAGATGCGCTCGGCCTACGCGATCCGCCTCTACCAGTTCGCCAAACGCTGGGAGTTCAAGCGCAAGTACTTGGTGACCGTCACCGAACTGCGCGGGATCATGGGGGCGCTGCACCCCGCCGGCCGCGGCAAGACGAAAACGGCGCTAGGCAACTACGCAGACTTCAAGCGGCGGGCGGTGCAGACCGCCGTCGATGAGATCAACGCGAAAAGTGACATTTTCCTGAGCTTCACCGAGGTGAAAGCCAAGGGCAGCAAAGCCGTCGAGTCGCTGGATTTCACTATTGCCCCCCGCGCCAATCCGACCGGCATCGAGACGTTGGCGCTGCCCGTGACTCCGCAGATGGAGCTGGAATTGGAGCGGGAAGGGGACGCCATGGAAGAAGACCGGGCGGTCATGGCCATCAAAGCGAGATACGCGCTCAGCGAAAAGCAGGCGGAAGCGGTGCGCGGTTACTACCGGCGCAAAGGGGCGGAGTACGTGGCTGAGAAAACCGCCGTGGTCGATTCGCAGAAGCGGCCCAACGTGGCCCAGTCGCTCCTGGCGGCGCTGCGCGACGACTGGCAGCCTTCCCGCCGCACGCCGGCACCGGTGGCAAAGCCGAAGTCCGAACCAACCGAACCGGGAGAATTGTCAGGAAAGTTCGCGGCGATGAAGTCTGCGGTGCGTGGCCGCCGAGGATCGGCGGACGCCGCGCCGGACAACGCGGCAAGCTGACAAAACGCGCGTGGCAGCGACGGCGCACGGCGCTTCCAATCGCCGCGGCGACTTCAACGCTCGGAACCGGGCTGCGTCTCGTCGCCCCCGAGGTCGACGATCTGTTGAAGCGTCAGGCTGCCGTAGGCTTCGCAGGCGCGGTATTCTGTCAGCACCAGCCCGAACCACTCGTCGTCGGGAAACCTCGCCTCGTAGGCGGCCACGAGCGGTTCGGTGGCGTTGAGAAACCAGTCCTCGGCGGCGCGCAACGCTCCCGAAACGAAACCGTCCACCTTTTGCGCCTCGGCCTGCCATCGGCGGCGCTCGCGGGAGGAACTCGCCTTCGCCAGTTTGTGCAGGCGCACGCTCTCCGCTTTAGCTGCCGCCGTCACTTCCGTGGCCACGTCCACGATGTCGAGCCAGCGGTTCTGGTACTCGCTCAAGGTCATCCCGAGGTGCAGGTCGAACATCTCGGCGGTCCGGTTGAGCAGGGTGGTCGCCAGCGCGTCGAAAGGCGTCTGTTCGGACAACACAAATTCGAGTTGGTCTGCTGCCGCCGTCGCTCGCGCGAGGCGGGCCTGCCCGCCGCTGGGAGTATCCAGGGCGGGCGTCCAAAGAACGGGGGAGGTGTCCATCGTCGGATGTTGCCTGCGCCGCTATGCCGCCAGTTCGGCGGGCACCGGTGCGGGGCTGCCGCGCTTGCTCCTCACCCGGCGGGGCGGGGGAGCCTGCTGCGTTGCTTTTTCGACCTCGCGCCACTGCCGATACGCCTTTAGTCCGGCGATGAGGGTGCGGTCGCCGTCGCCGCTGACACCGTTGGTTTCCTTCTTCGGCAGCCACTCTCTTTC
>CAXTQD010000350.1:1570-5564 GCA_964246175.1 uncultured Chthoniobacterales bacterium | reverse complement strand
GCCAAGGTGGATGTTATCTGGGGCGAGCCGGGCACGCTCTCCGCCGTGTTCGTGATGAACAACGAGGCTGCGGAGGCGGCTGAGGTGCAACTTGGGTTCCCGGTGTCGCTGCCTGAGACGTTCCGCCACCAGGATCAGCTCGATTTTACGATCACCTTCGATGGCGTGCCCATCGACCGCGCTTCCGTTCGGCAGGACACCCCATCCAAGAACGGAAACGGCGTGTTCTAGGAAACGGTGTGGTTCCACTGCCAGCACCGTTTTCCTCCGGGTGCTACCACGGTGAACGTGGACACGAAGCTGCCGGCCACCGCGGCCTACCACAAGCCGTTCCGAGAAAATCTGTTCTACCGCATAGACACCGGCGCGGGGTGGAAGGGTCCCATCGGCTCGGAGGAAGTCGCCATCCATTTTCCCCGCCCGCTCCGGCCCGAGGACATCGAAAAGAGCGAGCCTCCTGGCGCCGTCTTGGACGGCGATACCGTGCGCTGGCGGTTCGAGGACTTCAAGCCGGTCGGACACGACCACGACATCTCATTGCAATTCCTGCATCCGTGCGTGTTGCCGATCCTCGACGATCTGCGCCAACAGTCCGCCAAGGCCCCGCACGACCTCCACAAGAAACTGAACCTCATCAAACATCTGCTCGCCCTGTGCGACTATCGGCATTCCTTTCCAGAGCCTCCCCAAGACATGACGAGCGAAGAGAACGAGAGGATTCTGGCGATGCTCCGTTCGGACGCGGACCGGGCACGGTTCCGGAAGCTGTTTGTCCTGGAACCGGATGGCCTCTATTGGGCGCAGGACGAGAACGACGAACTCTCGACCATGCTCGGTGCGGTGGGGTACGTCCCCGCCGGGGCGCAATCGAAATTCCTCACCGAAGGCCGCGAACTACTGGCGCAATTCTTGAAGGAGCATCCTCATAACGCCGATGCCTGGAACATCGATCTGCTGCACTTCGCCGGTGCTCCGCAAGAGCCGGGGGTTGCTGCCTTCCAGATGGTGCAGATAAAGACCGCGCTGACAAACTGCCCCAATGGATCCGACGATCCGCCTGTGGAATGCCTATGGCTGCCGAAGCCGGCAACGGCAAGCAGCGCAAGGCGCGGATGAAATGGTGGCTGTGCGCCGGGTTTTTACGAAACGAGTACAGCTAAGCGACCTTCTGAAGAAGCGGGGCTTTTTTGACGTGCAATTCAAACAGCGCAGCGACGACTACTATGGGCAATAAGTCGCCGGACGCAGTCTGTGCGACGCATCAACCTTTCAAGCGAACGCTGGTACGCGTTCGCCCTGGATCAGATCGCCCAAACTCTGCCGCGCGCGGACGACCTGCGCTTGGTCGCCCTGGACCATCACCTCGGCGGCCAGCGGGCGGGAGTTGTAGTTCGACGCCATCGTGAACCCGTACGCGCCCGCGCTCATCAGCGCGACGAGTTCGCCCTGGCGCAACGGCGGCAATTAACGCGCCTGCGCGAAGAAGTCCCCGCTCTCGCACACCGGACCGACCACGTCGGCAGCCTCGCGGCGGTCAGTGGGAGCAGGTTCGCGCACCGGCACGACCTCGTGGTAGCCCTGGTAGAGCGCCGGACGGATGAGGTCGTTCATGCCGGCGTCCACGATCACGAACTTCTTGCCGCCGTCGCTGTTCTTGAGGTACTGCACGGTCGTCAGCAGCACGCCCGCGTTGCCAACCATGAAGCGGCCCGGTTCCAACAAAATCCGCAGACCCAACGGCGCGAGCGCGGGCACGATGGCCTCGGCGTATTGCTCGACCGTCAGCGACGGCGTGGTCTCCGCTTCCGGCTGGTGCCACCAAGCCTCCTGGCCGCTCTGGAGCGAGGATTTGTAGACGATTCCTAATCCCCCGCCAACGCTAAAAAACTCGATGCCGTATTCGCGCTTTAACTCCGCCGCCACGGGCGCGACCTTCTTTACCGCCGCGGCGAACGGCCCGGCTTCCGTGATCTGCGAGCCGATGTGCATCTGCACGCCGCGCAGTCGAACGTGCTCCATCTTCGACGCCGCCCTGTAGACTTCCAGCGCCCGTGACAGGCCGACGCCGAACTTGTTCTCGCTCTTGCCGGTGGAGATGTATTTGTGGCCGCCGGCTTCCACGTCGGGATTGACGCGCAGGGCCACGGGCGCGCGGCGGTTGAGGTCGGCGGCGACGCCGTTGATGAGTTCGAGTTCCGCCTCGCTCTCGACGTTGAAGGACAGAATGCCCTGGCGCAGCGCGTACTCGATCTCCGAACGCGTCTTGCCGACGCCTGCGAACGTGCAAGACTCCGGCTGGCCGCCGGCCTTGAGCACGCGGAAGAGTTCGCCCGCCGAGACGATGTCAAAGCCGGCGCGCTCCCGGGCGAGCAGGTCGAGGACGGCGAGGTTGCTGTTGGCCTTGACGGCGTAGCAGATCAGGTGATCAACCCCCGCGAGCGCCGCGTCGAGCCGGCGGAAATGGTCGCGGATCGTGCCCGCGCTGTAGACGTAGAGGGGCGTGCCGTGTTCGGCCGCGAGCGCGGCGAGATCGACGCCTTCGCAGCGGAGTTGGCCGTCTTGGTAGTGGAAGGAATGCATGGCGATGGGTGGGAAACTTACAGATCTTTTTCTTCCAGTCCGGCAACTTTCATCAACGCCCGCGGCAAGCCAACTTTCAAGGGTTGGTTGCCGTGGATCGGAATGGCTATGCGCTCGCCTCGCCCAGCCATGGTGAAAACGTGATGGCTGCCGTTCCCACGACTCAGGGTCCAGCCGCGCCGCTGGATGGCCACGGCTGATTGCCGCCCGGAAACCTGCTTCAAAGCGCCAGCTCCAACACCTGGTCTCGCTCGGCGTTTTCCTCCACCGGATCACCGGCTTCCAGCCAACCGGCGATGGCCTCTCTGAGGTTCTCGCGTACCTCGTCGAGCGTTTCACCCTGTGTGACACAACCAGGCATCGCTGGAACTTCCGCCCAAAACCCTCCTTCCTCCGCCGGATGCACGATGGCCTTGACTGTCATGGCCGGAAGATGCGGCAAGCCGGACAGGCGTGCAACCCGGAGGCTGTTCAACGCGTAATGCCGAACTCGCCCCGGCGGTTGCGCGCCCAGGCGGACTCGTTGGAGCCCGGATCGACCGGCATCTCCGCGCCGAAGCTCACCGTCTGCACGCGCTCCGCCGATACCCCGTCGGCGATGAGTGCCTCGCGCATGGCCTCGGCGCGCTTTTCGCCCAAGGCGCGGTTGTATTCGGCGGTGCCGCGCTCATCGCAGAAGCCGGCGACGATCACGCGCTTGTTGCTGTCTTGGAGGTACTCGGCGACCTGACGGACGAGGCCGCGCTCGTTGGCGGCGACCACGAAGCTGTCAAACTCGAAGTGTACGGGCTGGAACTTGTTGCGGTCCACGTTGGGACCCATGAACGAGACGCCCTCATCGCGCTGGGGCAGAGGCGTGCCGTTGACGTAGTCGCTGTCGGGCACGTTGGCCGCGCCGTTGCCTTCGCCGTACTGGTTTTTGTTGCTCTTGCAGGCGGAGAGCGAAACGGCGAGCAGGGCGGCGCAGAGAAAGGGAAGGGTTTTCATGGATGTAGATTTAGTGGCTCCAGGCCGGCTCGGACACCTTGCCGACGCCGCCGATGACGCGCGTCTTTTTACCCGTGGGCACGTCTAGCATCATGATCGCGTCGCCGGTGCTGTAAATGAGGTGGCGCGAATCCGCCCCCCACGCCGGGTCCTGCGCGTCGGAAGCGACGACCTTTGACGAGCCGCTCTCCAGATCGAGCACCGCCACGGAAAACCCGCCTTCGCGCACGCAGAAGGCCACCTTCTTGCCGTCCGGCGACCAGTCAGGCTCCGTGCAGTAGCCGTGGCCCGTGGAGACGTGCCGGCCCGTGCCGCCGCCGCTAGAGATGCGGTAGAGTTGCGGCGCGCCGCCGGCGTCGGAGACGTACATGATCTCGCTGCCGTCGGGCGAGAACGCCGCGCCGGTGTTCGTGCCGGGGAACTTTAC
>CAXTQD010000350.1:0-1560 GCA_964246175.1 uncultured Chthoniobacterales bacterium | reverse complement strand
CGACGCCGGGGGTGTGGGTCAGGCGCTGCGCGTTGCTGCCGTTGACGCTGGTGACGTAGAGTTCCGGGTTGCCGTCCTTGCTGCAACTCATCGCCAGCCGGCCGCCGTCGGGCGAGAACGCCGCGCCGGTGTTCGTGCCGGGGAACTTTACCACACGGTCCCGCGCGCCGCTGGCAAGATGGATGACGTAGATGTCCGCGAAGCCGCTCTTGTAGCCGGTGTAGGCCAACTGCCGGCCGTCGGGACTCAGCGCCGGGCCGACGGAGATCGTCGCGTCGTTGGTGAGTTGCTGGAGGTTCGCGCCGTCGGTGTCGCAGACGTAGATTTCCTTGTGGTTGGTGCGCGTGCCGACGAAGGCCACCTTGCCCCCGGCGATGCCGCGGTTCTTGGTCAGGGCGAAGACGATGTCATCGGCGAATTCGTGCGCCGCCACGCGCGTCGGGCCGGAATAAGTCTTGTTGAGGATCGGCGCGCCGTCGCGGCCGACGAGGGTGCCTTGCAGGCTGCCGCCGCCGGCCGTGCCGCGTGCGGTGTAGGCGGCGGGGTTCTGGCCGACGCTGAGCGCGAAGGCCCCGGCGGCGTTGAGGTCGTCGGTGAGGGTCTTGGTGGCGGCCGAGCCGTCGCCGCCGGTGAGGGGGTTCAGCGTCAGGCTGATCTGGGTGCCGCTCTTGCTGACCTCGATGACGGGCGGGGCGTTTTGCGCGGGGGCGTGCAACGGCAGAACGGCGAACAACAGGAAAAGAGGAAGGAGACGACGCATGAGGGTTCGGACGTTTGGAAGCCAACGCCAAAGATGGCGCGATGAAAAGACCGAATTTTTGCCGTGGCGGTCCGCCGTGACCAATTCGTCGAAGCCGGACAGCAGCCGCATCAGGCCGTGCGCCTCCGGAACCGAAGAGTGGTGGTCATACTGGCGCATCGCCATCAGCCCGACCTGGCTGTCGACGGGGAGTTCGCCGGTTTGGACGGCCCGGCGTGCGTTGGGCAAGAAGACATTTTGCAGCCACCATTCGAAGGACGGCGCGTCGAGGTAGGAACGCCCCCAACCAGCCGGCGCGCTCGGTAAGCCGTCCCGCCAATAGCCGAGGCGCTTCATCTCCGCTTCGATCTTGTCGAGTTGGTGGGTCAACGCTTCGCGCGCCATGTCAGTCGGTCCGGCTGAACTTGATGGTGACCTCGTAGGACCCTTTTTTAGCGAGCGCGGCGGGCAGGGGCTCGATCTTCTTGACCCGCCCGGCGGCCTCGCGCACGGAGAAGTCCGTGGCCTCCACGCCGGAGGGTTTGGAGAGGGCGGCTTTGGTGACGCTGCCGTCCTTTTCCACGCGGATAGTCAGGAAGGCGGTGCCATCGCCGGCCGGGTCCCACTGGTCGTAGAAGCGGGTCTTGATCATGTCGTTGTAGGCCGCGACGATCTCGGTGGAATTGCCGCTGCCCTCGCCGCTCGTGCCCGTGCCGTGGCCGGGACCCTTGCCGGTGCCGCTGCCGCCGCCGTTGTCCGAGCCGTCGCCATCACGCCGGATCGCCGCGAGAGCCTCGGCCTTCTTGGCGGGGGTCTCGGGG
>CAXTQD010000349.1:5249-5582 GCA_964246175.1 uncultured Chthoniobacterales bacterium | reverse complement strand
GCTGATCCTGATGACCGGCCTGCATCCGGTCACGCAGCTTTTGCACGTCTGCCACGTCGTGCGCGAAGGGATCGTCCACTGGCGCGAACGCCGCGCCGCCGCCCGCCTCGAACGTGCCACCGAGCAGGAGCGCCTCGAAATGGACCGCGCCCGCCTCGTCAAGGAACAGCGGCGCATCGAAAAACAGCTCCGCAAGCAGGGTGTCGCCATCCCGCCGCCTGACCTCGATACTGACGCCGAAGACGGTTCCGCTCCCGGGTTGGTCGGCAGCCCCGACGCGGCGTTCGCCCCGCCCGCGCCCGACGAGTTCGCCGGTCTGCCCGCGCCCAAGAT
>CAXTQD010000349.1:0-5239 GCA_964246175.1 uncultured Chthoniobacterales bacterium | reverse complement strand
ACGGACAACTCGGTGCCCGCCCCAGTCGTCGCCGCTCCGGCCAAGAAGAAGCCGACCCTCGCCGAGCTTTTCGCCGGTAAGACGGCCAAAACCAAGGGGGACGCCGCGCTCGGCGCGCTCGGTGGCAGCGGCAACGTCGACGGCGGTGACGTGCGCTTCGCCGACTACCACTTACCTGACCTCGACCTTCTCGACACCGCCGACGCGCAGAACCGCCCAACCGCCAACCCCGAGGAACTCCGCCGCGTTCAAACCCAGATCACCGAGACCCTGGAGCAGTTCGGTATCCGCGTCAGCCCCGGCGACATCACCAAGGGGCCGACGATCACCCGCTACGAGGTTTATCCGGCCAAGGGCGTCCGCGTGGACAAGATCGTCTCCTTGGAACGTGACATTGCCCGCGCCACCCGTGCCGAACGCATCAATATCCTCGCTCCCATCCCGGGCAAGGACACCGTCGGCATCGAGATTGCCAACAGCAAGAAGGTCAAGGTCACCCTGCGCGAGCTTCTTGAAGGCGCCGACTGGGCCGAGACGAAGGCGAAGATTCCCATCGCCCTGGGCAAGGACGTGTACGGCAAGACGATCATCGCCGACCTCGCCGCGATGCCGCACTGCCTCGTAGCGGGCGCGACGGGTTCGGGCAAGAGCGTCTGCATCAACTCGATCATTTCGAGCATCCTCTACAAGTTCACGCCCGAGCAGCTCCGCTTTGTGATGATCGACCCGAAAGTGGTCGAGATGCAGGTCTACAACAAGCTGCCGCACCTCGTCGTGCCGGTGGTCACCGACCCCAAGAAAGTGCTTTTGGCCCTGCGCTGGGTCATCGACGAGATGGAGAAGCGCTACAAGATGTTCGCCAAGGCGGGCGTGCGCAACGTCACGAGCTTCAACGCCCGGCCTAAGCCCAAGACCCAAGCCGAACTCGACGCCGAAGAGGAAGCCCACACCGGCCGCGCGCCGGCGGCGGCGGCGAAGTCTGGCAAGATCGACCCCGCGGGCGCGACGGTGGCAATCCTCGAAGAACTCTCCCGTCCCGTGCCTCCTGCTCCCGCGCCGCCCACCGGAGTGCGCCTGAACTCGATCCTCGGCGGCGGCGGCTTCGGCGACGTGGACAGCGGCGAGGATTCGGCCCTCAACGCCAACCTGCCGCCCATCTCCTCCCACGCTCGGCCTGCTCCCCGCAACCAGCGCGATGACGATCTGATCCTACCCGACCACCTGCCGTACATCGTGGTCATCGTGGACGAGTTGGCCGACCTCATGCAGACCGCCCCGGCGGACGTGGAAAGCGCCATCGCACGCATCACCCAGATGGCCCGGGCGGCGGGCATCCACATGATCATCGCCACGCAGACCCCCCGCGCGGATGTCATCACCGGGGTCATCAAGGCCAACGTGCCCTCGCGCATCGCTTTCCAGGTGGCGAGTGGGTTAGACAGCCGCATCATCCTCGACGAAAAGGGGGCGGAACGCCTCATCGGACAGGGCGACATGCTCTACCTGCCGCCCGGCACTTCGCGGCTGACCCGCGCGCAGGGCGTGCTCGTCACCGACGAGGAAATCCACCGCTTGGTCGAGTACGCTGGCGGCCAGGCGGAGCCGACTTTCGAGGCTGCCATCGCCGACCGGCTCGACGCCGCTGGCGGCGACGAGGAAGAGGTCAGCGACGAGGACGAGGAACTCGTGGAAAAGTGCATCGAGATCATGCGCCAGGAGAAGAAGGCGAGCACCTCCATGCTCCAGCGCCGGCTGCGGCTGGGCTACACGCGGGCGGCACGGGTGGTCGACATCTTGGAAAAGCGCGGAGTCGTCGGCCCCGAGAACGGCGCGCGGGGACGGGAAATCCTTGTCGACCTGGACAATCTGTGAACGGCGGTGAATAAAGTTGCGCCCGCCGGCAACTTTCCGCTCGCGTCCGGGCTCTTTTGGGGTAGAACACTCAGGGCAAGCGCACGCCCCGAACAACCTCCCCACACGCGCAACGGTCCTATGGTAGAGACGGCAGGTACGAAACTCCGGCGCGCACGCACCCAGCGCCACTTGAGCCTGGAAGACGCCGCTCGTGCGACGAAAATCCAGCTCGCGCGGCTGCGCGATTTGGAGAACGACGACTACTCAAACTTTGCGAACCTTGCCTACGCGCGCGGCTTTCTGGTCGCCTACGGCAAGTACCTGCACCTCGACACACGGCCGTACATGGACGCTTTCGCCGATGCGAGCACGTTCGGTCTGGACGATTACCAGTACCTGAGCGACCGGCCAGTAGCCGAATACCGCGCCCCGCAACGGGCGTGGCGCAAGCGTCGCCGGACGGCCAGCGTGCGGCAGGTGGTGGCGTTGGTAGCGAGCTTTATTGTGCTGGCGGCAGCAGTGTTCGGATTTTACGTCTACGTGAACTACAAGCGGCTGGGCAACCTCGGCACGCTCGTCGAGCGTCAGTCTCCGCCCTCGCCTGCCGCTCCTGCCGCCACGACCGATGCGCCGAAGCCGGCTGCGCTGCCCGTGGTGTCCACGCCTGCCCCGTCTGCGTCCATCGCGCCAGTCGAGGTCACGCCGAACCCCGAGGAAACCCGTGCCGCAGCAGCCTCGGCCTTGGCGTCCGACCAGAACGATGTTTCGCCGACGGCGCTGCTAACTCAGCTGTCGCTGCCGGCAGTGAAAGCTCCCGGCGACCCAAATAGTCCGCTGGCATCGCCTGTGCCCGCCCGTCCGAAGGACAAGCCTGTGCTGCCGGCGATACCTGTAGATGGTTCCAAGCCGCAGAAAGTGTCTAACGACACGAGGCATTAAGCACCTGCCTGTGAGGCTCAACACCCCCCGAATCGAGTTAACGCCATTCAGGTGAACCACTCGGCGAGTGATACTTGGAGCATGGGCACCACCGTGCAAGTCAGCGTCTCACCGGCAGAGTAGGTCCGCCGGTCTTGATAACGGCCGCTTTCCGGTCGCGTGTAAACCTCAATCTGGTTCTCCAAGGCGAGGACGATTCAGTACTCCTCCACACCCGCTTCAGCGTAAAGCGAGGCGTTTTCACGGTCCAGCGCCGCGTTGCTGACGGCGACTTCCACGACGAGCGCGGCAGTGGTGGGATGGTGCGCATCAAAGTCTTCCACCTCGCCGCGCACGATCATCACGTCAGGCTCCGGCTCGGAGTCCGTCAAACGCAACGGCGCTCCGGTGAACACCACCAATCCCATCCGCCGTAGGGCGACTAGAAAGAGAAAGATGCGGCGGGCCAGCTTACGATGCAGCGGGGACTTCGGCATCTTCTCGAAGATTACCCCACGGATCAGTTCCGCGCGTTTGCCCACGGCACCCATCTCGGCCAAAGCCTCGTATGCCGCCACGCTCAGCGGCAGCACGCGGGTACATGCTTCGGGCAGATCAAGGACCGCAGGCATCGCGTGCGCGGAATACTTGAACTGTCCAAGAAGCAACAGCACCTTCTTCCACTAAAAGGAACATGCCACCTAGCGGCAACACGGTCCAGAGGTGGTGTATGGCCGCTAAACCAATGACGGCCCGAGGTGCCTATCCTTTCGCCTTGGCGTAGTTCTCGTTCACGGCGTCCCAGTTAAGCGTGTTCCACCACGCCTTGAGGTAATCGGGACGCTTGTTCTGGTACTTCAGATAATAGGAGTGCTCCCACACGTCCACGCCGAGGACGGGTGGGATGCCTTCCATGAGCGGGCTGTCCTGATTGGGGGTGGACATGACTTCCAGCTTGCCGCCTTTGACCACGAGCCACGCCCAGCCGCTGCCGAAGCGCGCGGCTCCGGCGGCGTTGACCTTTTCCTTGAGACCATCCAGGCCGCCGAACGTGTCCTTGATGGCCTCGGCGATCTCGCCGGTAGGTTCCCCGCCACCGCCCGACTTCATGATCTTCCAGAAGAAGGAATGATTCGCGTGGCCGCCGCCGTTGTTGCGGACAGCCGTGCGCGCCGCCTCGGGCACAGCGTTGAGATTGGCGATGAGTTCTTCGATGGGCTTCGAAGACAGCTCAGGGCTGCTTTCGAGCGCCTTGTTGAGGTTGGTGATGTACGCTTGGTGGTGCTTGTCGTGGTGGATCTCCATCGTCTGCGCGTCGATGTGGGGTTCGAGCGCGTCGTTGGGGTAGGGCAGGGGCGGCAGTTCGTATGGCATAAAGGAAATGAAGCGAGAGGTTTTCCTTTGTAAACGCATGCCAGGCGCGGGGCGGTCCGCTCACGCCTTGAGAAACAGCCGGTGTTGGTAGCGGCGCTGTTGCGCGGCGGACAGCGGCGGGAAGATCGGCAGTTGCCCGTTCCCGCCGTCGGCCGCCACGAAGCGCCGCGCCGCCGCTTGGAGCACCGCCCAGCGATCCCACGGGTACTCGGGCGCGACGGCGATGTGGGAGAGCAGGCTGCGCCATTCCGTGAGCGCACGTTCCAGGTCGCCGGCGCGCAGAGAATCGTTGAGCAGGCGGTGGCGGTTACCAGGGCTTTGGACCAACTCCGCAACAACCGTCGCCGCCCCGTCGCCGTAGTCTGGCGGCACACCCATCTCCAGGTAGCCGGGATGGTCGGCGCGGCCGTAGACACGTTGGCACAGATTGCCGAGCCGGCCGCCGTGCGGATTGTCGCCCTCGGGAGTGAAGCGGTGGCCGGCGCGCAGGTTGGCGAGGTCGTACAGGAGGTCGTCGATGGCGTAGTCGGGCGCTTCGAGCGCAGCGGCAACCGCGAGGCCCTCGCCGTGGTTGAAGAACCCGAAGATCACCCCGCGCCGCGTCGGGGTGCCGTCGCGTTCGATGAGGCCGAGTTTACGCCAGGCGAGGGCGGGGGTCATCGTCTTGGGGTCGGCCTCGCAGACGGGACGCTGCGGGCAGTCTTGGCAGCAGGCGGGATAGTTGCGGCGCTCGGTGGGCGCGTGGAGCGCGCGGCCAGCGGCGTCGCGCCGGGCAGGGAACGTCGCGGAGGAAAAATCGGCCTGCGCGAGGAGCACGCCGCCGCGTTCGACCAGACCCCAGAACGTCCCGCCGCCGCTGAGAGCGGGCACGAGGGGCAGGACGCGTTCCTCGAACACGGCGCGTCCCAGCCGGCCGCCGGGCGGGAAGTTGCGCCCGCGCCACTCGTCGGAGAGCGCCTCCAACTGCGCGCGCATTCCCCTGACGAACCGCACCTCGTGCGGGCCGAGAACGACGGCGAGGGGCAGTTCGCGCCCGTAGCGCCAGCCGCCCGGGTCGTGGTCGGTAGCGGGGCGGTGGAGCTTGCAAAGGTTG
>CAXTQD010000348.1:0-5604 GCA_964246175.1 uncultured Chthoniobacterales bacterium | reverse complement strand
GCAGCCTGGTTACCTCGCCGCTTGCACCTGCTACCACTGGTGGCCGCAAACCTGAGGCAGCGCCATCATGTCAGAAGTGGTATTACGTGACTTTCTCATGTTTCCAGCCACGGAAATGAATGTCAGGCAGCCGGATTCCTGATCCGAGTTCGGTCAGTACAAGCCGTGCCGAGCGGCCCCTCGCGCACGCAGACCGCTCTGAGCGTCGCTGGACCGTTTATGAGGCGATCAGAATTGGTGTACCAAACCGATAAAACATTTGTCGACTTGTCCCGCGTTCTGTTCTCTCTGATGGCGCGGGCTGACTGGCAATTAGATCTCTTTGACCTCGCAGACCACCAGCCGGAGCCTTCACCTACCACTTATGCCCGAGACCTCTTTGACCCAGTACGGATTGATGGCCGAGCGCCACTGGCGGCAGTTCCGGCCCAAGATGGTGCGACGCCTGGAGTCGCAGGGCAAGCTGGAGGAAGCACTTCTGGAAGCACAGGAGCGGACGATTGAGGAGACCGAGACGCTTTATCGCCGCTTCAAGGCGGAGGGATTGACGGAGCAGCAGGCGGAGACGCAGGCGTGGGAGTTGACCCGGGAGAAATATATTCTCCTGGAGCCCGAGCCGGGCGTCGCCCTCTAAACGCCGCCAACTTCCGTTTCGATACGGCGACGAGTCACTTGGTCGGGTCGGGCTCGCTCAAGCAGAAGGCGTGCGATAATTTCGCCGCCATCGAACTCTCGCAGCTTCTCGACCGGGAAGCGCCCAGCCACGGAAGAAGAGAAGCGCATCCTGGTGCGTTACGTGGGTTGGGGCGGCATTCCGCAGGTGCTCGCCTCCTGGCAGGACCCGGACGCCTCCGCCTGGCATTCGTAGCGAGCCGCCATCGAGTTGTTCTGCGAGCGTGGCTATGGCAGCCCTGGCGGCCCAGGCCGGAATGGCGACTTTCCGTTATGCGGTCGCGTCCTGGTTCGTCGATCCGGCCGATGGGTTGGGAGCGCATCTGGATCGCGCCTTCGACGAACTGGACTGATTGGCCGCCTCGCTCTCCACCAAAAAGAGACGGCGTCGCCGGCGAAGAGTCATGGTGTTTTGAAGCGGTTCCTGGGGTGCCCGCCTGCCGTGACGGCTCTTCTGGTCGATGAGCTAACGCAGGCTAGCGCTACGTCGTCGGGTGTCGAGCTGCCGCACCTTCGCCAACGTTTCGGCGACCGTTTGGCTATCCAACACGCCACGCACCGCCTTTTCCACGTCGTCCGCCAGCGTGTCGAAGTATGCGACGATGTTCGTGCTGACGACGCACAGGCTCGGCACGTCGGGGCGTGCGGCCAGCAGCTTTTTCTTATCGGTGATGGCTCGGTAAATGTCACCCAGCGTGATCTGTTCGGCCGGCCGGGCCAACCGGACGCCGCCATGCTTGCCCAGCGAGGACGCCGTCACGCCCTCGCGGTTGAGCGGCACGAGCAGCTTGCGCACGAGGCTGGGATTGGCCCCGAGGCCCGAGGCGAGTTCCTGGCTCGTGCATTGGATTCCTTTCTCCGCGGCCACGGCTAAGGAGAGCACCATTTGCAGTGCGGTCGCGAAGCGCCAATCGATCATCACCAGAGCATATCACGCTCGGCACGGCCAAGCGTGGAAAAATGTATCGATAAAGGTTGCATTAGCCCTTCTAAATGTAACTATGTGAATTACAATTCATTCAGGCCGCGTTTGCGCCCTCTGGAAAACTCAGAAAGCAAAAACATCATGAAACGCTGGATACTCAAAGCTGGAACGACCGATCTAAGCGGTCTGGCACTCGAAGACGTGCCGATGCCGGAGCCCGGGCCGGGCGAGGTGCGGGTCCGGGTGTGCGCGGCCTCGCTGAACCGCCGCGACCAACTCATTCTGACCGGTCAATACGGAATCCAAATCCCGGAAACCCTCGTGCCGCTCTCTGACGGCGCGGGGATCATCGACGCGGTCGGAACCGGTGCCGGATCGTGGTCCGTCGGCGACCGCGTGACCAGCGTTTATTACAAAGATTGGGTGGATGGACCGCCCCTACCGGGCCTAGGTTGGGGCCTTGGTTCCCCCGGACAGCCGGGCGTACTGGCGGAGTATGTAGTCCTAGCGGCCGACCGGGTGGCTGCCGCGCCGAAGACCCTCAGCCTGCTCGAAGCGGCGACTTTGCCCTGCGCCGCGCTCACCGCGTGGACGGCGCTCAACGGCGACCGGCCTTATACGAACCGGCGCATTGGCCAAGGCGACAAGGTGCTTGTGCTCGGCACGGGGGCGGTGTCGCTCTTTGCCCTCCTGCTCGCGCGAGCCGTGGGCGCGGAAGTGATCGGCACATCGAGCCAAGACAAAAAATTGGAACGCATTCGCTCGCTCGGCGCTATCGATGGAGTGAACTACCGGACGACGCTGAACTGGGGCGAGGAGGTGTTCAAGCGCACGGGCGGCGTGCAGCGCGTGGTCAACGCGGCGGGCGGGAATTCGATAGACCAATCCATCGCAGCGCTGGCGTTCGGCGGCGAGGTGGCCTTCATGGGACTCTTCACCCAGGCGGACACCCCGCCGAACCTGCTCTTCTTGATGATGAAGGCCGCGTCGATTCGCGGCACAGCGGTTGGCGGCTTGGCGGCGTTGGCGGACTTGGTCGCAGCGGTGGACGCGAGCAGCATCAAACCGCCGATCGACCAAGTGTTCCCTTTCGATCAGGCGAAAGAGGCGTACCAAGCAGCGACCTCTTCAGAGTTGTTCGGCAAGGTCGTGATCGAGGTGGCCGAGGAATAAAGCTGCCGCGTGGCGAGACGGGTTCGGTCACGCGCTTGTGTTGTCTTTGCGTTCGGCTGCGCTTGCGCCATGCCACCATCAGCCAGTTCGACCTTGCAGCGGCTCGACGGAAAAACTTGCGTGATCGCGGCTGCTGCCAGCGAGGTGGGTCAAGCCGTGACCAAGTGTCTGACCGCCGAGGGTGCCAAGCGCATGCCACTTTCGACTGATATGTTTTGATTGCAGAGGGTTAGCAATGAGAGCGCCCTCAAAAAGAGGTCACCTCGGCGGATGTGAAAAACTCACCCCATACGGTAGCCAAGAATCTGGTCGGCACACGCGTGCGACAGGCGAGGCAGCGCCCGAGCGTGCGTCTTTCCCAGGTTGGCCTTTCGAGGTGTTTGATCGAATCTGGTTTATACCTCTGCCGCACTGCGGTTTCGAAGATCGAGAGCGGCGAACGTTATGTGGCCGATTACGAATTGGTGGGGCTGGCCAAGTGTTTACACGTTTCCACAGCCTGGCTGCTTGGAGAGATCACCTCTTACACGTATAGCAGGCGCTCTCGTCGGCGCGGCTAGATGACTTAGAATGGTTGGTCCGCAGAAAGCTCGCGCGCTTTTCACGGCGGGTTCGTTCTTTTCAACCCGAGACCACTTATTGCCCGCAACCCTGGTTTTCGTTGGAGCGCGACTCGCCCCGGCTTTGTCCGTGCCGGGCCCGGGCGACTACCAGGGCGCTACCGCGACCTTGCGAGAATAAGTGGTTTCTCGCGTCCACCGCAAGATGCGCGATCAGAGCAGGCGCTCGGCTAGCGTAGTCTAGGGCGACCGATAAATTGGTGTACGAACCGCTTTCGGCGGTTGCCAGCTTGAACGTCGAACTGTTTTTGTCGATGGTCATGGCCGACCGGCAACTGGATTTATTCGACTTCTCAAACCCACAGCAGGAGGCACTTCAAAATGGCAGAGATTTGTTTGACGCAGTACGGCCTGATGGCCGAGCGCCACTGACGGCAGTTCCGGCCGAAGACAGTCATACGGTTGGAAGCGCAGCAGAAGTTGGAAGAGGCGCTCTTCGAGGCCCGGGAGGCGATGATCGAGGGAATGGGCACCTTGCGGCGATAGCTTCGGAAGGATCGGTCGCTGACGCCGCAACAGGCCCAGACGCAGGCGTGGGAATTAATCCGGGAGAAATCTATTCTCCTGGACCCGGAGCCGGGCGTCGCCCTCTAAACACCGCCAACTTCCGGTTTGGGCCGCAGGAGAAGGCCAGCGTCGGCCAAGGCTCGCTCAAGCAAAAGGCCAGCGACAACTTCGCGGCCATCGAACTGAACCAACAGTTGGATCGGGAGGCACGGCCCGCCACGGAAGAGGAAAAGCGCGTGCTGGTGCGCAACGTAGGCTGGGGCGGCATTCCACAGGTGTTCGCCTCCTGGACCGATTCGCCGGACTGGGAGGAAGAGCGCGCGACGATTCAACGGCTGCTCACGCCCGCGCAATACGAAGCGGCACGCGCTTCCACGCTCAACGCTCATTACACCGCTCCCGCCGTCGTCAGTGCCATGTACGATGCCGTGGAGCGACTGGGCTTCGCCGGTGGGCGGGTACTCGAACCAGCGGTGGGACTCGGCCATTTCTTCGGTCTCATGCCCGAGGAGATGCACGCCCGCTCGCGGCTCACTGGCATCGAACTTGATCCGGTGACCGCCAGCATCGCCGCCAAGCTCTACCCGGACGCCGACGTGCGCGCCCAGGGCTTCGAGCACGCTGCCTTGGTAGACAACTCCTTTGATCTCGCCATCTCCAATGTGCCGTTCGGCGATTACAAGCCAGTCGATCCACAGTTAAACGACCGCAACTTCGTCATCCACGACTACTTTTTCGCCAAGGGCGTCGAGAAAGTGCGTCCGGGCGGCTTGCTGGTCTTCATCACCTCCAAGGGGACGCTGGACAAGGTGAACTCCTCGCTGCGTGGATACATGGCCGAGCGGACCGATTTCGTGGGAGCCATCCGGCTGCCGAACACCGCCTTCAAGCAGAACGCGAACACGGAAGTGACGACCGACATCGTGTTTCTGCGCCGGTTGGATACAGGCGAGCGGCCCAATGGCCCGGCGTGGTTGGACCTAGCCGAGCACCGCAACGCGGATGGGGTGGCTTTCCAGATCAACGAATACTTCGCGGCCAATCCGCACATGATGCTGGGCACCATGCGCAACGCTGGCACGATGTACCGCGCGAACGAGCCGACGCTCGCGCCGGACGGCCGTGACTTGGCAACGGCGTTGCGCGCGGCCATCGCTTTTCTGCCCGAAGGCGTGCTGCGCTCTGAAAAAATTGCAGGCAGCCCACCCAGTGCTTCCGCCGGAGTGGAAGAACAGGCGATCCTAGCACCGGAGCACGTCAAGGAAAACGCCTTCACCACGCTCGACGATGGCCGCGTTGCCATCCGCTCGGGCGGCGTGCTGACGCCGGTGGCCAAGCTCTCGGAGGATGGCGCGCGGCGCATCCGCGGCTTGATTCGGTTGCGGGATGCTGTGCGGGAGTGCCTGCGCACCCAGCTTGACGGGACGGAGGAAAGCGGCGTGCTCCTGGCCCGACGCCGCCTCAACGAGAGGTATGACCAGTTCACCGTGCGCTTCGGGCCGGTCAACGATCTGGCCAACGCCCGGGTGTTCCGCGGCGACCCGGACTTTCCGTTGCTGCGCTCGCTGGAGAACTATCACGAGGAGACCAAGCAGGCGACCAAGACCGCGATCTTCACCGAGCGGACCAACCACCAGTCCCAGGCCCCGCGCCCGGCCGAAAGTGCACAGGATGCCTTGGTGCTCACCCTCAACGCCACGGGCCGCG
>CAXTQD010000347.1:3618-5623 GCA_964246175.1 uncultured Chthoniobacterales bacterium | reverse complement strand
GTGACGCCGGGGCCGGCGTAGTTGGGTCGTGCATTGAATTTCGGAAAGAGGCTTTTGGCAGGGGCAGGGGAGGGGCCGCCGGCAACCTTTCTGGCGTGTCGGCTCAGCAGCAGCCGCTGCGCCGATTGGTTGCCCGTGGACGCCTGGACCATCAGCCAATCGTTCCAGGCCAGGAGCTTCGCCTCGCGGAAGATGGTTTGCCTCTGGGTCTGGTAGGTGGCAAAGCTCGCGGCGATCTTGGATTGCAAGTGCGACCGGTGGAGTTGCAGCATGACCGTGTTCACGGCGTTGCGGCGGGTGATCCCAATGATCTCCCGTTGCAGCTTGTAAGCGGTTTTTGCCTGCTCCACCCGGCCCCGGTGGGCAGTCAGGGCTGCCCCGAGCCTTTCGTGCCGCGCCTCCCTAGCCTTGGTTCTCGCCGCCTGGTATCGGCGGTAGAGCCGCTCGCTGTCTGGCTGCATGGGTCGGGCCCGGTAAGTCTTTCCTGACGTGCCGGCGGTCGCGCTCGCGTTCTGGTAAGCACCGAATCGTTTCTCCAGCGCCGCCTTGGAAAGTTCGCGCAGGCAACTGGAGGCTCTAGCCCGCGTGCCGTTGGATTCGACCACGAGACCGTGGCCACGCGGCTGCAGGGCCACCCCCGCCTCGGCGAACGACCGGTGCAGTTCGGTCCAGTCGCGGGCGGTGGCCACCGCTTTCCCTAGCGTGCGCCGAACGTACCCGATCAGACTTTCCACCCCGGCGATAGACTCCATCGCCGCGGCTTTCTGGTGGGCGGGCGCGTTCCCGTCGGATCGTCCGCCGTCAGAATGCAGGCCGAAGTGCTTTTCGAGGCGTTGGCACAACTTCGCCCGGGTGTAGTAGTCGTTGAACGGCTCGTGCAGCGTGAACCGGATGGGATGCACTTTGTTGATGGCAACGTGAACGTGCAGGTGGTCAGTGTCCCGGTGCACGACCGAAACCCGCTGGTGCTCGGCGAAACCAAGGGCAGCGCAAAACTCGCGCTCGATCTCGGCGAGCACGTCGTTGGGCAGGTTCTCGCCCGCCCGAAAGGAGATGACGAGATGATAGGTTCGGTCGCCCTTCGCCCGCTGGTTGCGGCCTTGGACGGCCTGCATCTCGTGGACGGCCCACTCCGAGTCGCCGCACTGGCAATTCGTCACGGCCACCGCCGCCACCCGGCCCTCCTTGCCCTTTTGGTCGAGCAGATAGCGGACGAGGTTTCCGATTTTGCTCTTCGCCGACGCCTTCACCGCCACCTTCTTGGAAATCATGGTTTAGCGGCTAAACTGCGCGGGCGCGCCAGGTTGGTCATGCCTTGCCCACCAACGCTTCGACTTTGCACAGCAGCAGGACCTGGGTCGCCTCCAAGTCGGCGATGAGGCGCTTGAGCCGTCCTTCGTCCGCAGGGTGGCCGGGGTCGGAAATGCAGGTTGCAAGCTGCGCACCCAACCGGGCGAGTCCGCCGTTGATCTTGGCGAGTTCCAGCACGGTTTCTTGGTCAACCGTGCTCCGCACCGGCATGTCTAATCCCAGGGCTCGCAGGTAAGCGGAATCACTCAGGGCATGGGCGGCGGCCTTGGACTGGATCGCGGCTTTCTCGGAGGGCAGGAGCCACACCTTGATGTGCGGACTGGCGCGGCGGGTGGGCGTCGGGGACTTGGTCTGGGAAAGAGGAGGGTGTGGTTCCATGCCGGGCAGAGGCCAGAGGGCAGCCGTTGAACGCGGAGCGTGAATAAGGCTGGCTTGTGATGTGGAACGAAGGCGCTCACGCCGTAGTCCTACATCGCCTGTCCTGCCCCATTTATTCCGATTGAAGGCCAGTTTCCAAGCAAAGGTTTAATGATATTTTTGGTTGATCAGCACAGAAGTTGTGAGAATCTTGCGCGGCTTGTGAGAACCATGCCCTTGGCTTTGGCAATCTCACGCCCCCGTTGTGAACCACCCTCAACCGCCCGAGAATCCGTGGGATGCCTGCTCGCAAAAGACTGCTTGAACTGCTCAAGGA
>CAXTQD010000347.1:0-3608 GCA_964246175.1 uncultured Chthoniobacterales bacterium | reverse complement strand
GCCTGGAGATCGAGTTCAAGGAGTTCGGCTCGGACCTGGCCGAGTTCATCGCCGAGAAAAACGACATCCAGGAGGCGCTCGATGCCTACTGGGCCGTTCGCAACATCTGGAAAGTTCTCACGAAGGCCGGCCGCGTCACGATGCCGTACTCGACGTTTTGCCGACTGGTTCGCGCCCGGTTGAAGACGCCAAAGAAAGAAAGCAAGAACGCTCCCAAACCTGGCCCGCCCTCCAGGCGCGATGGTTTTACCCACAACGCCACGCCCGACCCCACCGACCTGATTTGACCTGACTCTAAGAAAGTTTTGCCGCTCTCTACCCATGCCTAACACCCACTTCGTCCTCCAAGGAAAGGGAGGCGTTGGCAAGTCGTTCATCGCCAATTTGCTCGCTCAATCTTTCCTCGCCAGAGGCACGCCCGCCCTCTGCATCGACACCGACCCCGTCAACGGCACGCTCCACGCCTTCACCTCGCTCGCCGTCCAGCGCATCAACATCCTCGAAGGCGACGAGATCAACACCCGCCAGTTCGACACCCTGGTTGAAAAGATCGCCCAGTCCAAGACGGACGTGATCGTGGACAACGGCGCGTCGTCTTTCGTGCCGCTTTCGCACTACCTCATCAGCAACGAGGTGGCTTCGGTTCTCCAGGAACTCGGGCACACGGTCGTCATCCACACGGTGATCACGGGCGGCGAGATGCTCATGCCGACCTTGGCAGGCTTTGCTTCCCTGGTGACGCACTTCCCGGCCTCGGTGCCCTTTGTCGTTTGGCTTAACCCGTACCACGGGGCCATCGACTACGAGGGTAAAGGGTTTACGGACACCAAGGTCTACAAGGAGAACAAAGGGCGCGTCGCCGGCATCGTGCAGATTCCCGACGTGAAAAAGGAAACCTTCGGCCTCGACATCGAAAACATGCTCAAGGCCCGTCGCACCTTTGACGAGGAGCAACAGGCCAAAGGCGTGGTGCTCATGGCCAAACAACGGCTCAAGATTTTCGAGCGTAAAGCCTATGCGGCCATCGGCGCGGGCATGGGAGCCCTATGAGCAACGGCGACCACGACAACATCGATGACCTGCTGGCCGAACTCGCCCGCAAGCACAAGATCGCGCTCGGAGCCGACGATCCGGTCGCCATGCTGATCACGGTCAACCGTTTTCTGCTGCGCGAGACGGCGGCTTCGCAGGATGAACTTTTGCAGGGCTTCCGGGAGGCGGTGGCCACGGCGTCGAGCGACTGGAACAAGCTCGCCAACAAGCGGACGGAAGCCATCCTCAACTCCACGGTTTTTGCCGCCAAGAACGCGGTGGCTTCCGGGGCGGAGGAAGGCGTGGCCGCCGGGTTGGCGACGTTCCTCCAGACGGCGGAAAGACTTTCTGGGCGCATCGAGGGTCAACTCAGACAATTTCGGCGCCTGGTGTTCGGGAGTGCGGCCGTGCTCGTGCTGCTGATCGCCATTCTGGCGGTCTTCTACATGGCTTTCGGCCTGCGGCGGTAAATCCTTGGTCGTGGCACGCAGAGCACGGCGCGGAAAGTTCGGGTTCCGTCCTCCAACCACCTGACTTCGCAGCGGGTGCCGTGAGCACAAACACCGTTGCGCTTGGATAGAAACGTAGATATTTATTATGAACTGCCTGCATTTCTATCCGCCGTGACCACACCTCTCCAGCAAGCCCAGCAGGTGTTTGTCGCGCACCGGGGAACGCTGCGCACCGTCGAGGCTCAGCGTGCCGGGATTCATCCCCGCACGCTCTACGCCCTGCGCGACCAGGGAGAAGTCGAGCAGGTCTCCCGCGGGCTGTACCGTCTCGCCACGCTGCCCGCGCCCGGCAAACCCGACCTGCTCGCCGTGGCGAAGCGGGTGCCCCGCGCGGTGTTCTGCCTGCTGACCGCCCTAGCCTTCCACCGCCTGACCACCCAGGTGCCGCACGCAATCGCCATCGCCCTGCCGCGCACCGCCCGCACCCCGCGCCTCGACCATCCTCCGCTGAAAGTGTACCGCTTTTCTCCGGCTTCGCTGCGCGCCGGCGTCCAAGAACACACGGTCGACGGCGTGTTGATGCGCATCTATTCACCCGAGAAAACCCTCGCCGACGTGTTCAAGTACCGCCACAAACTAGGGGCGGACGTTGCCATCGAGGCGTTGCGGACCTACCGCGGTCGACGACGGCAGGATTGGGGGCAGGTACTCGCCTTTGCGCGGGTCTGCCGGGTGGAAAACGTGATGCGTCCGTATTTGGAGGCCGTGATGTGAAACCGGTCAAGAACGTCGCCGCCTCCGTGCACCAGCGCCTCCTCAACCTGGCGCCGGCGTCGGGACGACCGTTCAACGAACCGGCGCAATACTACGCGCTCGAACGCTGGCTCTACCGGCTAGCCCGCTCCGAACACCGCAGCCAGTTCGTCCTCAAAGGTGCTTTGATGCTCTTGGTGTGGAAGCTGCCGGTGACTTAGGCCCACCCGCGACATTGATTTGCTGGGCCGAGTGGGCAACGGCCTGGAAAATGTGCGCGCCATCGTGGCCGCGGTCTGCCGGGTGTCTGTGGAGGACGACGGCATGGCGTTCGATCCGGCGGGGATGGCCACCAGCCGGATCGCCGAGGATGCGGATCGTGAGGGAATGCGCGCCGGAGCGGCCGCGGGTTTTCTGCGGCCGGCGTGCTCCGCTTTGGTCACCGGCCGGTAGGGAACTTCGGTCTGGCAACCGGGCGGACCTTGACTGCCGTAAAGGCCGACACCGGCTTCAGGCTGCCTTGGACAACTCGCCCGAGACGAGGAGACGCTCCAAATCGGCGGGTGACTGGAGGTTGAAGCGGCGCAAGAACTCTCCCGTGGTCATCCACACCGTGCGTCCGGTTTCCCCTGCGGTGCGGCAGTCCACCAGCCCCAGATGCTGCAAGCGCAAGACGACCGAGCGTTTGTCGGTCGAGAAGTACCCGTTGATCTCGGCCAGGGAGAGCGGCTGCTTGAAGGCGATGCAGGCGAGCACCTCCAAGCCCGTGGTGCTCAGGGGCCCCTCTTCCCCCTGTTCGCCGCCCGCGCTGACTGAATCCGACCGGGTCTGCTCGGCCAGCGCGGAAAAGTAGGAGCGTAGGGCGGAGGGACGCACCTCGGCCGTCGTGATCCGCACGCCGCCGGCGCGCATGTCCAGGCGCAGGCCCAGCTTTTCGAGCTTCTGGGTCGTCTTGAGCAGCACCTGGAGCAGCTCGAAGCTGCCGACACTCGCTGCCGCGCGTACAGTGGCGTCCGGTTCCTGGACGAACAACCCGCGCAGCTTCTCGCGCAGACCCTCGATGGAGAACTCCCGCCCGCTGACGAAGAGGATCTGCACCACCGCCCGCTCCAGAAATGCGCTCTCGCTTGGCGTCATGGCTTTGGAAACGCTTCCGCTTACCTTCGATTACCCGGAATCATCCCGCCATTTCCACGTACCGTCGGCAAGCTCCCGCCGAGCGCGTCCATGGTGCCGCGAGTGTGCTCTGGGGCCACATGGGTATAGCGGCTGGTGGTGCGGATGTCACGGTGGCGTAGCGCCTCCTGCACTTCTCTCAGGTTCTTGCCCTGGTCGTTGAGCAGGATGGTGGCCGCGCTGTGGCGCAGCCCA
>CAXTQD010000346.1:2099-5624 GCA_964246175.1 uncultured Chthoniobacterales bacterium | reverse complement strand
CCCTCCATCCGCCGCGTCGCCGTCGTCGGCGCGGGCACGATGGGCGCCGCCATCGCCGCCCACCTCACCAACGCCGGCATCCCCACCCTCCTGCTCGACCAACCGGCCACCGGCGGCGCGGAAAGCCGTGACGCCGTCGTCCAGGCCGGGCTCGAACGCGCCCTGCGCTCCCGGCCGCCGGCGTTCATGGACCCGGCAACCACCAGCGCGCTCCTGACCCTCGGCAACACCGCCGACCACCTCCCGCGCCTGGCCGAGTGCGACTGGATCATTGAGGCCATCGTCGAAAAACCCGCCGCCAAGCAACACCTCTGGGCGCTCGTCGAGGCGCACGCGCGGCCGGACGCGCTGTTCTCCTCCAACAGCTCGGGCATCCCCATGACCGTGCAGAGCCAGGGACGCTCGGACTCGTTCCGTCGCCGCTTCCTGGGCGCGCACTTCTACAACCCACCACGCTACCTCTACCTACTGGAACTCATCCCCACCGCCGACACCGCCCCCGAGGCGCTGGAAGCGGTGCGCGCGTTTGGCGACCGGGTGTTGGGCAAGGGCATCGTGCTCGCCAACGACGTACCCGGGTTCATCGGCAACCGCATCGGCATCTACTCGCTGCTGCAAACGGCGCGCGTGGCCGAGGAGATGAAGATGTCCGCCGACGCCGTGGACGCGCTGACCGGCCCGCTGCTGGGTCGGCCCCGCAGCGGCACGATGCGCCTGGCCGACACCGTGGGTCTCGACGTGCTCGGGCTGATCTCGCAGGACTTGTCCGCCGCCACGACGGACGACTTCCGCCTGCCGCCGACGATGGAACGGCTCCTCGCCGCCGGCCGCAAGGGCGAGAAAACCGGCGGCGGTTATTACCAGCGCCGCCGCAACGCCGATGGCACGAGCACGATCCTCGTCCTCGACCCGGCGACGCTCGACTACGCGGAGCGTCCCGCCGCCGAGGCGTCCGAGATCAAAGCCATCGCCCGGCAGCCCCTCCCCGAGCGCCTCCGCGCGCTCCTGGCGCTGGACACGCCGGCGGGCGAGTTCACGCGGCGGACATTCCTGGAAATGCTGCGTTTCGCCGCGGAAAAGCACGGGATCGTCGCCAACACCGCGCAGGACATCGACCACGCGCTCGAATGGGGTTTCGGTTGGGAGATGGGACCGTTCAAGACGGTGGATGCCCTCGGGGCCGACGCCGTGGTCGCCGCCATGCAAAAGCTCGGCCTGTCGATCCCGCCTGTGCTGGCGCAATTTGCCTCCGAGAGTCGTCCGTTCTACGGGACCGGCGCGGAGGGCGCGGCGGAGGGTCTCCTTATCCTGTCCGACCTCAAGCGCGCGGAACCGGCCCGCGTCCTCAACCGCCGCGAGGGCGCGAGCCTCGTGGACCTGGGCGACGGCGTGCTCGGGCTGGAGTTTCACAGCAAGGCTAACGCGCTCGGCACAGATGCGTTCGCGGCGGTGGCGGAGGCGTGCGACCGGGTGCCGCAGGATTTCCTGGGGCTGGTCATCGGCAACCAGGGCCGTTGGTTCTCGGCCGGCGCGGACCTCGGCGCGCTGCTCGCGGACGCGGAGGCCGGCAACACCGCGGCGATCACGGCGATGATCGTCAACTTCCAGCACATGACGACGCGGCTGCGGGCCGCCCCCTTCCCGGTGGTGTGCGCCCCCTTCGGCATGACGCTGGGCGGCGGCTGCGAGACCATGCTCTACAGCGACGCCGTGCAGGCCGACGCCGAACTGACCACGGGCCTGGTCGAACTCAAGGTCGGCCTCATGCCCTCCGCCGGCGGCACGACCGAGATGCTCGCCCGCGCCAACGCCGCCCTCGCCCCCGGCGCGGACCCCTACGAGGCGCTCCGGGCAACGTGGGGGCTGATCACCTCTGGCCAAACGTCCGGCTCCGCGTTGGAGGCTCGCCGTCTGGGCTACCTGCGCCCCCATGACGGCATCACGATGAACCGCCGCCGCCTGCTCGGCGACGCCAAGGACGCGCTCCTGGGCCTCGCCGCCGCCGGCTACCAGCCGCCCGCTCCTCGCGAGATCGAGGTCCTCGGCGCGGAAGGCTACGCGCGGTTGATGGAAGAAGCGGCGGGCTACCGCGACACCGGCAAATGGTCGGCCTACGACGTGCATCTCGCCGGCGAACTCGCCCGCATCCTCACCGGCGGCCCTGGCGCGCGGGCGGGACGCGTGCCGGAACGTGTGTTGCTCGACCTGGAACGCGAGGTGTTCATCGGCCTGTGCGCGCAGAACGGCACGCACGAGCGCATTCGCCACATGCTCAAGACGGGCAAACCGCTGCGGAACTGAGGCGGTCGGTCTATAACGGCTAGCGGAGAACAAACTCCATGTACATCACCCCTTTAGCGTTGGGCGGCCCGTGCCAGTGACTCAAAGCCCAGTTTACGCAGCCCTGCGCGATGTTCGGCAGGTTGTCGCTTTGACGAGCGGGCACGGAAGCAGTCGCCTTGATGACTCGCCCAGTGGCGTCTGTTGTCACCCGTAGAGTGATCCGGCCGCTCTCGTGCGACATCCTAGCAAAGCCAGGGTATGGAGGCTTCGGCGTCACCCAACCGGGCGTTGCCTTCGCAGTGGCTGGCATTCCAACCGCCACGACAACGCCGAGCAGAACGGCTAGCGGGGAACGCCCTCTCATCACTGCCCATCATCTACCCCTCGGGAGTGTTGGCAAGCGTAATCGCCGCCATACATCCGTCGACCTGGGGAGGCACGACTCATTTGCTGGGAACCGTCCGCGCACCCCTCGTCAGCGCGGTTTTTTATTCTCCCAAACCCCAATCCCGCAAAGGAAGCAGGACCGTCATGAAAACCCTCAAAGAAATCACGGGTGACTCCCTCGAACAGATGATCGACTACAAGGTCGTCGACCAGAACGGCGACGGCGTCGGCACCCTGCACAGCCTGTGGTCCGATCCGACGACGGGCGCGGTGGAGTTCCTCGGCGTCAAGACCGGCTGGCTCTTTGGTGCCAACCACGTCGTTCCCGCCGAGAAGGCTGAACTCGACGAGACCCAGAACGTTGTGCGCTTGCCGTACACGAGCACGTTCATCAAGGAAGCCCCCTCAATCTCTGCCGAGGCGGAAATCTCCGAGGAGGAAGAGGAAAACATCTATCACTACTACGGTCTGGGCCGCGGCGGCACGCCCGATGCCAGCACGATGCCCGCACCGGATGATGTCAGCACCGACCTCGACAAACTCCCGGAAGCCGCCGGGGCCTCGTCGCGCGCCACCGCGAGCGGGCGGGACGAGGGAAGTTCCAACGTTGGCTCGCCGACGAGCGGTGCGAGCGGCGACATGGCTGGCGTCAGTCGCCTGCGCCGCACGGTGCGCACCGAGACGGCCGGCACGCAGGAAGACCAGTCCCGTGCCACAACGCCGCAGACTGGTACACCTACCGCCGGCCAAGCGGTGCGCGGCGCATTGGATAGCCTCATGCCCGGCGATTCGTCTTCGACCTCGACCATCTCTGGCTCGACGGCCGCGCCGGGAAGTTACGGCACGACCAATCTC
>CAXTQD010000346.1:0-2089 GCA_964246175.1 uncultured Chthoniobacterales bacterium | reverse complement strand
ACCAATCTCTATGGCTCCACGGGCACCTCGACGCCCGTCGAACCAGACGCCACAGGCACGGCGTTCGAGGATGCCGGCACCACGACGACGAGCGGCGCTTCGATGGCCGGGATCTACGCGGACACGAAGCCGGCGGTTGGCGCGGCCAACCCCGGTGTGGTCACGGGCGAGCCGGGTTCGCACCCGGTCGGTGTGGGGACGGGTGGCTTCGCGGGCGGTGCGGCGGGCGTAGCCATCGGCGGCGCAGTCGGCGGCCCCGTTGGTGCAGTGGTTGGCGGCATCGTCGGCGCGGTCGGCGGCGGATATGCTGGCAAGGGGATCGCCGAGTCCGTCAACCCCACGGAAGAGAACGCTTACTGGGAGAATAATTATCGCAGCACGTCCTATCACGAGGGCGACTACGACTACAACGACTATTCCCCGGCTTACCGCACCGGCTACGAGGGCTTCGCCCGCCACGCCGAGTCCAGTAGAGACTACGCGGACGTGGAGAGCGACCTCCAACAGGATTACGCCCGCAATCGTGGCAACTCACGGTTGGAATGGGACAAGGCTAAGGTTGCCACACGTGACGCCTGGGACCGACTCAAGGGCAAATTTTCCGACGCCGCGCGCTGAGGAACGATTCCGGTCGGCAGCACGGTCGGCGTTGAGGCGAAACAACAGCCCTCGGGTGTACGGATGGGTGTCCATGCGCCTGGGGGCTCTGCTTTCTTCGCGAACGCCAAGTGCCGTTGACACCCTCCGCCTGCACTCGCTACGGTGCCTGCATGGCGAAGTGGCTTCTGGGGGCGGCTCTGTGTGGTGTCTTGATCGCCTCCGCAGGGTGTAAACGTGAGCCCACCGCCCCGGTGCCGGCTGCTCCGCCCACTCCCGCCGACGCGCCGCAAGCGACACCCGAACCCGCTTCCACCGCGCCGCCGATCAACGCGGGTCTGCCCGCGCCCGACCCGGCGGACCCTCTCACCTGGCCGGTGGTCGTGCCGGTAGGCAAGGATGGGCGTGCGCTCGTTCCCCGCACCGCCACCGCCCGTCGGCGTGCTGGCGGCGAATACATCCTTGTCGGCAACCCGCCGCAGAAGCTTGGTGGTGGCAGCTACGCCTACACTGAGGGCGGCGGTCAACGGTGGTTTGCTCCGTCCGCACCGCCCGCGTCGGCAGGGCAGGAGGCGGGCAGCCAGCAACGCATCGGCGGCAACGGCAGCCGCGCGGTCTACGACGCCGACACCGGCGAAACGGAAATCCACCATGCCAACGGCGACTTCAGCGTGCAGGAAAAGGACGGAAGCTTCACCACGCTCAACTCCGGCGGCACCCATCCTGATGGCGAGACGGCCAGTTCCTACGACGCGGCCCGCGACACGTTCCACCACTGGTTCACCGACGGTCGCGAGCGGGTGGATCATCCCAACGGCTCCTCCGTGACGTACCCACCCGGCGGCGCGCCCGACGGCAAGGGCACCGCGCCACCCGCGGTCAAGCCCCGGTCGGGCGGCGACAAGCCCGGCGGCGGCGCGGGCGACCCGCACTACACCACGCGCGACGGCGTCAACTACACCCCGCAGCAGGCCGGCGAGTTCGTGCTGGTGGGCGGGAGTAGCGAACACGCCGTGCAGGCGCGCCACCAACCGTGGTTTCGCAACAGCGAGTCGGTCAGCGTCATCACGGCCCTGGCGGTGCGCGCGGGCGGGAGCCGGGTGGAAGTCCGCGCCGATGGCACCGCGCTCATCGACGGACGACCGGCGGGCGACGGAGCGTTCGTGCAGGGAAACTTACCCGGCGGTGGCGCAGTCGGCCTGTGGCGACAGGCGGGCGCGGCGGTCCGGGCTGTCGTCGTGTGGCCGGACCTGTCGGCGTTGTGGGTGACGATCCACCGCGCGGGGGATGGCTCGCAGGCCCAAGGCTACCTGGATTTCGTGACGCAGTGGCACGCGCTCGCCCCCGAACATCGTGGCCTGCTCGGCACGAACGACAACAACCCCGCCAACGACCTGACCGACCGCGCGGGCACCGTCCTCGACGCCAAGAAAGCCGGCGACGTGGAAGCTTTCGTGGAAAGCTGGCGTGTCCGTGACGCCGAGTCACTTTT
>CAXTQD010000345.1:0-5640 GCA_964246175.1 uncultured Chthoniobacterales bacterium | reverse complement strand
CTGGAGAATTTTCATTCCTTTTCGAGGAACCGTCGTCCACGCTGAAAGTTGCGCCGTTTTCTTTTTATCCCCCGCCATGCGCCGCGCCATCTACCCGGGCAGTTTTGACCCCGTCACCAACGGCCACCTCGATGTCATCGAGCGCGCCGTCAAACTCTTCGACGAGGTGATTGTCGCCGTCGCCGTCAACAGCCAGAAGCAGGCGCTTTTCACCTTCGAGGAACGGCTCGACCTCCTACGCCAGACCACGGCCGCGCACGCTGCACGCCTGCGGATCGACCGACTCGACGGACTGCTCGTCGACTACGCCCGACGGGAGGGGGCATCAGCCATCGTGCGGGGCCTACGAGCGGTGTCGGACTTCGAGTTCGAGTTCCAGATGGCGCTGATGAATCGCAAACTGGAAAGCAGCGTAGAAACCATCTTCCTCATGCCCAAGGAAGACTACACGTACCTGAGTTCACGCATCATCAAGGAAATCGCGCGTCTGGGTGGCGAGGTGGGCGGGTTTGTGCCATCTTGCGTGTCCGCCGCATTGCGCGCTCGCTACCCCGCCCCATGAAAATCCACCAGCGCCAGATTCCGTTCGAGGGCCTGCACATCGAGGGGGAAGACCCGGCCGAAAGCCTTGACCTGCCAGCCGACGAAGGGTTGCGCGCGCTCTCGCCCATGCGGTACTTGCTCGACTTGGGCATGAGCGCCGACGGCCTCTGGGCGACGGGCGAGCTTTCCATCGACCTCGAACTGCGTTGCGTCCGCTGCTTGGAGGCGTTCGAGTACCCGCTGGCGGTTCCCGACGTGGCCGTGGAAATGGAACGCCCCGCCACGGAAACCGTGGACTTGACGCCGCTGCTCAGGGAAGATATCCTCCTCGCCTTGCCTGCCTACCCGCACTGCGACTGGTCGGGCGAGCGAGTCTGTCCGGCGCAGGAACGGCTGGCGGAAGGGGCTGTCTCGCTTGCAGAAGGCGACGAACCCGCGCCTCCTTCCGCGTGGTCCACGCTTGATCAGCTCAAGAACCCGCCGCGTCCGTAATTTTTCGTCATAACCTCACCGCTGTCCTATGGGAGTCCCCAAACGTAAAACCTCCAAGATGCGCCTGCGCACCCGGCGCGCGGCCAACCGCTGGCACGCCCCCAAGCTGACCCGCTGCCCGCAATGCTCCTCCCGCGTGCTGCCGCACGTCGCCTGTCCCTCCTGCGGCTACTACAACGGCCGCCAGGTGTTGACCATCGAGGCCTGAACCGAAGTTCCGGTCGCGGAGCCCGCGAGCAGATGAAAACGACCGACCGTTCCCGCCGAGGCCGTGGCGCGGGCGGGCGGAGCCTGCGCACACCCGTGCCTTCCCGCTGTTGAGATGAGGATTGCCCTCGATGCGATGGGTGGGGACCATGCCCCGCGGAACATTGTGGAAGGCGCGGTGCTCGCGCTCAACGCATACGAGCGCCTCTCCAAGCTGTACCTGGTTGGCGACCAAGCTGCCGTCACCGTCGAACTCCAGCGCCTCGGCTGCACCGATGGCCGTGTGGAGATCGTTCATTCGACACAGGTTGTGAACATGGGCGACGAGGCCATCGCCTCCGTCCGCAAGAAGAAGGACTCGTCCGTTTCCCGCGCCGTCGATCTGGTCAAGAAGGGCGACGCCGACGCCATCGTCAGCGCCGGCCACACCGGGGCAGCCGTGGCGGCGAGCACGATCAAGCTGCGGCTCCTGCCGGGCATCGAGCGCGCAGGCATCGCTTCGACGATTCCGACGGAGAGCAATCTCTTCGTGCTCATCGACGCCGGGGCCAACCCGGATGCCAAGCCGATCCACCTCTTGCAGTACGGCATCATGGGGTCGGTGTACTCGAAGCACGTCCTCAAGTACAAAAACCCGACCATCGGCCTCCTGAGCATCGGCTCGGAGGACAACAAGGGCAGCGAGTCCACGAAGGAAGTTTTCAAGATGCTCAAGGCCAGCGGGCTTAACTTCCGCGGCAACGTCGAGGGGCACGACCTCTTCGAGCACCCGGTCGAGGTCGTCCTGTGCGAAGGATTCCTGGGCAACGTCGTGCTCAAGAGCGTCGAGGCGCTCGCCCACGCGATCTTCTCGTGGCTCAAGAACGAGCTGAAGAAAAATCCCCTGCGCATGGCCGGCGCGGCGCTCGCGCAAGGTGCCTTCAAGAGCATCCGCAAGAAGACCAACGTGGACGAATACGGCGGCAGCGTGCTCCTCGGCGTGGACGGCATCTGCATCATCGCGCACGGGTCGAGTTCGGCCCTGGCGATCAAGAACGCCATCCGCGTCGCGCTGGAGAGCATCGACCACCAGGTCAACCCGCACATCGTGGAGGAAATCAAAGACTATTATGCCAAGCACCCCGATCCCCTCGTCGCCGAACGTCCGGCCGCCTGACGACCTCGCGGCGCGTGGCGCGGGTGGCGTGTCGGTCCTGGGCACGGGCAGTTTTTTGCCCGCCCGCGTGATGACCAACGCGGACATCGAAAAGATCGTTGAGACCAGTGACGAGTGGATCACCTCGCGCACCGGCATCAAGGAGCGCCGCATCGCCGCCGAGGGCGAGCACGCCAGCGACCTCGGCGCGCACGCGGCGCGGGCGGCGCTGGAAAACGCCGGGATTACCGCCGGCGAGGTGGACCTGATCCTCGTCGCCACGGCGTCGCCGGACATGTTCTTCCCGTCCACGGGCTGTGTGATCCAGAGCCTGATCGGCGCCCGCCGGGCTACCGCCATGGACATCTCGGCGGCGTGCTCCGGCTTCCTCTATGCACTAGAGATGGCCCGGCACATGATCACGGGCGGGGCCATCCGCTACGCGCTCATTATCGGCACGGAGAAGCTCAGCGCCATGGTGGACTGGACCGACCGCAATACCTGCGTGCTCTTCGGTGACGGAGCTGGGGCAATCGTACTCGGGCCGCGTCCCGAGGGACGGGGCAGCGGCGTGCTGACGACCCTCATGGGCAGTGACGGTGACTACGGCGGCATCCTCGGCGTGCCCGGTGGCGGGACGCGCTGTCCGACCACGAAGGAAAACTTTGACCAGCGCCTGAACACCATCAAGATGCAGGGTAAGGAGACGTTCAAGCAGGCCGTTATCGCCATGACCAACGCCTGCGTCGAAGCCCTCGAACGCACCGGTTTGTCGATCAGCGACATCGCCTGCATCATCCCGCACCAGGCCAACTTCCGCATCATCGACGCCATCGCCGACCGGCTAAAGGTGTCGGAGGAAAAGTTTTTCCTCAACCTCGCCGTCTACGGGAACACGGGGGCGGCGGCCGTCGCCATCGCGCTCGACGAGGCGCACCGCTGCGGTCGGTTCGGTAATGGGGACAAGGTGCTCCTCGTTGTTTTCGGCAGCGGGCTCACTTGGGCCAGCACGATTATCGACTGGTAAGATTTGCGGCGGCGGTACAAACTGCCGCTACAGATTCTTATGGCTGACGACAAGACCGCGGAAGCAGGAGACGACATCACGCCGCTGTTCCCAAGCTGGCACCGGCGCTTCGGGCATTGGGACGCGCACCACCGGTTGTTCATCTCACTCGGGATTGCGGCCGCGGTTGGTCTGGCGGTCTTCCAGCTACCTTGGCATTGGCCAACCTGCGCGGTTGTGACTTGGATCGCCTACAGTTCGAGTGCGTTGATGATGACTTGGTACGTGATCCTGAGCGCCGATCCGAGCGAGGCGGCCCGGGAGGCTTGCATCCAGGACTCAAGCCGCACACTCATCTTTATCTTCGTGGTGTTCGCAGCGATTTTCAGCGTGTTCGCGGTCGGAGCAGAGTTAGGCACGGCAAAGGGTTTGGAACGAACGTACCTCGCCGGACACATCCTGTTTTCGCTGCTGGCAATCTTCACGTCCTGGTCGCTGGTCCACACGGTGTTCACCATGAGGTACGCGCACGTCTACTACGACACCCCGGAGGGCGACGAGGCGCACGGTGGGTTGAACTTCCCCGACGAAGACAAGCCCGACTACCTAGACTTCGCTTACTTCTCCTTCGTCATCGGCATGTGCTTCCAAACGTCCGACGTGTCAATCACGTCCCGCCGGCTGCGCCGGTTGGCGCTCGTGCACTCGGTGATTTCCTTCGGCTTCAACTTGGCGATTCTCGGCTTGAGCATCAACATGGTCTCTGGCCTGTTCTCTTGATGCTCATCGACACGCACGCGCACTTGGACTACGAGGATTTCGCGGAGGACTTCGGGTCGGTGCTCGCACGGGCGCACGCGGCGGGAGTTGAGCGGATCATCAGCATCGGCACCTCGGCCGCTTCCAGCCGGCGGGCGGCGGAACTGGCCGTGGAGCACCCGGCCGTGTACGCCGTGGCGGGCATTCACCCGACGACCGTGGAAGAGGCCACCGATGTGGATCACGCGGCGTTGCGCGAGATCGCCGGGCGCCGGCGCGTCGTTGCCATCGGGGAAACCGGGCTCGATTACCACCGACTGCCCGAGGACCTCGTGCAGGCAGACGGTGTAAAAGCGCGCCAGGCCGAAAGCTTCCGTCAGCAGCTCGACCTCGCCGCTGACCTCGGGCTGAACGTGGTCATCCACCAACGAGACGCCTGGGAGGATACGCTTGCTATCCTGCGCCCGTACACCGGCCGGCTGCGCGGAGTGTTCCACTGCTTCGGCGGGGCGCTAGCGCAGGCGGAGGAAGTGCTCGCGCTCGGGCATCTGGTGTCGTTCACGGGGATCGTGACCTTCAAAAACGCCGCCGTCGTGCGCGAGACGGCGGCGGCCGTGCCGGCAGACCGGTTCATGGTGGAGACGGATTGCCCGTACCTCGCGCCGGTGCCGTACCGCGGCAAACGCTGCGAGCCAGCGTACACCCGCGAAACCGCTGCTGTCATCGCGCAGGTCCGCGGGCAGACCCTGGAAGAACTCGCCGCGCAGACTACCGCGACGGCGGAGCGATTCTTCCGGTTCTAGTCGGCGTCCGGGTTCAGTGTGTAGGCAGCGCGCCGGGTGGAGGCTCGGCAGGCAGGGGATCGTTGCGCTGCCGCCAGGCCAGCCACGCCCACAACGCCGCACCGACGATCAGGGTCGTCGGCAACAGCAGCAAGGCGTGTGGCAACCCGGCGTCAGGTTCGCCCGGCCGCGCTCCGAGGTCCGCCAGGTAGCCGACAACGGTGGGACTCAGAAGGTCGCCGAGCAGATGGATGGTGAAGATCGACACTGCCATCGCGCTGGCCCGCAGGGCGACGGGCACGCTCTCGACCGTCAGCGTGTTGATCGGTCCCGTGGAAAGAAACAGGAAAAACATCGCCGTCGCCAGACACGTGATCGCCTCCCCGGCGGTGCCCACCAAAAACGCGGCGTAGGCCACCGGGATCGCCAGGATGACCGAGAGCGTGGACAACAAGGCGTACCCGGCCGGGTTGCGCCGGTGCCAAGCCGTGGCAATCAGACCGCCCACGAGTGTGCTGATAAGACCTGTCACGGCAAGAATCAGCCCGAAAAGGAAATTGGCCCGGCTTAGGTCCATGCCGTGGTTGCGGTGGAGGAACTTCGGCGCCCACACCGCGAAAGCCCCGAGGGCGAACGTGTAGGCCGTGTACCCGAGAACGATGAGTAGATAGTTCGGGATCACGAACAGACTGCCGACATCGCGCAAGGTCGGTTTG
>CAXTQD010000344.1:0-5666 GCA_964246175.1 uncultured Chthoniobacterales bacterium | reverse complement strand
AAGTCCGTCGTCGGAGCGCGGCGCCACTGGGCCATGGGCAACGTGGACCTGAAGTTGGGTGGCCTCATGGTCGCCGCGACCATCGTGGGATCGGAGATCGGCGCGCAACTCATCCAGCGACTCAAGCGGCTCGGCCAAGCCGAGGGGACGGTGGCGATCAGCTACATCGCGGTGCTGCTGGCCATCTCGGCGTTTATGACGTGGGAGGGCATCGCCACGATCCGCATGCAACGCCAACACGGCAACGATCCCGACTCCACCAATCCGAAGGACATCAAGACAGACGCCAGCGCCTTCGACGGGTTAGCTCGGTGGGTGCAGGGGGTGCGACTGGCGCCGATGGTCAGCCTGCCGACTTCAAAGATCGAACACGTCTCCCTGTGGATGATCCTGCTGGTGGCGCTGGTCGGCGGGGTGTTCAGCGGATTACTGGGCGGAGGGGCAGGCTACATCCGCTTGCCCGCGCTGGTGTACCTGCTCGGGGTGCCGACGCACGTCGCGGTGGGTACGGATCTCTTCGAAGTGATGATCTCGGCGAGCTACGGGACGTTCACCCACGCGCTCAAGGGCAACGTGGACATCCTGATCGCGCTGGTCATGAACACGGGTGCCGCCATCGGCGCGCAAATCGGCGCAATCGGCACCCAGTATTTCCGCGGGCCGAAAATCCGGCTGGCGTTCGTGCCGCTGCCGCTGATCGGCGCGGCGCTGGTGGCTTGGCATCGGTTCCGGTAGGGAAGAACGCCGTCAACGCACTTTCAGTAGCTGATGCGCATGGGCATCAGCACGTACAGGAAGCTCGTCTTGATCTTGACTACGCCCGGGCTCATCTCGTCAATCAGGTCGAGATACACCGTGTCGTCCGCCAACGCGCGCAGCGGAGCCATCAGAAACTCCGGGTTGAAGGCAATGGTAAAATCCTTGCCGCCGTACTTGACCGGCAGCGACTCCTTGGCCTCGCCGATCTCGGGGCTGTTGGCGGCGATGTCGATGTTGTTCTTGGTGAAGATCAGCTTGATCGAATTGCTCTTCTCGCTGGTGAGCAGCGACACGCGGCGCACGGCGTTCAGGAATGTCTCGCGCTCCAGTTCAATGCGCTCCTTGGCCTCGTTGGGGATGACCTGACGGTAGTTCGGGTAATTGCCCTCAATGAGCTTGGAGACGAGCAGCGTGCCGTTAAGTTCGAAGGCCACCTGGTTTTCGCCGAGGCGGATCTCGATGGTACCCTCGTCCTTGAGGAGACGGGCCAACTCGTTGACGGCCTTGGCCGGGATGATGACGCTGGCTTCCTGGCCCGCGGCAATTTCCAGCGCGAGGTCCACCATGGCCAAACGGCGGCCGTCGGTGGCGACGAGCGCGAGCTTGCCTTCCTTGAAGGAACACAGGATGCCGTTGAGCACGTAGCGGGTCTCGTCGGTGGAGATCGCGTAGCTCGTCTTACGCAGGGCGTCGCGGAGTTCGGCCTGCTTGAGCGTGTAGGACTTCGCGCCCTCGAACTTCGGCAGCGGTGGGAACTCCTCCTCCGGCAGACCGAGAATTTTGAAGTAACTCTGGCCCGAGTTGATGGAGGCAACGTTCTTGCCGTCGCTCTCGAACTGCACGTCACTGCTGGGCAACTCGCGGATGATGGTGAACAGCCGACGGGCCGGCAGGGTAGTCGCGCCGGCTTCGTCGATGTCCGCGTCTACGTGGCAGCGCACGCCCACGTCGAGGTCCGTCGTGGTCATGTTGATCCCGTGGCCGTTGGTTTGCAGCAGCACGTTGGAGAGAATGGGGAGCGTCGTACGGGTGCTGACCACGCTCTGGACCTGTTGGAGACCTTCCAGGAGCTTTTCTTTGCTGAGATGGAATTTCATGACGGGGACGAGAAAACGGCCGGAGGGTCCGGGGAGGCTAAGATTTTGCTACAATGCGACGATCACGCGGACTGTAGCATCATTGGGGGAGAATGTGTCAAGAGAATGCGTGGTGCCCACAAGATGTGGGAGTCAGCAGTTGCTAGTTGCGAGTTGCGGGCGGGGTGCGACTTTGGTAACCCACGTTAAACCTTCGCCCAACCGCCCGTGACTTCCTCGCCCGTCGCCCGCCACGTCCGTGACATCCCGCGCTCGGGTATCCGTGACTTTTTCGAGGTCGTCCAGAGCATGAGCGGGGTCATCAGTCTGGGCATCGGCGAACCGGACTTTGTCACCCCTTGGCACATCCGTGAAGCCGCGGTGTATTCCCTGGAACGCGGCCTGACCGGCTACACGTCCAACCTCGGCTTGCCCAAGCTGCGCGACGCTATCGCGGAGTACGTCGGGAAACATTTCGGTGTGCAGTACGACGGCCAGACGGAGGTGCTCGTGTCCGTGGGGGTGAGCGAGGCGCTCGATCTCGCGTTGCGCGCATTGCTCGACCCGGGCGACGAGGTGATCTACCACGAACCCTGCTACGTGTCCTACAGTCCGAGCGTCGCGCTGGCGCACGGCGTGCCGGTGGCCGTGCAGACGGAGGCGGTGGACGGGTTCGCGTTGCGCGCGGAGACCCTCGCCGCCGCCATCACCCCGCGCTCGAAGGTGCTCATGCTCAACTTCCCCACCAACCCCACCGGCGCGACCATGGAGCGGGGAGAGTTGGAAAAGATCGCGGCGCTCTGCCAGCGGCACAACCTCGTCGTGCTCACCGACGAAATCTACAGCGAACTCACCTACGACGGTGGCGAGCACGTCTCGATTGCCGCGCTGCCGGGCATGAAGGAACGCACGATTTTCCTGCACGGCTTTTCCAAGGCGTTCGCCATGACGGGATTTCGGATCGGCTACGCGTGCGCACCGGTGGGGTTGATCGAGGCGATGATGAAGATCCATCAGTACGGGATTTTGTGCGCGTCGATCACGAGCCAGGAAGCGGCGGTCGAGGCGCTGCGGCGCGGAGAGCCCGACGTGGCGCACATGCGGCGCGAGTACGAGGCGCGGCGTAACTTCATCGTGGGTGCCTTCAACGACCTCGGGCTGCCGTGTCACCGGCCGCGGGGGGCGTTCTACGTGTTCCCGGACATCCGGTCGAGCGGGTTGACGAGCCGGGAGTTTTCGTTGCGGCTCTTGCGGGAAAAGAAGGTGGCCGTGGTGCCGGGCACGGCGTTCGGCGCAGGAGGCGAGGGGTTCGTGCGTTGCGCGTACGCGACGAGCCTGCCGAAGATCAAGACGGCGCTCGGGTTAGTCGGAGAGTTCTTGCGGGAGCTTCGATAATTTGCGCAACCTGGCGCGGACGACGGGGTTTGGATAGGCAGGTGGCGATATTAGAATCCACCGCATACTAACAAACCAAATCCCAATGAAGAAACTCCTCGCTCTCACTTTCGGCGCGCTGCTGTTCGCCGGCTTCACCGCGACCAGCCACGCCCAGGTCGCCCCGAATGGCGCGGTCGATCCCGGCCACCCGCGCGTCAACGAGGTCGACAGCCGCGAACGCACCCAGGATAGCCGCATCGCCAACGGCCAGCGCAGCGGCGAACTGACCAACCACGAAACGCGCAACCTCGACCGGCGTGAGAATAGTATCCAGCGTCAGAAGGCCCGCGACATGCGCGCGGACGGCGGGCATCTGACCAAGCGCGACCAGCGCCAGATCAACCGTCGCCAGAACCGCGTCAGCCGTTCGATCTACAACAAGAAGCACAACGGCCGCGTGCAGTAAGAAGTCTGCGCTGACCGGAAGTTAGTTTCGCGCCCGGCTCGCCCAACGGCGGGTCGGGTGTTTTTATTGTACTATCTACAGGAGTTACGCACTCAAGCAGTCCAAGCGTTGTAAACCAACGACTTACAAATCATGTCCGATCAGTGGTTAGTTCTGTAAGGGCTTCATCGGGAGGCTTGGCAATGTTCACGGTGCGTAACTCCTGCTGGTAGTAGACGGACGAACGTCGCAGAAAAATGCGAATGTCATTCGTTTATCACGGGATCTATCACCTTCTCACACGTTCGACGGCAGCTTGTACGCGCCGACCATCCCGGGGTTCGGCGGCAGAAGCTGACGCGTCAACATCCGGTCAATCGAATACTGCCCCCCGCCGCTAAACACCAGCGCCAGCGCAACCCCCCCGAGGGTCAGTGGATATTCAAAACCCCCGCCGCTCGACAAGAAACCGTTGCCCGCGTGCACCAACAAAATCGCCATCGCCATCTGCCCGCACAGAAGCAGCGCCACCAGCCGCGTGCAAAACCCCAGCAGCATCCCTATCACCCCCACCAACTCCGCCAACAGGCCAATCACCGCCAGCCAGTAGGGCAGGTTCATGCCGTCGGCCGCCGTCCACTTCGCCAACTGCGCGTTCCAACCCGGGCCACCGAACCACCCGAACACCTTCTGCGCGCCGTGCACCGTGAATACCGTCGCCAACACCAGCCGCAGCACCGTCGGCGCAAAACTGTTGATCGTGGCGAAGAGGCGGTAGACCGGGTTCATGGCGCGGCGGAAAACCGACGGAGCCAGAAAGGATGCCGAATGCCCGGCAAAAGGGAAGGGGAAATTTACGCTCGTGTCCACCGCGGGACGTTTCCCAACAAACGAAAATAGGACCGTCCCGGAGAGACAGCCCTATCCTGATAAACTCCGCCCGCGCGTTATTTCCTCCGGGCAGCCGCGCCGCCGGGCACGACCAGCAGTTCCTTGCCCTTGTAGTCGAGCGTCACCATGCCATCGGTGATCTTTTTGACCGTCACGAACGTCTGCGCACCGGCCGCGCCGCCGGGCACCAGGATGCGTTCGCCCACGCCGCGGGTCTGGCCGTTGATGACCGCCAACGCCGGCGCGTCCACCGAGATCGACGTGACCGTGAACTGGTCCGCCCGCACCTCCACCACCGGCACGATGGGCTGCGCCGCCACCGGCACCGGCGCGGCCGGCACCCAGCCGATGGGCCAAAACGGGTTGCGCGCATCGACCGGCGGCGCGTTGAAGGACGAAGTGTTCTTGAGCGTATACTCCTTGCCGGAAACATTGGCGGGTGCTTGCGCCCCGGCACGCGCGGCGAGGAGGGTCGCGCAAAACGCCACAGCGGCGTACGTGGGCAGGGAGTGACGGCGGCAGGAAGAGGCGATCATTTGAGCAGGGTCAGGAGGTTGAGCGAAACGCGCTGCTTTTCCGGGGCTTCGGCCTGGGTGGAAACTTGCAGCTTGGTAATTTCCAGAAGCTTTTCCTCGTTTTCGAGGCCGGCCAGGGTGATCCCCAGCGTCGTCGCGCCAATCTGCGGGATGTCCACGGTCCAGTTCGCGTTGCGGAAATCCTTGATCGTCGGATCGGGCGCCGAGTCGATGCCGACGTTGCGCACGGTCACGCTCTTGACGCCATGGCGGGCGAAGAACGTGTTCATCCGCGGCGGGAACCACGCGATCGGCGCGCCGTCGGGCACCATGTCGTTGACCTGGGCAAGGAGTTCTTCGGACGAACGCGCCTGCTCCTCCACGTTGGCGCTGCGTTTGAGGTTGGTCTTCGCCGCGGCGATCTGCTTGTCGAGCTTGTCGATGGAGCTGGCCGTGTCGCTGTCGGACTTGTTGAGCGCGGCGATCAGGAACGTGAAGTAGCAGTAGATCAGGCCGATCATCATCAGCGAACTGAGAATGATTTTCTGAAGCTGGTCCTTGGTGAACTTTTTCATGTGGTGGAAGGTGGGTCAGGATTTCTTG
>CAXTQD010000343.1:0-5717 GCA_964246175.1 uncultured Chthoniobacterales bacterium | reverse complement strand
CCCCGCCGTAGATGCCGTACTCGTGCTGCACGCAGAGCACTTCGACCTCGTTGGTGTTCAGGAAGTCAGCGGCACGATGGTAGGCGTCGAGTTCCTGTTGTGGGATTTCGAAGCGCACCCGCAGAGGGTACTGGTAACCCTCCGGCCGGTCGTTCATCGCCAGCGCGAGGCACTGCGTCTCGGGGAACGCTGCCGCCACCGACTCGCACACGTCCGTCGTGAACGTCGCCAAGCCACATTGCCGGGGCAAGTAGTTACCGAGGAAAGCGACGCGGTGTAGGGCAGGCAGTGATTCCATAGCTTCGGTCTCTGTATGAAAAAGGCTCGGCATTGACTCAGCAGCCGGCGGCTACAGGATCGCAGAACCTCAGAGACGAAAACCGTCTACCTCCCTCTGTCCTTATTGTCCTACCGCTAGCCTTTAATCGTACCCCATAGGTTGTTTGGCCGTATGATCGGCCGCGGGTTCGGCCACCTGCCTTTTGCCTTGTAGGCACGAGGCTAGACAGATACAAACGTCGGGATAATTTAATGCTAAATTACTTGATAGTGTTTTCTCTATGAACCCTGCTTTTCGCGGGCTGCACCACGTCACGACCATCACAGCGGACGCGCGACTTAATCTCGCTTTCTACACGCGCGTCCTCGGGATGCGTCTGGTCAAAAAGACCGTCAACCAGGACGACGTTTCTGCTTACCACCTGTTCTACGCGGATGCGGATGGGCAGCCGGGCACGGAGCTGACGTTCTTCGAATGGGCGCACGTTCCGCCCGCCCGACCCGGAGCGGGGGCAGTCACCGAGACAGCGCTGCGCGTGCGCGGCGGCGCGGACACTCTTTCCGCGTGGATGGCGCACCTCGACCGGCACGGCGTCGCGCACGGTGAGGTGGAAGATTGGGCCGGGTTACCGAGCGTGGCGTTCACCGATCGCGAGGGCCAAAGGCTGCGGCTGGTCGCTGAACCGGCGCGCGACCACGACGGCCTGCGCGCTCTCAACCCGTGGGAAGGAAGCCCGTTGCCACCAGCGCAATCGGTCGTCGGACTGGACGCGGTGACACTGACGGTGCGTGACTTCGCGCCGACCGCACGCGTGCTCATGGACGTGCTCGGCTTCACGCCGAACGCGGCAGATGCCTCGCTCTTCGAAGTGAACGGTGGCGGGCCGGGGCGCACGTTGCGCTTGCTGACTTCCAGTCAAGCCGGCGCGTCGGGCGCGGGCGGCGTGCACCACGTCGCGTGGTCGGTGGCCGACCGTGCCGAACAGGAACGCTGGCTCGCGCACCTGACTCAAGCGCGGGTTGCCCACTCGGGGTTGGTGGACCGGTTCTATTTCCAATCGCTGTATTTCCGTGTTCCCGGCGGGGTTCTGTTCGAGATCGCCACGGATGGTCCGGGGTTCACGGCCGATGGGGAGGTTGTGGAGCGTCTCGGCGAGCGGCTATCGCTACCGCCATTTCTGGAAGGACGTCGTGCGGAGATCGAAGCGGGGCTGCGACCGCTGGATTGAGCGAGCGATGGACGCCGACGCCTTCATCCACCGCTTCGTCCCGGGACGTGCGCCGGACGCGCCGACGCTCCTGCTCCTGCACGGCACCGGTGGCGACGAAAACAGCCTCCTCGACCTTGGCCGCGCGTTGTCGCCGGACGCGGCGTTGCTCAGCCCGCGCGGACGCGTGTTGGAGGACGGCACCACGACGAGGTTCTTCCGGCGGTTAGCGGAGGGCGTGTTCGACGAGGACGACCTGCGTGCCCGCACACACGAGTTGGCGGACTTCGTCGGGGCGGCAGCGGCGCGTTATGGGTTCAATCCCGGGCGCGTGGCGGCCGTGGGGTTCTCCAACGGCGCGAACATCGCCGCCGCTACGCTGCTGCTGCGCCCGGGCCTCCTGCGCGCGGCGGTGCTCTGGCGCGCCATGGTGCCGCTCACGCTGCCCTCGCCACCGGACCTTCGTGGAACGGCCGTGCTCCTCGCTGCCGGGCAGCACGATGGGCTCGTGCCGCGTGAGAACACCGAGCGTCTCGCCGCCTCCTTGCGCCAAGCCGGTGCGGACGTGGCCCTCTCCTGGGCGGACGCTGGGCATGGTCTGGCCTCGTCGGAAGCCGCCGCCGCGCGCGACTGGTTGGCGTCGCACCCGTGAGCGGTTATATTACGGGCTTTTCGCCCTATGCTCACTATCCGTGATTTGAAGAAAACCGTCGGGGGCCGCACCCTCTTCGAGCACGCCGCCATGCAGGTCAACTACGGCGAGCGTATCGCGCTCGTCGGCCCCAACGGCGCGGGCAAATCGACGCTGTTTTCCATCATCCTCGGCCACCAGCCCGCCGACGCCGGCGCGGTCGAGCGCGACGAGTGGACGATGGTCGGCTACCTGCCCCAGGAGAGCGAACCCGTGAAGGGCGAGACCGTCCTGGATCTCGCCACCGGCCGCCTGGGCGAGGTGCCCATGCTCGAAGCCCGCCTGCGCGAACTCGAAGCGGCCGGCGACGTGTCCGGCCCCGCCTACCTCGAGGCCCACGCCAAGCACGAGGCTCTCAACAACCCGCAGGTCGAGGCCAAGGCCAAGCGGATGCTCGCGGGCCTCGGCTACCGCACAACGGACTTCACCCGCAACGCCCGCGAAATGAGCGGCGGCTGGATCATGCGCGCGCACTTGGCGCGGCTGCTCGTGATGGAGCCGGACCTCTTGCTCCTCGACGAGCCGACCAACCACCTTGACCTGCTCTCACTGCTCTGGTTGCAGAACTACCTCAAGACGTACTCGGGTGCCATCCTGACGATCTCGCACGACCGGGCATTCATGGACGAGGTGGCCGAGGCGGTCTACGACGTGGCCGAGGCGCGGCTGGTGCACTACGCGGGGAACTACTCCGACTTCCTGCGCCAGCGCGAGGCGAACTACGAACAACAGGTCGCCGCGTACAAAAACCAGCAGAAGGAAATCGCCAATCTCCAAGAGTTCTACGAGCGGTTCCGGCAGGTGGCCTCCAAGGCATCGCAGGCGCAGAGTAAGCTCAAGCAGATCGAGCGCATGGAGAAGATCGACAAACCCATGCCGCCGAAGAAGCCCTTCCGCTTCCAGATCCCCGAGCCGCCCCGTGGCGGCCAGCGGGCGCTCGGGTTAGAGAACATTCACATGGCCTACGGCGACCACGTCGTGTACCGCGGGCTGACCATGGACGTGGAACGCGGTGAACGGACCGTGCTCGTCGGCCCGAACGGCGCAGGCAAGTCGACCCTCCTCAAGATCCTCGCTGGCGTGTTGCCCTTCCAAAAAGGCGAGCGCCGCGAGGGGCACAACTCGCGCATCGGCTACTTCTCCCAGCACCGCGCCGACACGCTGACCGCCGGCAAGAGCGTGCTGGAGGAAGTCATGGATGCCGCCCCGACCGTGCGCGAAGACGAGGCGCGGGCGATCCTGGGATCGTTCCTGTTCCGCAAGGACGACATTCACAAGAAGACGGAGGTGCTCTCCGGTGGCGAAAAAAGCAGACTGAACCTCATCAAGTTCCTCGTCGATCCGCCCAACCTCCTCCTGATGGACGAGCCGACGACGCACCTGGACATCCTCACGGTCGAGTCGCTCGTGCTGGCGCTGGAACGCTACGCGGGCACGCTGGTCTTCATCTCGCACGACGTGTACTTCATTCGCCGGTTGGCGACGAAGGTGCTGCACGTGCGTGCCGGGCAGGTCGCGCCATACGTCGGCGGGTACGACTACTTTCTGGAGAAGACCGCCGGCGCCCTGGAAGACGAGCGCGCCGCGCTGACGGCGTGATCCGCCAACCTCTTCCGCGTTCTTCCCTTCTCCGGCCCGCCCCACGTGCCAGTTGGGAACGCCGGAGAAGGGAAAGCGAAGACGCTGGATCACCACCAGAACATCTCCGGCCCGCCGGCCGAGTCGCGGCTCAGATCGTCCTCGAACCAGTTGACGATCTCGTAGTGGTTGACCGGTCCGGCGTTACGCAGCGTCTCGTCGTAGTGGACGTGCGTCTTGTTGGCCACGGTGATCGACTTGGCGACGAACCCTCCGTAGATGCCGTTGTAGCCCTGTGCGTGGTCGTCGGCCGAGGAGTTCGGGTTCGCGTTGCCCTGTAGGACGAGCAGTTGCTGGTTGAGCTGGGCAATCTTCGCCTGGTCGCTGGCGATCTGGGCCAGGTCCTGCTGCGCCTTCTTTTTGTTGTCGTCGTCCGTTCCCTTGGAATCCTTGGCGTAGGCAATCTGGTTGCCAGCGATGTCTTGGTTAAGCGAGACGATCTGCTGCTGGATGCTGGTAATTTGAGTGGAGGTGGTGCTCGAATCCGAGGTGGGCACGGCCTTGAGCGCGAGGTTGAGATCGTAGTTGGGTGCGTAGACGATGCCCTCGAAGTCTTGGGTGGTGGCGATGTTCAGCGCGCGCGCGGGGTAACTACCATCCTTGTTGGCCGTGGGTTGCAGCCCGTTGATGACGAGGTGGCTGGCGAGATAGGAATTGTTCAGAAGGCCGATTCCTTGCAGGCTGAGATTGCCCGTCACGTAGAAAATGGCGCTGACGTTGGGATCAAGGTTGATGTAGCCGGTGTTGATGGTGCTGATGTCCCCCTGCACATAGACCTTGATGTAGGAGGGTACGGCCGATTCGGTGGTCAAGCCATTGGCCGTCGTGGTCGCCGGCTGGATGTTGATGGTCTGACCATCGGGCAGGTTGATGCCGTTGAGCCGCACGAGGGTCGGGTTGTTCGGGTCGGGACCGGCGGTGTAGATCTGGTTCGACGACAATTTCAAAAAATTGGTCACGCCGGCCCAGGCGGGGTTGAGGGAGGTGACGGTGATCGGTGGCAGTTCCTGGTAGAAGGAGTTGCTTTGCTGGCCGGTGACGTTTTGGCCGCCCTGGACGGTGCCGTTGTTGGTCATGGCGTTGCCGTTGACGACCGCTTTGTTGGCGTTGATGAGCTGGCCGTTGGTGGCGATGTTGCCTTGGTTGCCGGTGTTCGTGGTGCTGTAGAAGCCCTTGCTGGAGTCGTAGGAGTCAATGAGCACGTCCTGGTTGGAGAGGTCGATCTTCACGTCGGCCATCAGCGCGTTGCGAAAGCCCGTCTCCGGCCGGATGACGGCCTCGACGAGCCGGGCGGTCTGCGGCGAGGTGACGGTGCGGCCGGTGCGCCAATCGTTGAAGAACGAAAAGTGCCGCAGCCGGTTGTCGAGCTTGTTCAGGTTGGGCCGGGACGGGCCGGACAGGCTGGTGATGCCCAGGCTGCGCACGCGGAAGAGCCAGCGCGAGCGGTCCACGCCATCGGGGTCGCGCAGGCTGGGGTTGTCCACCTGGGAGATAAAAGAATTGTCGTTGGGCTGGGCGAAGTTGTTGCCGCTGTCGCAGCCGGGCACGTCCACGAACACGCGCAACTGCATGGCGGTGCTGCCCTCGCCTCCGTGGGTGGCGATGGGGTAAGCTTGGTTGTTGGCGGCAGAGAAGGTGTGACCGAAATTCGCGTAAGTTTTGCCCGTCTGCGGGTTGGTGGTCGTCCAGGGGCTATGGAAGGACACGCTGGGGCCGGTGACGACGCGCTTGCGCAGCTCGTTCATGGCCAGGTCCACGCCCGCTTCTGCCCCGACGATGCTCTCCTGCCAGCTCGCGCTCTGGAAGGTGGTCTGGTAGCGCGACACGTTGGTCAGCAGCAGGCTGGCCGCCACCACCGAGAGCACGCCCACCGTCAGCATCACGTACACGATGGCGCTGCC
>CAXTQD010000342.1:0-5727 GCA_964246175.1 uncultured Chthoniobacterales bacterium | reverse complement strand
AAAACTCCTGCCAACGCCCCCACCACCGAGCGACCTTTATCTCCAATAAAGTCTATTGATTAGGCAAGTTTTGCCACCTTGAAGCTGGCCTTGATCACGGAGGGTTTGCGGCGCAGGCGTGCGATGGCCGCACGCAGTTCCCCCTTCAACTCGGTCAGGTCTGCCGCGCAGACGTTGGCCAAGGCGACATCCTTGAGCCAGTGCCAGATGCCGGTGTCTAGCGGGTTGAGATCAGGCGCGTAGCCGGGCAAGGCTTCGACTTCTAGCCGCTCGTTGCCCTTTGCCTGCAAGAAGACTTTGATGACGCGGCTGCGGTGGATGGGCGCGCCATCCCAGATCACCAACACCTTGCCGGGCACCGCGCGCAAGAGATGGCGCAGGAACTCCGTGACGGCGACGGCGTCAAAGGCACGCTCTTGGGCTTGGCAACGCAGTTGCCCGGCCTCACTGACGGCGGCGATCACTGAAAGATGGTCGCGCGTGAGCCACTCGTGCAGCACGGGCGTCTGGCCGCGCGGGGCGTAGGTGCGCACCACCGCAGGCAACGGGTAGAAGCCGCTCTCGTCCACAAAGAAAATGCTCTGGCCTAGGCGCTTGGCTTTGCTTGAAGGGCGGGCCAACGCTCCGTGCGCCAGCGCGCGATCTTCGCCGCGTCGCGCTGGCGGGCGCGGCGCACAGGCCGTGGCAGGCGCCAGCCCATCGCCGCGAGCAAGCGGCCCACATGGCGCGGACTATAGCTGACGCCAAATTCCCGCTCGCTGAGGACCGCGACGCGCGGACGGTTCCAAAGAGCCCCATGAAAACCATGCGCCTCCGCGCCACGCCGCAACAGGGCGCGTAGCCGCGGCCAGCGGGCACGTGGCAACCGCCTGGCAGCCCCGGGAGCCTTCCGGCGACGCAACGCCTTGGCTCCCCACCCGCCAGACGGGCGCGTTGCAGCCAGCGGCTCACGCTTGAAGCGTTGACCTCCAACAAGTCGGCGATGGCGCGCTGACTCCAACCTTGCCGGTGCAGCTTCCAGGCTTGCAGACGACGCGCTTCGCGCAACGCGGGAGAGACAACCTTCATCGACCCGCAGCATAACACCCCACGCCCACAAAAAGTTGCCTAATCAATGTCCGGATCTGTAGCTGTCTCCTACCTGCATTTCTGAATGCACACTTCGCTCTTGCTCCAAAGCGTGCAGAAGAGTTGCGCGTGCTGACAGCCGAACGTAACATCCAAATTACCCTCGATGCAGAGACTCAACAGATACGATTTGAGGGTACCGATTTATTTGGAGGTCTAGGCTGAATCGACATTCAGGATGGCGCAAGGGGCCAAGTCGTGTTTTGGGCGTGGATGCCCAAGCGTTACGAACTCAGCCAAGCTCGGTGGGAGCGCATCGCCGACCTTCTGCCCGGCAAGGCAGGTGATCCCGGTCGCCACGCCGCCGACAACCGCCTGTTCGTCGATGGCGTGTTGTGGATCTTGCGCCGCGGCGCACGCTGGAGCGACCTGCCGCCGCGCTCTGGTCCGTCCAAGAGCGTGCACCAGCGGTTTTGTCGCTGGGCGCACAAAGGCGGGTGGGAGAAGGTGTCTTTGCTTCGTTGCTCAAAGACCCCAGCAACGGCTATGTCCTGCTCGACGCCAGCCTGGTCAAAGCCCACCAACAGGCCGCCACCGGCAAAAAAAGGGGGGCGACAAAAACCAGGCTCTGGGGCGTCGCCGAGGAGGACCAACGACCAAGGTCCACCTGCTCTGCGACGCGCGCGGACGCCCGCTACGTTTGCTGCTGGACCCCTGGCCAAGCGTCCGAGCTCAAGGAGCGCGCCCGCGTTGCTCGAGGGTGTGCAAGAAGCCAGGGGTCTCATCGCCGACCGCGCCTACGATGCCAACCCACGGCGCGCCTTGCTGGCCGCCGCAGGCAGGGAAGCGGTCGTCCCGGCCAAGCGCAACCGCAAGGTGCCCACCGCCCACGACGCCACCCGCTACCGGAAAGCGCGACCGCATCGAACGCTGCTTGAACAAGCGCAAACACTTGCGCCACGTCGCCACCCGCTTTGACCGGCGCGACGTGTACCTCCTGAGCTTCCTGCACCTCGCTTGCACCCTGCTCTGGCTGCGCTGAATGTCGATTCAGCCTAGCAGCAAACCGGGCGTTTTGCCCGCGGCTGGTTCCCGGCGTACGGTGCCCGCCTCCACACCTATGCTTCCACGCCTGCCGCGCCTCGCCGCCGCCTTTGTTTTGCCCCTGCTGATGACCACTCTCCTGCCCGCCACCGATATCCCCACGCTCGACCCCGCCACCGGCGCCAACCCGCTCGTGCTCGACCCCGACGCCGCCAAGCCGCCTGTCGCCCCGCGCAAGCCCAAGGTCGTCGGCCTGCACGGCGACAAAATGCAGGACCCGTACTTCTGGCTGCGCGAAAAGACCAACCCCGCCGTTCTATCGTATCTAAAAGCCGAGAACACCTACACCGCCGCCGTCATGGCCCCGTTCAAGGCCACCGAGGACACCCTTTACAACGAGATCCTCGGGCGCATCAAACAAACCGACGTGAGCGCTCCCTACCCACAGCGGGGTTACTGGCTGTATGCCCGCACCGAGGAGGGCAAACAGTACCCCATCCATTGCCGCAAGAAGGGCAGCGTGGACGCGCCGGAAGAAGTCGTCCTCGACGTGAACAAGCTCGCCGAGGGCCAGAAGTTCATGGCGCTGGGTGACTTCGACTACAGCGACGACAACACGATGCTGGCCTATTCCACCGACGTGAACGGCCACCGCGACTACGATTTCCACCTTAAAAACCTCGCCACCGGCGAGGAAATCAAGACGCCCATTGGCAAGGTCGCCAGCATCACCTGGGCAGCCGACAACAAGACGATTTTCTTCGTCACCGAGGACGAGTCCAAGCGTTCGGACAAGGTGTTCCGCTATACGCTCGGCGAAAAGGAGCCGACGCTCGTCTACGAGGACAAGGACGAGCTTTTCGACGTGGCCGCCGGGCGTTCGCTCGACGGGCAGATCCTCTTCCTGGCCTCCGCCAGCAAGCGCACGACGGAGTACAGCTACCTGCTCGCCGACCGTCCCACCGACAAGCCGACGGTCATCGCCCCGCGCCGCAACGAGATCGAATATTACCCCGAGCACCGCGACGACCTCTTCTACATCCGCACCAACGACGGCGCCAAGGAGTTCCGCGTGGTCACCGCCCCCGTTGCCACCCCGGGTACATCACAGTGGCACGAGTTCATCGCGGGTCACGAGGGAGTGAAGATCGAGGATTTCCAGCCGTACAAGGACTATGCCGTCCTGACCGAACGCGCCGACGCCTTGCCCCGCTTCCGGGTCTACAATTTTGACGACAAGAAGACCACCGCGATCCCGCTGCCCGAGGCCGCGTACGACGCCAACCCGGACCACAACGCGGAGTTCGACACGGCGGTGTTCCGCTTCAACTACCAGTCGCCCGTCACGCCGTTGAGCATCTACGAGTACACGTTCTCCACGGGCACGCAGAAACTGATCAAGCAGACGGAGATCCCCGGCGGCTACGACCCGCAGCGGTACACCGTTGAGCGCGTGCAGGTGAAGGCGAGCGACGGCACGCCCGTACCGCTCGACATCATCCGGCGCAAGGACGTGGCGCTCAACGGCAAAGCCCCGTGCTGGCTGTACGGCTATGGGTCGTACGGCATCTCGGAAGACCCGACGTTCTCGACGGCGCGCCTGTCGCTGCTGGAACGCGGCGTGATCTACGCCATCGCCCACATCCGCGGCGGTGGCGAACTCGGCGAGGCGTGGCACGAGGGCGGCCGGATGATGACCAAGAAGAACACGTTCACCGACTTCGTCGCGTGCGCGGACTACCTCGCCGAACACCAGTACACCGCGCACGACCGCCTCGTGATCGAAGGCGGCAGCGCAGGCGGCCTGCTGATCGGCGCAACGCTCAACCTGCGGCCCGACCTGTGCAAGGCGGCGGTGCTGGCGGTGCCGTTCGTGGACGTGCTCAACACGATGAGCGACCCGACGCTGCCGCTGACCACGAGTGAGTACATCGAGTGGGGCAACCCCAACCACAAGGACGAATACGACTACATCAAGAGTTACAGCCCGTACGACAACCTCCACTCCGTTGACTACCCGAACATCCTCCTGCTCACCTCGCTCAACGACAGCCAGGTGCCGTACTGGGAGCCGGCCAAGTACGCTGCCAAGCTGCGCACGCTCAAGACCGACCATCACCCGCTGCTCTTCAAGATCAACCTCGATGCCGGGCACGGCGGCGCGTCGGGGCGTTACGACCGGCTGCGCGAGGTGGCGTTCGAGTACGCGTTCGGGCTGGCGTCGCTGGGATTGGTGAAGTGACGAGGAGCGTTGCTCTCGCGGCGGCGTCACGCCTGGCAGGGACGCGTCTCTGACGGGTCCCAAATGTTTCTGGCAACAACCGCCGTGCGCACGGTGCGCCCCGCCGGAAAATCCAGGGACCGCTCGGAGAAGCCACCTCTACCAAGTGGGACGAACGCCGTGCGGACGCGGCGGGAGGCTCATACTGACTTCCATACAAAGGGCCACCCGGCCGCGTCCCTGACCGAGCCGGCGCGGACCGGGTCCTGGAGGATGCAACGTTCCTTGCCGCAGTAGCTGGACGCGGAGCGTAAGCGGTGATCGAAGAAGAATGGTGACGACCGGCCACGATGTGGCCGGATTACTTCTTCGGCGCTTCTGCCTCGCTGGCGTCGACCTTCGCACCTTCTTGGAGCGAGTCGGACGGGTTCACCACGATCCGGTCTTCCTTCGTCGCGCCGCTGGTCACTTCCAGGGTCGCGCCAAAGTCCCGGCCGATGGTGATCTTCTTGAGATGCACCACCCCGTCTGCACCCACGGTCGCCACCTGCGGACCTTCCTTGCGGAAAAGCAGCGCGTTGACCGGGATCACCGTCGGAGCCTGCTTCAGAGGCAACACCAGATGCGTGTTGGCGAACGCCCCCGGGAACAACCGGCCATCCGTGTTGTCTACCCGGATTTCCGTCTGGAGCGTGCGCGTGGCCGGATCAATCGCTCCGGCGATATGCGAGACCTTGCCCTGGATTTTTTCACCCGGAAATTCCGCGAAGTCCAGGAACGCCGTCCCACCTTCCTGCACGAACGCCGCATACGCCTGCGGCACGTACACGTACGCGCGCAACGTGTCGGTGCGCGCGACCCGGAAAAGCTCCTGCCCACCCGTCGCGCTGATGAGCGCGCCCACGTCCGTCGAGCGCCGCGTCACCACCCCGTCGAAGGGGGCTTTGATCTGCTGAAAGTCCTTCTGCACGGTGAGGTTTTGCACGTTGGCCTCCCCAGCCTGCACGGCGGCCTTCATCGCGTCGACGTTCGTGCGGTTCTGGTCGAACTCCTGCTGGCTGGCGACCTTCTTTTCGAGGAGGTCTTTCTGGCGCGCGAAGTTGAGGTTGGCGATTTCGAGGTTGGACTTGGCCTGCGCGAGCGAGGCCGTCGCCTGGCGAAGCTGCGCGTCCACGTCGGGGGCCTCGATCTCGGCCATCACTTGCCCGTCTTTCACTTTCGCGCCGATATCCACGTACCACGCCTTCAGATAGCCGTTGGTGCGAGCGAAGATGGATGCCTCGTTCTCGGCCTGGAGGTTGCCGGGCAGAACGATCTCGTTGTCCGCCTGGCCCGCGTAAGGATGGGTCACGATGACGTGGTCCTGCGCGAGGTTCTCGGTGGCGTGTTCCAAC
>CAXTQD010000341.1:0-5743 GCA_964246175.1 uncultured Chthoniobacterales bacterium | reverse complement strand
CTGGTTCCACCACTGCGGCTTTCCTATAGCTCAATCACCTTGAGAATCGCTGTAGGGCACGCCGTAGAAGCGGTTGCCGACGTTGACGCCGCCCGGCGCGTCGGTGATGCGCGCGTCCGTGTAGGCGTAGTTGAGGTTGAGCCGCGAGCCGGGCACGGGCTGGCCGTTCAGTTCGAACTCGAAGCCGCGGCTGCGCTGGGTGCCGGAGTTGACCGAGAAGTTCGGGTCGGTCGGGTCGGACGCGGCCACGTTGTTTTTGGTGATCTGGAAAATTGCGACCGTCGCCAGCAGCTTCGCGTCGAGGAACTCTGCCTTCGCGCCGAGTTCGTAGGCGCGGGCGTGCTCGGGATCGACGGTGGTACCGTCGCGCGTCACCGCCGTCAGGTTGGTGAACGAGTTGGTGCTCTCCGCGTAGGAGAAATAGAGCGAAGAGGCGTGCGTGGGCTTGACTACCAGACTCGCCGAAGGGTTGGCGGTCAACTGGCGGGTGTCCTGCCGGAAGCGGGGGGGGGTGTCCAGGTAGAGCGCGCAGGTGTCGATGAACGTGGCGTCGAACTGTTCGACCCGTACGCCGCCGGAGAGATAAGCGATGTCGCCGATGGATAGTCGGTCGAGCACCAGGCCAGCGTAGGAACTGGCCGTCGTGTGGTCAAAGAGATGGAAGGCCGGGCCATCATCGGGACGAAGCTCGTGTAGTGCGGATCGTCCACGCTGAGAGCGCGGGCAGCTCGTTGTAAGCGCGGTCGTTGTAGCCGGTCTGCCGCTCGAACTCCGGGGTGATGAGCAGTTGGTTCTTGATCGTCGGGAATCCGCCGGGACGCGTGTCAGCCGAGGCCGTCGTCATGTCTTTGCCGCCATCCTTTCCGTCTTGGCGGGCGGGAGCTGGGGCGGCGTCACGTCCATGGTAGATCGTCCAGTTGAACACCTGGTCGATGCGCACGTCGTAGTTGCGGTCGTCGTAATTCTCCACGTCCGCGAAGTGGCCACCGTACGGGCTACCGGGTCGAAGCTGGCATTAAGATTGCCGCCGATGAACACGTACGCGCCGTCGTTGGTGGCATAGCGGCTGTGCACAGAGACGGTCGTGATGATGTTCTCCGTCCAGCGGTGCTCCAAGGTGACCAGGCCGCGGTATTCATCGGTGTGGAAGAGATCGAAGCCCGGCTCACCCAGGAACACGCCGTAGCGCAGGCCCGGCACGACTTGGCCGTCTGCGTAGGGCAGGCCGGTGAGGGGGTTACGTCGGTCGCGGCTGTACTCGCCGTGGAAGGGAGCGTCGTGTCCGGGGCGGTCTGCCAGAGCAGCGAAGGGGCGACGAACTCGCGCTCGCCATGGACGAAGTCCACGTAGGAGCCGCTGTGTTCGTAGGCGGCGTCCAGGCGCAGGGCCAACTTGTTAGGCACAGCGTTCCAGTTGGCGTCCAGTTCCGAGCGGAAGAAGTCGAAGGAGCCGAACTCCTGTTGAAGCTCAGGGTGTTGTCGAAGTAGGGCAGCCGCGTGACGTAGTTGACGATGCCGCCCGTCTCGCCGCGGCCGTAGAGGATGGCGGCGGGACCCTTGAGGAACTCGATGCGCTCCAGGTTGGCCACGTCCGTCGGCCCGGTGGCCGAGTTGTTGGTGGAGTCGTTCTGGCCCGCGCGGAAGCCGTCCTTGAAGAGGTCCTGCTGCTGGAAGCCGCGGATGAGGAAGTCCTCGCCGTAGCCCAGGTCGCTGCCGGCACGCACGGCCCCGGCGACCTGCTGGACGGCTTCCTGCGGGTCGTCGATTTGACGGTCCTCGATGGTCTGGCGGTTGACGACGCTGACCGAGCGGTCGGTGTCGAGGATGCGTGCGGGCAGGCGGGTGCCGGTGGTGGCGTTGAGCGCGGGCAGTTCCGCCTCGGGCGCCTCGCCGGTGACAACCACGCGGTCGTTCTCGTTGTCCGCGGGGTCGCGTACCAGGTCCTAGGCATGAACGCACGCCGCGGCAGAGAGCAGGAGAAACGCGACGAACTTGCCTGGCGACGAACGGGCTGGGGTCTTCATCAAGGCCGGCAGCGTAGCAATCCCCCAACCGCCCCGCGCGCGGTCGGTTGCGTTGGGTTAGCGTGGGATTGCGCCAGCCTCCGGGGATGCGGCGGACGATTCATCTACATGCCGCGCGGAGACAAATCAGCCTACACCGATAAACAGAAACGCCAAGCCGAGCACATCGAGGAAGGGTACGAGGCCCGCGGCATGCCCGAGGACGAGGCTGCGAGCCGCGCGTGGGCCACGGTCAACAAGATGACCGGCGGCGGCAAGAAGAGCGGCTCCGGCCGCGGCAAGCCGGTCAACAAAGCGCCCGCCATCACCGGCGGTAAAAAGGGCGGCGCGGCTTCCGCCAAACGTCCGGCGGCGGCGCGAACGGCTTCCGCACAGAAGGCCGCTGCCACCCGCCAACGCAATGCGGCGAAATCCTGATTATCATCCCATGAGCAACGACCTCCCGCGCGAACACCGCATCGCCACCGTGCCGGAACTCGACCCGGCCCCGTCCATGCGCCCGTTCGAGGTCGGTGAAACCAAAGGCCTGCTCATCCGGCTGGCCAACGGCTTCCATGCGGTCAGCGGGTTGTGTCCGCACGCCAAGGCACCTCTGCACGAGGGCGCTCTCTGCGGCGACCGGTTGGTTTGTCCGTGGCACCAGTCGGTCTTCGACGTGAGGTCCGGCACCCTGCTGGAACCGCCCTCGCTCGACGGCCTAGAACGCTGGCCGGTGAGCGTGCGCGGGGAAGATGTTTTCGTCACGCTGACTCCCTCCACGCCTTCCGCGCCGATTCCGGCCAAGGACCGCCGGACCGTGCTCGTCGTCGGGGCGGGGGCGGCCGGACAGGTCGCCGTCGAAACCCTGCGCAAGGAAGGCTTCGACGGCCGGTTGATCCTCGTCGGCCCCGAACCGGAAGCGCCTTACGACCGCACCAATCTGAGCAAGCATTTCCTGAGCGGTCAGGCGCGGCGCGAAGACCTGCCGTTGCGACCGCAGGCCGATTTCCTCGACCAACTCGGCGTCGAGCGTTGGGTCGGCGTGGTGGAACGCCTGGACGCGCGCGGCAAGACCGCCACGTTGCGCGGCGGCGAGGTTCTCGCCTACGACGCCGCGATCCTGGCGGCCGGCAGCGTGCCGCGATCCTTGGACATCCCCGGCGCGGAGCACCCGCGCGTGTGTCTGCTGCGCAGCGTGGCCGACGCCGAGCGCATCCTCGCGCTGACTGCAGGCAAAGACGCGCACGCGGTTGCCATCGGGGCGAGTTTTATTGGGATGGAAGCGGTTTCCAGCCTGACCCAGCGCGGGGCGAGGACGACGGTGCTTTCGTCGGAAGAGGTGCCGTTCGCACGTCAGTTCGGGCGGGAGATCGGCGCGTCGATCCGCCGTTTGCACGAGGACAACGGCGTACGGTTCCTCGCCGGGGCCAAGGCAGAGTGCATCGAACCCCGCAAAGAGGATGGGTTGACGATTCACCTGGCCGGCAGGGAACGCATCGAGGCGGATGTGGTGATCGTCGGCGTCGGCGTGCGGCCGGCGACGGGCTTTGTGGCCGGCGTCGAAAAGGCCGATGACGGGGGCGTGCTGGTGGACGAACACCTCCACGCAGCCCACGACCTCTACGCAGTGGGTGACCTCGCCAACTTCCCGCTGCCCGCCGGCGAACACGTGCGTGTCGAGCATTGGCGCGTGGCGCAGCAGCACGCGGCGCTCGCCGCCTGCAACGTGGCGCGTCCGCACGCGCGCCAGAGCTTGAGGGCGACGGGGTTCGTGCCGTTTTTCTGGACGTTCCACTTCGGGCAGCGCATGAACTACGTCGGCTACGCGCGCGAGTGGGACGAAATCATCTTCGACGGTGACCCGAACGCACCGCCTTTCGTCGCTTACTACCTGCGCGACGGTCGGACGGTGGCCGCCGCCGGCACCCACCGAGATGCAGACCTGGCGGCGTTGCACGAACTCCTGCGCCTGGAACGCGCCCCTACAGCCGACCAGTTGCGGGCTGGCGGCTACAGGCCGGCGGAGACGTTCGGGTAAGCGGCAACCGCGGTCGACCGAACACGCTTGTCAGTCGCACAACGGGGTTCTAGGGTCGCGGGCGTGAAAGGGTTTCTTCTTGGGGTGGTCGCTTGGATGGGGTTTCGCGGGTGGATCGCGGCGGCCCCGCCGGCCGGTCAGGCCACCGTGGTTTGGGTCAGCATGGACGGCTTCCGCAGCGACTACCTCGACCGCGCGCCGCTGCCGTTCTTCGCGCGGCTGCAAGCCGAGGGCGCGTACAGCCGCCGCTTCCGGCCGGTGTTTCCGCCCATCACCTTCCCGAGCCACTGCGCGGAAGCCACGGGCGTCGGCGTGGCCCAACACGGCATCACTGGCAACGGCTTCTACGACTCCGCGACGCGCCAGAGCTACAACTTCCCCGGCGAAGCCGCCCTGCTCCAGGCCGAGCCGATCTGGCTGACGGCCCCGCGTCAGGGTGTGCGCACGCTGGTTTTCGATTGGCCGCTCTCGCAACACCAAACCGGCCCAGTGCGCAGCGACTACTTCGCCGAGAAGTTCGACGGCACGCCCGCCGACGCCCAACGCCTCGACCACCTGCTCGACACCTGGCGCGCGGACGACGACAGCGGCAAACCCGGCGGTCCGTTGCGCCTCTTGATGGCCTACGTCGAAGGCACCGACCCCGCCGGGCACCGGTTCGGCCCGGACGCGCCGGAGATCGCCGACGAAGTAAAGAAGCTCGACGCCGAGATCGGCGCGTTCGCGGACAAGGCGGTGGCGCTGTGGAAGTCGCACGCCGGCCCGGCGGATCGCCTGTACCTGCTGCTGACCACCGACCACGGCATGTCGCCCGTCGAAGAGGACGCGAACCTGGAGAAGATGCTCGACCTGCCGCACGGACAAAAGGAAATCACCCTGCAAACGGTCGGTGACCTCGGCAACGTGTTCCTTGACCAAATTCCTGCCGGCCCGGCGCGCGACGCCCGGGAGGCGGAACTCCTGACCAAGCTGAAGGTGTACCCTTTCGCCCGCGCCTACCGCCGCACGGACCTGCCGCCCGCGTGGGACTACGGGCACCCGACCCGCACGGGGGACATCGTCGTGGAGTTGCCTCGCGGATATACGTTCAACCGCGGCGTGGCGGCGGCGGTCGTGGACCAAGCGCACTCCAACGGCGGTCCAAAAGGGATGCACGGGTATCCGGTGGAGGATGATCCGGAGATGTTCGGGGTGACGCTCGTGCAACGCTGGCCGCGGCCCCTGGGTGGCAAGGACCTCGGCGAGGTGACGTGGGACCAGTATCACCCGACCGTGGCGCGGCTGCTGGGGATCAAGCCCGCCGATGGTGCCAAGGGGATGCCGCTCGCTCTGCCGGAGGAGTGAGTGGTGTTTGGCACAGTCGCTAGGGATGGTAGTCCGGGCGGTGCCTATTGATCTTCAGGAAAGCAAAAGGGAATGTGCATGGTAAGATTGGAGCATGAGAAGTCAAGGCAGCGCGCCGGAGTTGGAGCGGCGCAGAGAGTTGGCGGTGGCCCGGGTAGCCGAAGGCTATCCGCAGGCCGAGGTGGCGGCGTTTTTGGGCGTGCATCCCAACACCGTCAGCCGCTGGGTGTGCACGGCACGCGCTGGCGGGGCCGGCGCCCTCAAGGCCAAGCCCGTGCCGGGCCGGCCGCGCAAGCTGACGGCGCGCCAGGAGAAAATGGTGCTGGGCTGGATCGCCAAGTCGCCGACGCACTTTGGTT
>CAXTQD010000340.1:0-5758 GCA_964246175.1 uncultured Chthoniobacterales bacterium | reverse complement strand
GCATCCGAGATCCCGCTACCGCCTAAGTCGCGTGTTCTTCACATCCACGATTTCGAAACGATGCGGGAGGCGAAACCACCGTACAGTTCGAGCTTCCCCCGAGTGCCCTGCCACGTTTTTTGAAGGACAGCCACTTCAAACGGTCGAAGCTGAATGCCACTTCCATCGAAGTTTACCCGGTTGAGGGCAGCACCTGGTTTTCACCGGAGCAGAAACGGAACCTTGAGAAACGGGAAACCTCTCTCTGGTTCCGGGAACTCCAAGTCACCGCTGCGCGCCATTCTCATCGACACAAGCAACCCCGAGTTGTACATCGTGACTGCATCCATCCTGCGGACGGGTTAGTTTGCCGCTTCCTGCCCCCTCTGAAATATGAACGTCACCCGCCGCTTCTTTCTCAAGTCCACCGCCGCCCTCGCCGCGACGTACTGCGGCGTCCATCCAGGCCGGCTCCTCGCCGACGCCGGGCTCGACGCGAACAACCTCCTGTCCGTGCGCCGCCGCAAGGCGCTCGTGGTCATCTTCCTGCGCGGCGGCATGGACGGCCTCAACTTCGTCGTCCCCTACAAGGACCCCGGCTACGCCAAGGCGCGCAAGAACATCGCGCTCCCCGAACCCGGCAAGCCCGGCGGCGTCGTGGACCTCGACGGTTTCTTCGGCTTGCACCCGCGCGCGGCGGCGCTGGCACCGTTGTTCAAGAGCGGGGTGGCCACGGCGCTGCACGCCGTCGGCTACGACCTGAACACCCGCTCGCACTTCGAGGAACAGGACACCTGGGAGACGGGCGTCAGCGGCAACACCATCTCTTCCGACGGCTGGCTCAACCGGCACCTGCTCACCAGCCAGGGGCACGGGCCGATCCGCGCCGTGAGCATCGGCGACGCGCTGCCACGGATTCTACGCGGGAAGGCGCCAGCGTTCGCGGTGCGCGGGATCACGGACCTGGGATTGTTCCCCGAGAAGAACAACAAGCACGGGTTCTCCGACGCGTCGCAGTCACGGGTGTATTCCGCGCTGGAACACGCCTACTGCTGCGACCCGCGCATCGTCGCGGCGGCGGAGGCGGCCGGCGCGCCCGTGCCGAGCTTCCACGGCGACGCCGATGAACAGTCCGCGCGCGACCTGCTCTCCTCCACCGCGCAGACGACCTTCGAGGGCATGGAACAACTCAAGGCGATCACCAGCCGGCCGTACGCCCCCGCGGCAAAGTACCCCGACAGCGACCTGGGCAAAAAGCTCGAACAGGTCGCCCGGCTCATCAAGGCAGACATCGGTTTGGAGGTGGCGGAGGTGGATTACGGCAGTTGGGACACGCACCAGAACCAGGGCGGCACCAACGACAACGGCGGCAACTACGGTAAACTCGTCGGCGGGTTGGCGGACGCGCTGGCGGCGTTTGCGGCGGACCTGGAAAAGAACTTGGACGACACGCTGGTCGTCACACTCAGCGACTTCGGGCGCACGGCGTCCGAGAACGGCACCGGCGGCACGGACCACGGGTGGGCCAACTGCATGTTCGCCATGGGCGGTCCCGTGCTGGCGGCCAGCCGCAACGGGCCGCGCAACGTCATCGGCAACTGGCCGGGCTTGGAGAAAGAGCAACTCCACGAAAAGCGCGACCTGCTGCACACGACGGACTTCCGCGACGTGCTGGGCGAGTTAGTCAGCAACCACCTGGGCAACGCGAACATCAAGACTATCCTGCCCTCGCACGAGTTCAAGCGGGTGGGGCTGATCTGATCCCGCCCCGCCGCGTCAGTGCGCCGTCACGCGTTTTTCTGCGACCCACTCTGCGCCGCACTGGCATCCGCGTCCTGCGCCTCCCAGGCTAAAGCCTCTGACCTCCTGCACCAGGCTCTTATGCAGCGCCTCGAAGGCCCACTTGGTGGCAAGTGGGTACCGATGAGCGGAAAGTTTATATGCCCCAGACTGCTGGAAACACTGGCGATGTGCCTTCGGCTCTGCCGGCACAGGAAGGGAAGCACGTCCTGGACGACCCACAGCGTACCCAGTCGGTTTGTGTCGAAGCAGGCGCGCACTTTTTCTTCGCTGACCTCCTCTGCCGTGCTGACCAGGGAACATTCGGCGTTGTTCAGCATGACATCCAACCGGCCGACATGCGCGTGTGCGTGCTCGACCGCCTAGCGAACCTGTCCGACGTTCGTCACGTCGAGCGCCAGCGGCAGCACGGCCTCAGCGGAACGTTCCTGGAGAGCGGCACGATGCTGCCCGCGTCACAGGCGGTGGCGGCCATTTGACCGCCGCGTTGGAGGTGCGCGCCGTGAGCCTAGAGAGTCTTGCATTTGGTTATAAGCCCGCGGCGTTCGTGCGCTTTGCCGTGGATCATCCCGGCCACTTCCGGCTCATGTTCCGCCACGACCTGGTGGAGCGCGCCCACCTGCGCTACGAGGAAACGCGCCTGAAGCCAGGCACGCGCTTTGATACCGCCGTGGCTGCCTACCACGGCAAGGCCGGCATGGACCTGGACCGCTTCGAGGACGCCGCCGACTTCTTCGGGGCCATGGCCACGGTGCATGGGCTGGCGCACCTGGTGCTCGCCGAAAAGGGCACGCTCGGGAGCTCGTGGGAGAAAGACCTGCCTGAGGTGCTGGCGCGGATGTACCCGTCAAAGACGCGCCCGCCGGGCGTGGACGGGTTCACCCCGCCTTCTGCCACAAGTTGTACTTGAGGATGCAGCGCAACGCACTGAACCCGTCGCGCCAACCGATTTTCTTGCCCTCGGCGTACGTCCGGCCGTAGTACGAAATCGCCACCTCGTAGATCCGCACGTTCAACCGGCTGACGTGTGCCGTGATCTCCGGCTCGAAGCCGAAACGATTTTCCTGGATGGGGATACCCTGGATGATCTCGCGCCGGAACACCTTGTAGCACGTCTCCATGTCCGTGAGGTTCAGGTCGGTGAACATGTTAGAAAGCGTGGTCAGCACTCGGTTGCCAACCGAGTGCCAGTAGTAGAGCACCCGGTGTGAGCCGGCCCCCAGGAAGCGTGAACCGAACACCACATCCGCGCGACCTACCAAAATCGGCCGGAGCATCAAATGATACTCTTCCGGGTCGTATTCCAGATCAGCGTCCTGGATGATGACGAGCGGGGCCGTCACCTGCGCGAACCCTGTGCGCAACGCCGCCCCCTTGCCCTGGTTCACATCGTGCCGGAAGAGCCGGATGCGCTCATCCGTGCGGGCGATCTCCTGGAGCGCCGCCCAGGTGCCGTCCGTCGAACAATCGTCCACGATGACGAGTTCCTGCACCGGACGCTGGTCGAGCACCTTCCTGACGACCGTGCCGACACTGGCCGCCTCGTTGTAGACAGGCATCACCGCCGCCAGGCACGGCGCGAGGTCGGCGTTGCTCTTCGCGTCGTGCGCGGGGTCCGGCGGCAGGGTCATAAGGCCCGGCTACTAAAGAGAACCGACCGGGGGGCCGCAAACTTTTTTAGCGCCGGCCGTCGCGGATCTCTGCGAAGATCAGCCGGCCCGCACTGGTCTGTAGTGCGCTGGCGACTTGCACGCCGACCGTGCGGCCGAGGTGCTCGCGGCCGTGGTTGACAACGATCATCGTTCCGTCGGGCAGGTAGCCGACGGCCTGGTGCGGGTCGCGGCCTTCCTTGACGAGGGCGAGTTCTAGTTCGTCGCCGACGGAGAGCGACGGGCGCATGGCGGCGGCGAGGTCGTGCAGGTTGAGGACGGCGAGGTTTTGTAGGCGGGCGACGCGGGCGAGGCCGGCATCGTTGGTCAGGAGCCGGCTCTGGAGGAAGCGGGCGAGGTTGATCAGGCGCGTGTCGATGGGCAAGTCCTCGCCGTTGGTTTCGGTGACGCTGTCGTGGACCGTCACGTCCAGACCGGAGGTGCGGCGCATCTTTTCGAGGTTGTCGAAGCCGCGCTTGCCGCGGTCGCGGCGCATGGGGTCAGCCGACTCGCTCAGGCGTTGGATTTCCTCCAGGACGAACCGCGGTACGACCAGCGAACCGCTCAAAAACCCTGCCGCGCAGACCGCTTGCACGCGGCCGTCGATGATGATGTTGGTGTCCACCAAGAGCGGCGCTTCCTGCACGGCTTGGCGCGTGAAGCGCACGTAGGGGATCAGGAGGCTGAACTCGTCGCGGTTGGAGCGGATGGCGAGCATCATGCCCAGGTAGCCGAACCCGGCGTAGAAGAACAGGCCGATGAGCCACTGGCGTTCGGGCGGCAGGTAGGCGAGCACGTTGGAGGCACGCAGGAGCGTCGCGGCGAGGAACCCCATCAAAAGGCCCAGCGTGGCGCTGGAAAACAGCCGCAACGTCAGCCCGTTCAAGAGTCGGTCCGCGAGCACCAGTCCGAGACTGAAAACCAGTGCCACCGCCACGCCCCAGGCGAGCGAGCCGGCACGTTGTTCGCCGATCATCGCGCCGACGACCGCCGAGGCGATGACGAAGAGCAGGCGCAGCAGATTGATGGTCGAGAGCGGTGTCATGGGGGCAAAAAGGGGTAAATGCCCCGGTCGGGCAAAGCAAAGTACGCACGAAGCATGCCGCCAGCGCGCCACACGCGCGAAAACCACGACGGTCCCACCACGGTTGCCGCCAACTTGCCACCGGCCGTCGCAGTCCGTACGCTGGTCGCCGGGAGCGCCCCGTCGAAAAAAGAGTCTGCGTTCCTTCCCGGCGAAGCGGCGCATTCCCCGCTGTAAGTGGTTAGCGTTTAGCCGTAAAATGCCATTGGAACGCACACGCACCACTTTCCAAGACATTTTGGTCGTACATCTAGTCTTTGACGTCCGCGTCCACACCCGATATCCCGGAGGGCCGTTCGCAGTTCAACCAAGGTTAGTCAAAGGGAATCCATGATACACAAGTCACTCGTCCGTCCGCTCTGTTTCGCCACCGCTCTGGCCGCCGGCCTGTTCTCCGCCGGTCGAGCCTCCGCCGCCATCAACTACATCCAGGATGGCAGCTTCGAAGTCACGCAGTACGCCACCAACTCGCTCAACGAAGTCACCGGACAAACGGTCAACGGCTGGTTCGGCAGCAAGATTCCCTTCGTTGGGGCGTCCAGCACCCACGAATACGTCATCAACGGCAACGTCCAGGACACCAGCGGAAGGCCCTTTGGCACCACCCCCTTCGGCGCCCAGTTCCTCGGCCTCAACGCGGTCAAAAACAACAGTTTTCATTCCATCGAGTCCCAGGTCGTCCCCGGCCTGACGCCGGGACAGACCTACACGCTGACCATCTACATCGCCAACCTCGACGGCGCGCCGGACCCGAACATCGGCGTCACCGTAGAATTCAACTCCACCGGCGACATTCCCATCGGTGGCTCTCCTGATGCCTCGGCGACCTTCACCGCACCGGTCGAAGGACCCTACGGGGCGACGGGCATCATCGACTTCGTGCCCGAGACCCTGACCTTCACGCCCACGGTCGACACGATCGACATCAACATCAACAACCAGAGCAATAAGGGCGTCATGGGCATCGACAACGTGTCGCTGGTCGCCGTGCCCGAGCCGGGGCCGGCGGCGGCCGTGCTGATGGGCTTGGCTGGCTTGGCGATGGTCGTGCGGCGCCGCCGCGCGGCCTGAGCCTGCACCGGGACGGTTCTCCGGGCGATTTGGAAGTTTTGCCGCGTGCTTCCGAGCAAGGGAGCACGCCCTTTTTCTTTGCCGCGCCGTGCCCTTACGGACGGCCCGGGCGCGGAGTGGGGCCGGGCCGGGGGCTGGCAGCAGGCTGGGACAACGGCGCGGGGCGGTTACGGTA
>CAXTQD010000339.1:0-5760 GCA_964246175.1 uncultured Chthoniobacterales bacterium | reverse complement strand
CCCGCGTGGATGAGCACGGTTTGGCCTGCCTTGATCCGCGCTTCGTTGACCAGAGGGTTCCAGGCGGTCAGCGCAGCCATCGTGGTGACCGCCGCGGCTTCGTAGCTGACGTTTTGGGGTTTGCGGGCCACGATGTTCGCCGGAACCGCCACGTACTCCGCGTAGGCACGGCCACGCGCCGTAGGCATGACCCCGAACACGTCGTCGCCCACCTGGAAGCCGCCAGCCTCCGGGGCCGCCTCGACGATCTTGCCTGCGAAGTCCCAGCCCAGGAAGGCCGGACGATCCGCGCCGAGGAAGGCGGTGAGCAGGGCATCGTTCTGTCGCAGCTTCACGTCGGCTGGGTTGACACTGAGGGCACACACCTCGACCAGCACTTCTCCGCTGGCGGGTCTAGGTTTCTCGACTTTCTGGAGCCGCAGGTTCTCTACGCCGCCCGCTTGGATCAAAGCGATTGTTTTCATGATTTTGTGGTTGGGTTCTTCCGCCATCCGGGAGGTCACCGAAATTTGATTCACGTTGCACGGCGCGAAGTCAGTGAGAAGGCCCGGATGCACAGGCTGCCAGCTTCCTGGCGATGCACGTGCTTGGCGAAGACTTCCTTGTTCACGGGTTGATCGCTTTTCGTTCTAGGTTCTATTTGCGGGGTGGAATTGCGCCACCTCCGTTACTTCACCGCCGTGGCAGAGGACCTGCACTTCTCCCGGGCCGCCCGCCGCCTGCGCGTGGCGCAGCCCGCGTTGTCCAAGCAGGTGCGCGACCTGGAGGGTGAACTCGGGGTGGCCTTGTTCATGCGCCAGCGCCAGCGCATTACCCTGACGGCGGCGGGCGAGAGCTTCCTGCGCGATGCCCGTGCACTTCTGGCGGCGGCTGACCTCGCCGTGGTCAGTGCGCGTAGGGCGGCCCACGGGCAAACCGGCTGCCTGCGCATTGGGTACATGGCAGCGTTGGCCCCGTCGTGTTTTTCTCCGGCTTTACGGACGCTGCTCCAAGGGCATCCGGCGGCGGAACTCTCTTTGCATGACCTGTCGCCCGACCGTCAGATCGAGGATCTGCTCAAAGGCAAGTTGGACGTGGGCTTCTTCACCCATTTGGTCGCAGCCGAGGTGCCCGCAGAACTTGAATTGCTGCCGGTTGCCACCCACGCGGTGGCGGCGGTGCTGCCAACCGGCCATCGCTTGTTCGAAGAAGGAAGCCATCCGACAAACCCGCTTCCGCTCCGCGCGCTCGCCGAAGAGCCCTTCGTGCTCTTTTCGGCTTCTCTGAAGCCCGTCTTCCACCGCTGGCTGTTGGCCCAATGTGGACAGGCGGGTTTTACTCCGCGCGTGGTGCAGCACGTCGAGCATGCCGAAGCCTTGCTCGATCTGGTGGCGGCAGGCGTCGGGATCTCCTTGGCCATCCCCCTGGATGCCTGGCGGGTGCGCCGCGACTTGAGCTTCCGTGTGGTGACCGATCCCAGACCGCGCATCGAACACTTCGCCGCGCGGCGGCGCGGGGTCGATGCGCATCGTCCGCTTGCGGCGGCGCTCTTCTCTGCGCTCGGAAATGCGCGCTCCTTGGATGACCGAGTCAGAGGGAGCACAGTATATCGCGGCGTGCAGCATCAGGTTCTCTCCATGGGCACAACGAACCGAGTAAGCTGAGCTGGCAAAGCGCCTCGACATCTCCTTGCATCGTGAAGGAAAAATGGAGAGATCACCGGGCTACCCATGCGCCGCCTATTTCCAATCTTCGCCCTGGTTTTCGCCCTGCCCGCACTCGCGCAAATCAACCCTGCGTGGACGACGCCACTGCCGCCGTTCCAGATCGCAGACAATCTTTACTATGTCGGCAGCGAGGACCTGGCCGCTTACCTGGTCACGACGCCGGCCGGTAACATCCTCATCAATGCCAACCTCGACTCCTCACCGCCGCAGATTCGCGCGAGCGTCGAGAAGCTGGGCTTCCACTGGGCAGACACCAAAATCCTGCTCAACGGGCAGGCGCACTTCGACCACATGGGCGGGGCGGCGGAAATCCTGCGTGAGACGCACGCGAAGAACATGGTCATGGATGGCGACGCCGACGTGGTCGAGAGCGGAGGTCGCACCGACTTCCTCGCGGCGAGTGGTTCGGTGCCGCCCTATCCGCCCGCGCACGTGGACCGGGTCCTGCACGACGGCGACACCGTCGATCTCGGTGGTATCACGCTCACGGCGCACAAGACGGCGGGGCATACCCGTGGTTGCACGACCTGGACCTTTCCTGTCCATCTGCCCGGCGAGCCCGCTGACCGGGTGCGCAACGTGGTCATCGTCGGCGGGGTAAGTTTCTGGTCGGACTTTCACTTTATCGACCGACCTGGCCAGCCAGCGTCGTACCCGGGCATCGCACAGGATTTTGCGGGCACCTTCCGTGTCCTGCGATCACTTCCGTGCGACATTTTTCTCGGCGCGCACGGCGGCTACTTCCGTCTCAAGACGAAGCTGCCGCGCCTCGCCCAGAGTGGCCCACAGGTCTTCCTCGATGCCGCAGGCTATCAGGCTTTCGTCGCGAGAAACCAAGCAGACTTCGAAGCGGCCATGAAGTAGAATCAATAAACGGCGCGTCCTCAAGCTCGCAGCGTTCCATGGAGCCGGGTCGCTCCCGAGGCGCCCATCCATGCGCAAGAGGCCGAGAGCCCATGTCCTCTCCATAGTGTGTGGCGGACAGAGCAGCGGCGCCCGCTGGCAAAGACACGATGTAGTTGAAAGTTTACAGCTTCCAAAAGCCGGCGAAGTGGGTGATGAGGCCCTGGTCGTTTAACCGCGCGTAGCTGTGTGCCGTGAGGAATTCGGAGCCATCCCGGTTGAACTGGGTCCACTCCGCGAGCATTTGCCCGTGCTGCTGCCGGAACCAGTTGGTTCGGAAGTATCCGCCCGGAAACTTTTCTTGGAAGCGGGCGATGTGGACCAAGAGATCACCCACGCCGCGGCCTTCCACGCCGGGATTGGTGAAGGCGACGTCGTCGGCTACGCTCGAGCGCAGGAGCCGTTCTTGCTCGGCAGGGGCCGGGTTGGCGAAGGCGTTGAGATAGTTTTCAAAGAGGGTCTGCGATTCCTGGGCGGTCATGTAAGCTCCTTTTTGTTCTCGGTGCAGTCGGCGTCTAACGATGTCCTTGCACGAAGGGACGGTAGGTTGCGCCGGGATCCCCGGTCAATTTACGCAGGAGCCACAAATCGTTACCAACCGTCCAACGCCGATGGACCTGTTTCTCGACCTGATCCGCCTGCTGCGTCCACAAGCGACGCGTTGGGGAACGATCCGGGCAGGTGGCCGTTGGGGACTTTCGTTCCCCGAGCGCCATGATCTGCTGTTCTTCCGGGTGGACCGTGGGAGTTGCCAGTTGCTCCGGCCTGGTGCCGCGCCGCTGCCCTTAGCCCCTCGTGACGTTGTTCTGGTGCGCACCTGCGCGCCGTTTGCCCTGGCGTCGGAGCCGGGCGCAAAACCGGTCGACAGTTGGGCGCGGGTCGCCGCGACACGCTCTACCGAAATGCACGTGGGTGAAGGCACCGGGAAGCCAGTGGTTGTTCGCGGAGGCCGGTTCGTCTTCGGCGCGGCGGACGAAAAGCTCTTGCTGGGCTTGTTTCCGCCTCTGATGCACGTGGTTGCCGGGGAGACTTCGTCGGATCGCGTCCGCACGTTGCTGGCGTTCAACGAGGCGGAGTCGGTTGAACCCGGTCCAGGGAGTATATTCGTCCTGGCGCGGCTGATGGAATTGCTATTGGCAGAGCTTTTGCGGAACAGGCCGCCGGCGGCCCAACCGCCGCAAACCGGGCTGCTCGCAGGCCTGGCCGATCCGGTGACCGCACATGCGCTTACGGCCCTGCACGGAGACGTGGCGCAACGGTGGACTACTGCCGGACTGGCTCGGCTGTGCGGCTGTTCACGCTCTGGGTTTAGCAAACGCTTCACCGAGATCGTCGGCATGGCCCCGATGCGCTATTTGCAGCAGTGGCGCTTGGCGGTCGCCAAGGACGAGCTACGTCAAGGACGGCGCAACGTCGCGGAGATTGCTCTGCTTATCGGGTTCCGATCAGGCAGCGCCTTTACCACGGCCTTTACCCGTGCGGCGAGTTGCTCGCCCAGGCATTATGCCGAAGGCACATCGCGCTAGTCAGCACAGGCGTCATTGCCGTTCATGGTTATAAACGCAATGCATCAAAGTAGTTGGTCTTGGACACCTGGGAGTGCCAAGGTGAATCGTGCGCGAAGTCAAGAACCGGTCCTTTGTCGCCTTGCGCTCCCCAGCTGGAACGCGCGTGCCGCCAACCGACCTTTACCGCTCCGAGGTCACCGCTCGACATCGGCGCTCGCCCGACCGATCAAAATCGCGCTCGCCATCACGTCAAAGAGATGATCCGCGCGCGTTGCCAACGCGGGTTGATCGCGCAGCCACGCGAGCGCGCTGGCCAGGGCAAACAGGTCCTCGCCGTCCAGATCCGTCCTCGCCACACCCGCCGTCTGAGCGCGGGCCAGCAACCCCGCGCCCGTTGCCTTCATCGTGACGCAGGAGGCATGGAGGGCGGACTCCGGGGCCGCGATAGCGGCCACCATCGCCGCGATGATGCCGCGGTAGCGGTGGGCGAGGGCGACGACCCCGTGCAAAAACGACACCAGGGCTGCTTCGGGTGAATGCAAGGTCTCGAGTTCCGCCGCCGTGGCCGTCAGCCCGTCGAAACTTGCGCGCAGCAACGCTTCGAGCAACGCCTCGCGCGTCGGAAAGTGGCGGTACAGCGTGCCCAATCCGACACCGGCCCGGCGCGCCACGTCGCGCAACGAGGCGTCGGCTCCCTGCTCGGTGACAACGGTGCGCGCCACGGCGAGCAGGTGGTCATAGTTCTTCCTGGCATCGGCTCTCATAAGAATGTTTGAAAAACGGAGCACTGATCCTTATATATGCGGAGCACTGCTCCGATCAACATAAACTATCCGGGGCACAAAGAGGAGAAACTTATGTCAGCAAATACGATGAAGGCAGTTCGGCAGCACGAGTTCGATGGCCCGGAGGTGTTGCGCTACGAGGAGGCACCGATGCCCGAGCTGAAGCCGGGCGAGGTGCTTGTGCGGGTGTGCGCGGTCGGCATCAACCCACCTGACTGGTACCTGCGTGACGGGTACAAGACCCTGCCGCCCGAGTGGCAGCCACCCGTGGACTTCCCCGTCATCTTGGGCACGGATGCGTCGGGCGTGGTCGCAGCGGTCGCGGAGGATGTGCAGAGTTTCTCGGTCGGAGACGAAGTTTACTCCATGGTGCGCTTTCCCAGCGGCCTGGCCGGGGGCAGCCGGGCTTATGCGGAGTACGTTAGCGCGCCTGCCTCCGAGGTGGCCCTCAAGTCGGTGGGCATCGACCACGTTCACGCGGCGGCGGCACCCATGTCGTTGCTGACGGCCTGGCAATATCTGATCGACCTCGGACACAACGAACAAAATCCGCTTCAGCCGAACCGACACGAACCGGTGCCACTGGCAGGTAAAATCGTCCTCGTCAACGGGGCGGCCGGCGGCGTCGGACACTTTGCCGTGCAACTGGCCAGGTGGAAGGGCGCGCGGGTCATCGCCGTCGCCTCGGGCAAGAACGAGGCGTTTCTGCGCGGCCTCGGCGCGGACGAGTTCATCGACTACACTAAAACCGCTGCGGAGGACGTGGTCCGTGACGTGGACCTCGTCGTCGACGCGGTGGGGGGGCCGAAAGCCGGTCGTTTCTTGCGCACGCTCAAGCGGGGTGGTGCCCTGTTCCCG
>CAXTQD010000338.1:0-5771 GCA_964246175.1 uncultured Chthoniobacterales bacterium | reverse complement strand
TCCGCCGCGTCGGTCTGGTCGCGCGTCGGCGGCGACGTGATGGATCTGATTTTCCTGGGTAAGGCGTTGGAGGAACAGCGCAATCGAACCAAGCGCGAGCGCCTAGAGATAGCGACGGCCACGGTGGTCGCCGTGACGGCCTTGGACGTTCTCTGCGCTTGGCAGCTCGGACGCAACTCCAAGCAGGACGAACCAACGGAGGAAGACGCCACCCGCGTTGAAACGAATGTTACCATCGGGCGTTCAGCCGAAGAGTTGTTCTCGCTCTGGCACGATCCGCAAACCCTGCCGCAGGTCATGGGCCACTTTGCCACCGTGACCACGCAAGCAGACGGCCATGCCCACTGGGCAGTCAACGGTCCGGTCAAGACCAGCCTGCAATGGGATTCGCAGATCGTCCAGGAGGAGCCCGGCCGTTTGTTGCGTTGGTACTCGACGCAGGGAGCCAAGGTTCCCAACGGCGGTTCCATCACGTTTTCGCCCGCGACAGGTGGCCGGGGCACGGTGGCGACCTTGCAGATCGATTTCGATCCGCCCGGTGGCTCGTTCGGCAAGGGCGCGGCCAAAGTGCTCGGCATCGTGCCGCAGGTACTGGCCGACAAGGCGCTGCGACGCTTCAAAGCCCTCGCCGAGGCGGGCGAGATCCCCACCCTCAAGGACAACGTCTCCGCCCGCACGGGCGCCACCGCCAACGCTTACTAACTTTCTTCGTCTAACATAATGCGAGCCCTTTGCTGGAACGGCGTCAACGACTTGCGGGTCGAGACGGTCCCTGATCCGACCATCGTCAATCCGCGGGATGTGATCCTGCGGGTCACCATGTCCACGACCTGCGGCAGCGACCTGCACCTCATCGACGGCTACATCCCAACGATGCGAGCCGGCGACATCATGGGCCACGAGTTCATGGGCGAGATCGTGGAGGTCGGTCCCGAGGTCAAGAAGGTCAAGAAGGGACAGCGCGTCGTGGTGCCCTCCTTCATTTGCTGCGGCAACTGCTTCTACTGTCAGCACGACATGTGGTCGCTCTGTGACAACACGAACCCCAACCATGAGATGCAGGAGCCGCTCTTCGGCTACCCCACGGCCGGCATCTACGGTTACACACACGCTTTCGGCGGCTACGCCGGGGCGCACGCCCAGTACGTCCGCGTGCCGCACGCCGACGTGGATTGCTTCCCGGTGCCCGACGGCATCACGGACGAGCAGGCCGTGTTCATCTCCGACGCTGGTCCGACGGGTTTCATGGGGGCGGATTTGTGCAGCATCCAGCCTGGCGACACGGTGGCCGTATGGGGTGCGGGCGGGGTGGGACTCATGGCCATGCAAGGCGCTTACCTGATGGGAGCCGAGCGCGTCATTGCCATTGATCGTCTGCCCGAGAGGTTGAAGATGGCCAAGGAACACGCCAAGGCCGAGGTTCTTGATTACACCCAGGTGGACGTGTACGAAGCGCTCAAGGAAATGACCGGTGGGCGCGGGCCAGACTGCTGCATCGAAGCGGTGGGCATGGAGGCGCACGGCACAGGCGTGGAGTACGCTTACGACCGGGTCAAGCAGGCGCTCTTCCTGGAGAGCGACCGAGGCGAGTCGTTGCGCCAAGCGATCCTCTGCTGCCGCAAGGGTGGCGTCGTATCGGTGCTGGGGGTCTTCGGGCTGATGGACAAGTTCCCCATGGGTGTGATCATGAACAAAGGGCTGACGATGCGCTCGGCTCAGCAGCATGGACAGAAGTACGTGCCGCGCTTGCTCGACCATGTAGCCAAGGGCGAGCTTGACCCGTCCTATCTGGTGACCCAACGCTTTTCCTTGGAGGAAGGTCCGCGCGGTTACGAGATGTTTAAGACCAAGGAGGATGGCTGCGTGCGAGTCGTGTTCACGCCGTGAACAACGCCTCTCTCCTGCGACCCGGCTGGCGCGAGGGCCATCGTTCCGTCAACAATGTCAACCTGCACGTTGTTGAAGCTGGGCCAGAAGACGGACCGCTGCTCGTGCTCCTCCACGGCTTCCCCGAGTTTTGGTGGGGTTGGCGGCACCAGATCAGCCCGTTTGCTGACGCGGGCTACCATGTGGTCGTACCCGACATGCGCGGCTACAATACGAGCGAGACCCCAACGGATGTTTCTGACTATGTGTTGGACACATTGACAGCCGACGTGGTGGCGCTGGCTGACAGCTTCGGCGCGGCACGATTCGACCTAGTAGCGCACGATTGGGGCGCCGTGATTTCCTGGTGGGTAGTCGCTCACTACCCCGAGCACATCAAACGCGCTGTTATCATGGACGGGCCGCACCCGGATGTTTGGGCTGGCCAAGCGCTCAGGCACCCCACCCTGGCACTCCGCAGCACCTACGTTGCCGTGTACCAACTGCCCTGGCTGCCGGAGGCGGCGCTGGGCGCGTGGGACTTTGCCGCGTTACGCAAATTCATGGAAGTGACCGGGCGCAAGGACACCTTTGAGCCAGGCTCGTTGGACCGCTACGTGGAGGCATGGTCGCACTCGGGCTCGCTGACGGCTATGCTCAACTACTACCGCGCCTTGCGCGAGCGCAAGGCGGGCAAAGAACCCGCGCGACTCGCGCGACCGACGCTGGTGCTGTGGGCGGACAAAGATAGTTTCTTGGAGCGCAGCGTCGCCGAGGCGGGTGTGGCGTTGTGCGACCAAGGTCGTTTGGAGATCGTTCCCGGCACGACCCACTGGCTGCACTTGGAGGAGCCGGGACGGATCAAAGCCACGGTGCTGCGCTTCTTGGCCGACGAGAGCAGATGTGCCTGCCAGTGATGATCCGCCGCGGGGTCCGAAGACCGCGCTGACAGAGAGACTATCTTGGGGTCGCGGCATCGCACCGAAGACTCTCAGCCCACGGTGCGGCCGGCCAGCACTTCTTCCTTGGGCACGACTTTCTCCATCAACTTGGCGGCGGCCAGGTAGGCGACGATGCCCAGGCCGATCTTGTTGTAAACGTCAGCCACCGAGAAAGCGATGTGGACCCAGTTCAAGTCGGCCTGCGGGTACAGGGCTGGCACGAGGTAGCCCAGGGGGTACACGCCCCAAGTGGTGACGGTGGCCCAGGCCAGCCAGCGGTAGGCGCGGCGTTCCTCGGGTTCCGCCAGGGCGGCGCGCTGCTGGTAGACCCGGTAGAGGACCACGGGGATGACGAGGTAAAAAATCGTTGAGATTGTGCCCCAGACGTAGTGCGGGCCGGCGAGCATGACGCCGTTGGCGTCGATCTGCTGTTCGCCGATGTAGCCGGTGAGAATCATCAGGATGTCGGCCGTCACCAGCACGAACAGCGTGCCGGGCATCTGGCTGGGCTTGCCTTTGAGCAGCAGGACGTTTTTGACGAGCAGCAGCGGGGTCGTCACCGTCCAGTCCATGTAGCGGTACTGGCCGATGGCCAGGTACGAGGTGTAGAGCAGGTCATGGCGGGCCCCGGCGTCGGGGAGCTTGACGAGGGTTTCCAGCATCGCGTGGAAGTAGGTGCGGATCACCACGTACGAGCACCCGGCTACGAAGCAAATGATCGCCGTCAGGACGCTGGAGGTGCGGTGTTCCGGGCTGACGCTGCCCTTGGTGGCCAGACTGAAGATCGTCATGGCAAAGAAGCTGAAAAACGTCCGACGAGGATGTACTCGGTCAGCACGGAACTCAGACCGACCTGGCCGGCGTGGGTGACGAAAAACTCTTGGAAGTGCATGGTGGTAGCTCGATGAAGCGTTTGCCGGTTCACCGTGATGATGCGCGCAGGCCGTAAGAAACGCTGCCATCATTGACCGCACGCAAGAGCTTGGCCAACCTTGGTTTGAAATGGGTGCACACACGCAGCTGTCAGTGGTCGATTGGAAAAATAACATCGATTCATGAAGAAGCCTACCACTGCTCTCCTCCTCGCCGTCTGCGCATTTTGTCTGACCGCCGCCGTCCAGACCAAAGACATCAACAAGGGCAAGCAGGTCCCGCCTGGCACGGAACTCAAGCCCAACGAGTACACCTGAGAGCCAGATAAATCTCCCACCGGCCCCGTGGGTATCATCATCGACCTGACCCACCAAACGATCCACGTCTACCGCGACGGCAAACAGATCGGTCTTGCCACGGTCAGCGCCGGCATCAAGAATCATCCCACCTCGGCCGGCACCTACACAATCCTCACCAAGAACCTCACCTACCATTCCGAGGCTTACCACGAGGCCTCCATGCCCTTCATGGAACGGTTGACGTGGGACGGCATGGCCATTCACGGCGGCAACAATCCCGGCAAGCCTTCTTCGCACGGCTGCATCCACGTGCCGCTGGACTTCGCCGAGAAGCTCTACGGCCTCACGGAGAAAGGAAACACCGTGCTCATCAGCGACCTGCCGCAAGCACCCAGCGAGACCGTCGATCCCGGCCTCCTACCCCAACAAATCCCAGAGCCTGCGCCCGATCCGAAGAGCCCGTACAAGGTGCCGCGCGGCGGCCCGCCTCCGCAAAACGTCTGCCCCGACGCCACTCCACTCACGGTGCCAACACCTGCGCCGTTGCCGGCCGCGGACAACTCGCCAGCTGCCAATCGTTGAAGTAATTGGGAAAGGACTTTTACAAGGAGCGACTCGCCTTATACGTCGACCTTCTTAAACTGTTTCTCGCAGTGGTACCAACTCGTTCTGCTGTTGACTGAATGGCCCTGGAGCGATCCAGCTCCGTGGGACGCTGCGAGCTTGATTAAGAATGCACTGCTCGTTGCTCCTTCTTCAAGGCGGCTTCGAAGTCCGCCTCGTTTCTCGTAACGAACGCCTGGTAGCCCGCACAATCCAGGAAGACCTGCGGTCCATTCTTAGCGAGACGTGGCAGCTTCGTCTTGAGACGGAAGTAGCCGCCGTGCGCGCCAAGGAAAATGTCGCACGGCAGTGAGCGCAGGGTGCGGAAGGTGTCGGCAAATCCTGGGCGATGCCGGGGTAGGAAGCGGGCTGGCCGGGTCGATCCGTGAAGTGGAAGTCCGACCAGAAACTCACCCCGCCGACGATGACGGCGTGGCGCACCCGGTCCGCCGGCTCGCCGGGCAGATGGACAGGAAAGGTCCAGGTCGTGCAACCACGCGTATGCCCCGCCGTCTTGTGCGCCGCGAGCGTGACTCCTCCAAGCTCGACCGTGTCGCCGTCGTGCAAGACCCGGTCCACGTGCGCCGGCGGGTAGGACGGCACGGAACCGCTTGCCGCCAGGAAGTCGGTGCGCCCGCCACTCTCGACGACCTCGGCGTCACCATCCATGACCATGTTCTGCGCATGCGTCTGACGCAGGATCTCGGCCGCGCCGCCCATGTGGTCGAAGTGCGCCTGCCCGTTGAGCAGGATCTTGGTGTCTGATCGAGTCCCCGGCTTTGGTCCAGAACGGGTGAGAGGTTCGGGTTGGTAGTTATGGGTAGCTGTTTCTGATGGTGGATCAAGTGGCTGATGCGGCGTCTGCCACTTTGGGGTGACAAGCCTGGACCTCGTGGAACGCTTGTGCAGGTGTGCGGTAGCCCCTTAAGCATCTTGAAACACGCTGTCATCCATTCTTGGTTCAACTGCTGGACGGCCGTCGCGCTAATGAGGCCAGTTTGGCTGAACGGTGCGGCATGATATCGAAGCGAACTGCGAATACTGGTGAGCGGCCGCTCACAAAAAGAGCGAGCAATCGAAAGCTCGACGCCTTGTGAGCCGCCCCCCCCCCACACTAACCTCAAACAAGTTTGCTTACAGCGATTCTCAGCGTGATTGAGCGATAGGTTGAGGTAAGGTAGGCCAAGAT
>CAXTQD010000337.1:0-5772 GCA_964246175.1 uncultured Chthoniobacterales bacterium | reverse complement strand
CGCGCTGACGCGACTGCTCATCCGCAGGCTGGCCGTTTAACTCAACAGCTTTTAAAGTTCTTTGCTGTAACGGTGGGATACCATGACTCACAGAAGTACTACTTTTTGTATTGTTTTGCCTTCCTGTCCGACCAGGATCAAATGGGGATTGCTGACACATTGGCCGCGCTTTTAGGGCGCATCGAAGAGAATTTTGCTTGTCAAAAGAGACACTTTTGTCCTACTACCTTGTGCTCCATCACTCTGGCTGTGTGCCGCCTCACGGAATGTTCCGGGTATGGCCCTCGGCAGTATGGGCTGACTGCATACCTGTCATGAATTTTCTGTCTGAGGCACCAGATTCGGCTTCCGCGCAGTCTGCTTCAGACGAGCAAGACCTGCCTCTTTTCAGATCAGAGGCAGTTCAAGCTAGGCGCGGGCATCGAATGGGTCGGATCATCTTGTCTCAACCCACCTCGTACTGGCTACTGACTGGCGTGGCTTTCTGTCTAGCGGCCACCGTGCTGATCTTCGTGTTTTTCGGTACCTACACCCGTCATGAGAGTGTGCACGGCCAGTTAGTTCCAACCTTGGGGATGCTGCCGGTCGTGGCTCGCTCTGCGGGGGTGGTGTCCGCTGCGCGTGTCCACGAAGGCCAAGTAGTCGCCGACGGCCAAGACCTCATCGAACTCTCTGGCGAGATCAACAGCCTCTCGGGAGGGCAGACCCAAGATGCAATCATTACCGACCTCCAGGAGCAACTCTCGGCGCTGACGGCGTTGCTCGAAAGCCGGAACCGTCTCGAGGAGAGACAAAAACAAAGTTTGGAAGACCGCCTCCATCTCCTTGATCAGCAACTCGTGGAGACAGATCGGCAATCTTCCGCCTTGCGCGAGAAGATCGACATCACTGAACGCCGCCTGGAGAGGTTCCGGGCCGGGGTCAAGGATGGCACGTTCTCCGAGCTGGAGACGGAGTCGTACCAGGTCCAGGTGTTCAACGGGAACAATGAACTTAGCGCCTTGAGGCGCCAACGGCTCGACATCGAGCGGGACACGAGGGTCCTGCAATGGCAATTGCAGCAATTGTCCCTCGACTCAGAGTCCCAGCGTAACGAACTGCGTCTGAGACTTCTGACCACTAAGCAGGCCCTTGCGCAAAACGAGGCACAACGAGCGGTAGTCGTCCGTGCCTCCGGCGGTGGGACCGTGACAAACCTGATGGTGCAGAACGGACAACCGGTGACTGCTGGCCAACGCCTGCTTTCGATCCTACCCGCAGGGTCCCCCCTGCAAGCTGAACTTTGGCTGCCGAGCCGAGCCGCCGGGTTCTTGGAGGTGGGCGACCGGGTCGTGCTGCGGTACCCGGCATTTCCTTACCAGAAGTTTGGCCAACAGAAGGGCTGGGTACAGGAGGTGGCGCGAAGTGCTACCGCCGTCACCGAATTGACCGCATCGCTCGGGTCGACAGCTTCCGAGCCGCTCTACAGGGTCCTGGTGCGCTTGGAACAGCAGAGCGTGGAGGCGTACGGTCAACCCGAGCTACTCAAAGCCGGTATGATCGTGGATGCCGACGTGCTGCTCGACAAGCGCCGGTTCATCGACTGCGTGCTGGAACCCCTGAAAGGTCGGACAAACCCTTTTTACTAGCAGGCGCTAAGCACGGAGGCACTTCCGCATGGACCTTACTCGTCTACTCCTTCGTCTGGGCCGAAAGCAGCACCTCCCGGTGTTGCTCCAATCGGAAACTGCCGAATGCGGGATCGTCTGCGTGGTGATGGTAGCCAACTACCATGGCCAAAGCATGGATCTGCGGACCGTGCGCACCCGCTTCCCCATCTCCTCTGCCAAGGGGAATACCTTGGCCGATCTGGTCAGCCTGAGCCATCAACTCGGCTTCAATCCGCGCGCCCTGCGCATTGAGCCGGAGTACCTGCCGGAATTGCGCCTTCCCTGTATCGTTCACTGGGACATGAATCACTTCGTGGTTCTTAAGCAGGTCACCGCGCGGTGGGTTATTCTCCACGATCCTGCACTTGGCGCGGTACGGCTGCCACGTGAGGAGGTTCAGCATCATTTGACGGGGATCGTGCTGGAGCTGACCCCGGCGAGGGAGTTCCGGCAGGATCTCCGCGGTGCTACCAACGTGCCGCTTAGCGCGATCACCGGGCGGATTATTGGGATCAAACGCTCCTTGATCCAGCTCCTGCTGCTCTCCCTGGCACTGGAAGTGTTCGTTTTTGTGTCGCCCTTCTTCATGCAGGGAGTGATCGACCAGGTTCTGGTTTCTGGAGATCGGCAGCTTCTCACGGCGCTGTGCCTTGGCTTCCTGGCGTCGGTGATCGTTCAGGGAGCCGTGGTTGCTCTGCGTGGCCGGGTGATCACATGGTTGGGGGCTTGGATCAACTCCCAATGGAAAACAAACCTTTTCCATCATCTGTTACGCTTGCCGATGAGTTTCTTCGAGAGGCGCCACATGGGCGACATCCTCTCCCGCTTCGGATCCATTGAAGTCATCCAACACACGCTGACTACCAATTTTGTGGCGGCAGTGCTTGATGGCATGACAGGGTTGCTGCTGATTCTGCTGCTGCTCGCCTATAGCGCGAAGCTGACGACGTTGGTTCTCGGGGCGTTCTTCACCTACGTTGTTTTGCGCTGGGCTTCCGTCCGCCGGCTGCGCAACGCGCAGGCGGAGCAAATCTACCATGCTGCCTACCAGCAAAGCTCCTTGATGGAGTCGGTCCGCGGGATACAGACCATCAAGCTCGCCAATGTCGAGCCCGAACGTGTCATGCTCTACGCCAATATGACGGTGGAACTCGCCCAGCGTGAGCTGACGGTGCAGCGGATTGGGTCCACATTCGAAGCCGTCGACTACGTCGTGTTCGGGGCGCAACGGGTCGCAGTGCTCTGGCTGGGAGCCACCAGCGTCCTCGATTTGCAGTTTTCCGTTGGTATGCTCGTAGCATTTATCGCCTACGCCGAGCTGTTCACGGGCCGGGCGAAAAGTCTGGTCAACAAAATGGTCGACTTCCGATTGCTGCGGCTCCAATCTGAACGGCTCGGCGATATTGCTCTGGCTGCGCCGGAGTCTACCTCAACCACCGTCCACCTGGGATCGCTCCCGCATTTTGCCATCGAGGTGAAGGACGTTAGTTTCCGCTACGCCGAGGGAGAACCCTGGATCATCAAGAATTGTTCGTTCAAAGTGGAGCCGGAGAGTTCTGTGGCGCTGGTCGGGCCGTCTGGCTGCGGGAAAACTACCATGGCCAAGCTGATCTTGGGACTGCTTGAGCCGCGCGAAGGCACGATTTGTATCGGCGGCATCGACATTCGTACATTCGGCCTGGAAAGCTACAGACGCCTCTTTGGTACTGTGATGCAGGAGGATCAGCTTTTCTCGGGTTCGATCTTGGATAATATTACCTTCTTTGATCCGACCCCTGACTTCGAGCGCATGGAACGCGCCGCCTGCCGTGCTGCGATCCACGACGAAATTCTTTCCATGCCGATGGCTTACCAGACAGTGATCGGTGATATGGGATCAGCCCTGTCAGGTGGCCAGAAGCAACGGGTGCTCCTAGCGCGGGCTCTGTATCGCGATCCTAAGTATCTGCTTTTGGACGAAGCCACGAGCCATCTGGACATTTTCAACGAAGAAAGGGTAAACGCTGCCATCCGTGATCTTCAAATCACCCGGATTATCATCGCGCACCGTCCCGAAACCATTCTCAGTGCCGACCACGTATTCGCCTTACAAAAAGGCTACGTCACATCTTGCACTAGCAACGAATATTTCGCTGCTAGCAGGGCGGAAGCATGAGCCGCTATCCTCATGCATAACCACAGAAGGACCTATGAAGAACCAGCAAGAAAACAACGACAGCAAAAAAGCCACCCCCGTCATGAAGCGCTTGGCGCGCGAAGTGACGCTGGATGAACTGAAGCTCGCCGGCAGCGGCGGGTGCACCACGATTTCGAACATCATCGACTGGGACACCGATGTCCAACCGCCAAAGTAAGTGACTTGTCGTGCTCTTGAAAGGTCCCCTTTCAAGAGCACGATTATTCATCGGCTGCCCTTACACACGTCCGCATCGTTTCCAAGCCAGAAGCGCCCTAGGCCTGCGCTGCCGTAAGGGCAAAAAAAGCATGAAGACATTCTTGATCCTGAGTGACCCCCAGGATTTACATGCCAGCTATGTATCATGGGCGCTTCGAAAAGCCGGCTACGAAGTCAGGTACATTAATTCGCAGCCTGATAATTGTCCGGCAAAGACAACGTTGTATCTGGATGGTGCGAAGCAAATCTTTTCCGGGACCGACTGGAGCTACGCCGAGGCAGCGTGGTGCCGCCGCTTCGGGTACTCACTTGGTTACGGACTGCTCGGCAAGCAGAGCACCGACGAGGATGAGGTGTACATCCGCGGTGAGAACAGCTACTTCACCAAGTGTTTGATTGGTTTACAGAACGCTAACTCACCGCGTTGGATTAACTATCCACCTGCGGAACTGCGGGCGGAGAACAAATTCATCCAACTCAAGACTGCCAGTGCCTGCGGCATCACCGTGCCGCGCACGCTGGTGACCTCTGAACCGACCCAATTTAGAGCTTTTTTGGATGCGGAAGGCGTGGTCGTCGCAAAAACACTGAGCACGTTCAACTGGAAACCTGAACCGGGCAAAACCCTGGCTCCTTACGCAACGCTCGTGGACGCCAAGCAGGGAGCCGAGCTGACCGACGAGGAGATTGCCCGGTGCGTGACCATCTATCAGCAACGTATCGAAAAGGTAAATGAGTTAAGGGTGATCATCATGGGACGTGACATCTTTGCTTACCGGGTGATCCAATGCGGCGAACAGCACTTCGACTACAGGATCGGTTTCCACAACGAGGACCCCTTCCGGTTCGAACTGTTTCCTCTGCCAAGTGGGATACGCGAAAAAATCCTTGCCTTCATGGATGAACTCCAAATCAATTTTGCAAGTTCTGACTTCGTCCTGACAGAAGATGGAGATTGGGTCTTTCTAGATTTAAATCCTGGCGGACAATGGATGTTTATCGAGGATGGTCACGCTAATTCCTTAGTAGGACAAAGATTCTGTTCTTTTTTTGTCAACGGTTCCGTGAGTTTGGATGCCGCAGACTTATTTCCTTCCATCTCCGAGTATCATCAGTCAGATGAGGCCGCTAAATTGACCGAATTTTACAAACAACATTATGAGGCCTGAAGCGTTTTCCGGTTGCTCGTAGTAGGTTGAGACTTGGCCAGTGGCAGCATATGCCAGCGCCATCTATCCTCGGGCTTGTGCAAGTGAGTGGTAGGTGTGTGGTAGGTGTGTACGCAGCGACTTGGGGCGCGTTGCCACCTCGACCGGCACGAGAGACATGGTACTACTTAGGAGTTGCGCAAAGACGATCAATCCCACATGATCTCGCCCTGCCAGTCGTGCGGTGCGGTGACCTCCTCGAACTGCTTGGTCGTGAAGCGCCAAGCTTGGCCGTCCACCAGCCGCACAAAGACAGCGTCGCCCTCAATCTGCTCGAGCAAACCATCCATGCTGCCCGCCCAGCCGTCACGCAACATCTGCTTATAATCCTCGACATCCGCCTCCAGGCGGAACTTCAACCCTGCTCTGATCTTCATCGGTCGCGTGTGACTACAGCGGAGTTTCTAATAAGCCACCTTGAAGGTCGGGCTATCCTCCGGGCGCATGCGGCGGCGGTCGTAAAGGCGGGTGGTGGCGATGTTGGCGTGACCGAGCCACTCCTGCACCTTGGCGATGTCGG
>CAXTQD010000336.1:3765-5786 GCA_964246175.1 uncultured Chthoniobacterales bacterium | reverse complement strand
CCGGCCAGCTCGAAGACCTCGATCGCCCGCAGCTCGCCGGGGGTCAGGTCGGCGTGGCCGAAGGGCAGGATGACGCTCTTGGCCTCCGGGTCGATGCCGGCGCCCAGCGCGCCGAAGCCCGTGCCGACGAGCGTCACCGCCACCGCCAGCCAGAACGCCGCCAGATGCCGCCGGAAGGTCCGCGGGAACGTGCCGGTCAGCCACCGCCACGGCGCGCCCGGGTCCCACGCCGCCGCCCGGCCGGTCTGCGAATGGATCTCGGCGTAGGCGCGGGCGACCAGCGCGCCCAGGGTGCGACGCAGGTCGCGTTCGGCCGAGAAAGTGTCCAGGCGCGCGAGGTCGCCGGCGGCGCGGCCGTAGAGGTAGTGCAGGCGCTCGGCGGCGGGCAGGTCGAGGCAGCCGCGGCGAGAACTGTCCGCTTCGAGGGTGTCGAGGCGGGCTTCGAGTTCGTCCCAAAAGGGGCGTTCGGCGGCGACGAAGCGTTCGAGGTCGATGATCACGCGCGCCGGGATACTAGAACGCCGTCGCGCCCTGCGAAAGCGGAAAACGGACGCGCGGGGGCCACATCCTCCCGTCGGTTGGGGCGCGTACTTGAACAGCAACCTTTATGAGAAAACGCTCTTTCCTCGCCGCGTGCGCCGCCCTGGCGCTGACCCTGCCGCTGTCCGCCGCGGCCCCTGGAACCTCGCTCTACGACGTGCCCGTCAAGGACATCGACGGGCAAGACACCAACCTCAAGCCCTACAAGGGCGAGGTGATGCTCGTCGTCAACGTCGCCTCCAAGTGCGGCACCACCCCGCAGTACGCCGCGCTGGAGAAGGATTTCGAGAAGTACAAGGACCAGGGCTTCATCGTGCTCGCCTTCCCGTGCAACCAGTTCGCCGGCCAGGAGCCCGGCAGCGATTCGCAGATCAAGGAATTCTGCCACGGCACCTACGGGGTGACCTTCCCGCTCTTTGACAAGCTGGAAGTCAACGGCGCGGGCCGCCATCCGCTCTACGCCCAACTTGCCGGGCCAGAATCGCCGTTCCCGGGCGACATCAAGTGGAACTTCACCAAGTTCCTCGTAGGCCGCGACGGCAACATCCTCGCCCGCTTCGAGCCGAAGACGACGCCCGACAACCCCGAGGTGGTCAAAGCTATCGAGGCGGCGCTGGCGACGAAGTGAGCGGAACGGCCAGCTACGGGTTGTAGATCTGAACTCCGGGCGAGGAGAAAGTGCCCGTGTCTATCCCCCCAGCGGGGGGATAGTAGAGGTAAGTCACCGGGTAAGTCAGGACGGATTCCTCGCTGCCCGAGCTTTTCCAGTGGGCGAGGGCATGGCGCACGGTGAAGTTGTCCAGAGCCGGGTGGCCGGATGACTTGACGACCACGGCGAAGGTGGCACTTCCCTGGGTGTCGAAGAGCACTTGCAACAGGCAGGTGCCCGAGTACCGGTTGCGTTCGGCCCAGACCGGGTACGTGGGAATGGGGGTTTCGTATCGGATCGTGACGCCCTTGTTCACGGGGGCCGCGCTGTACTTCACCGGCACGGAGGTGGTGGAATCAGGCAGTCCGCGCCAGTTGCGGCGCGCGGAGCGCAGGGCGTCCTCGTCGAGCGATGCGGAGCCGGTGGAGCGGGTCATCGCCACGCTGTCAGCCCGGCCATCATGGTCGAAGTGCACCCGGCACATGCCAACGCCTGAGACGCGTTGCGCACGCTCTGCCACCGGCTCACCCGGGACGATGGTCTCCTGGATCGACGGCGTTTTCTGTGCGTCGCCGGAGGTGCAGATCGTGCCGTAAACCACCGCGAGGACCAACGGGATTTTTTTCATGGGAAGAAAGCCGGGCCGGAAGTTTGTCTATACGGTTCGCCTTTGTATCAGGCGATGACACGCGCTGGCAAGTTTGTTCAGAAAACTTGTACGCGGAGAGGCTTGCCCGAAGGCGGGGTGTTCTGGCAAGCTGCGGGGGATGAAAGGGCATGTCGCGTGGTTGATTCTCGTGCTGGCGGTCGCCGGCGGGCTGATGGGCGCATC
>CAXTQD010000336.1:0-3755 GCA_964246175.1 uncultured Chthoniobacterales bacterium | reverse complement strand
CTGCCGACGTGACCCGGGCTGGGACGCTCGCCGCCCAGATCAAGACGCCGGCCGTGCGCGCCGCCTTGCAGTGCCGCGTCGCCTTCGCGGACACGACGGCCAACGTGCCGATCAAGAACCGCGGCGACACCGCGGGCGCGGCGGCGTTTTGGGAGGGCTACCTGCAAAAGCTGCGCGCGATTGACGCGGCGGCCTGTCCCGAGGATTTCCGCGCCGCTTTCGACCGGCACCTACGCGCAGTCAAGTCGCTCTCCGATTCCCTCAACCATCCGTCCGCACGCATCAGTGCAGGCCCGGCCGCCGTCACCCACTACGCCGGCAACGGCCACTACGCCGTCCCAGACCTCACGTTCAACAACGCGGACATCAAGGGTCACCGCTACGCGCTAGGCGATGTGAGCGAGACATACCGCGCGGTCTTCACCGCCGCCAACAAGAGCATGAAGACCGCCCCGGCGGCCGACGGCCAGTTGGCGGGACAGATCGACGCCTTGCTCAAGGAATAAAGGATGGCGGAAGACCCGTACAATCTCGGGCGGTTCGTCGCCGTGCAGAAAGGCGACTACGAAGCGGCCCTGCGCGAGATCACCGCCGGGCGCAAGCGCACGCACTGGATGTGGTACGTGTTCCCGCAGATCGACGGGCTGGGGTCCAGTTCGATGGCGCAACGCTATGCGATCACGAACGCCGACGAGGCACGGGCGTACCTCGCGCACCCGGTGCTGGGCGAGCGGTTGCGGGCGTGCGCACAAGCGGCGCTGGGGCACGCAGGCAAGTCCGCGACAGAGATTTTCGGCACGCCAGATGACTTGAAGCTGCGTTCGTCGGCGACGCTCTTTGCCGCCGTGTCGGAGGAGGGGAGCGTGTTCCACCGGTTGCTGGCGCGGTTCTACCCGGCGGGACCGGACCCCGCGACGCTGGGGCTGCTGGGCAGAGGGAAGGCATGAAGAACACGCCGCCCGGCGACCGGGCCACTCACTCGTGCCCCTTACCCCACCAGCCATCAACGTCGGTTCGTCACAGCCCCCGGTCTCAGGCGACCGGTTGGGTCCAAGCCACCGGTGGGACCGTGATGGGGTCCGCCGGAACGAGCGTCGCCACCGAAACGTGCGGCCAGCTCAGACCGTTGAAGTTCAGCAGGACGACCTGCGAATACTGGATTTGGAACGAGGTAAACGTGAATTTCGTCGGCGTCTGGATTTTGACGGGCGGGTTCACGACGAACGAGGGAACCTTCTGCCCGACGAAACGGGTCTGGGGCTGGACCGTGAGCGGCGCTTGGCCCGGATGGAAGGGCGGGATCTCGATGGTGTGCTGGACCGTCTCGATCCAGAAGGTCGCTTCCATCTCGATGGCGTGCGCGTTCGGCCTCTTCGGGGGCGATTGAGTCTGGTCGCCCAGCAGGAAGGCGATGTTGTCGGTGCCCCCGCCGATCAGCGGCGTGTTCACCGGCGCACCGCCGAAGATGGGCGTTCCGGGGCTGGTGGAGATCTTGATCTCGACCGTGTCGGTGATGTTCTGGGGCTTGATGTGGTCGCGCAAGAACGAGTTGGGATCGTCCAGGAGCCCCTGGGTGATCTTGCCGCTGGCGATGTAGGACGTGAGGTCCTGCGGGAGGCGGGGGGTCTTCGCATCGGCGGCGGTCTGACTGGGGAACTGGACCGGATTGCCCGCCTGGCTCCCGCCGAGGACGAACGGGGTGATCTTGACGACCGGGATGTTCGGCGGCCCCTTGAATTCCTGCGACGTGCCCTGCGCCTGGATCGTCGTGCCGTGCGGGATCGAACCCATCCGGGTGATGGTGATCCCTTCGGCGGGTGCGTTCGTGGAGGGCACCAACATCCAGAGGCCCGGTTCCACGTGGATGCCGGGCCGGTTCTTCGGGTCGGGGTCGGTCACGTCGGTGATGGCCTGCAAGTACGGCACGCCGTTGAGGAAGATGTCGCCCTGGTTGTTGATCGGGGGGACCGCGGGGCTCGGGGGTTGGCCCGGGTGGTCCGAGCCCCGATTGGGAACGTCGCCCAGGCTGGGGGAAAACGTGAGGGTCTCCGTGGTGAGGTTCAGTTCGAGGATGTTGTCGCCGGGCGGCAGCGGGAACGGCAGCTTTGCGGCCGTCGATGTCACGGAGTTGTCCGGCCGGAAGATCGTGTTAAAGCCGTCGCCCAGCCAGCGCCCGACGAAATGGGCGAGCGGCCCCAGGGGCGTGGCCGGCGGACCCGCTTTCAGGGTAAAGGCCGGATCGACCTCTCCGAACCGGAAGCTCGGCGGCAGAGAGATGCTTGCTTTTTCCGTGGTGATGTCACTCATAGGGATGCCTTTCGTAAGTCAATGTTGTAGAAGGTGTAACCTGCGTTGAAGGCATTGTTCTGTAGGTGAAACTCGTTTTGCAAGTACATTTTTGCGTTTTTCATGCATTAATGGTTGCTACTGAATGACCTGCGCCAGGAAGACCCGGTGGCAAGGCGCGCAATCCCCGCCTTGGCGAGCAAGGAGGTTTTTGCCAGGGTCTGGCTGGTGAAGAAAAGCCGGCCGGGGCGAGGTACGTCGGCCAGGTAGCTCTCGGAAAATGATCAGATCTCCCGGAGCGAAGGGCGCGTTTTTGTTGGCCTGCGCCGCCGCGGCTCAGAGAATCTGCCGGCGCTTGACGTTCAGGTATTGGGTGACGAGCTGCTCGGTCATGCGCGCGGGGTCGAGGAGTGCCACCCGCGCCCCGGCCCGGCGCAAAAGCAGTTCGCGCTCGCGCAGCCGCTGCCATTGGAGATGGCCGCCGAGGCGTTGGTAAACGTCCTCCGGCTCCGTCACCGCCGCCCCCCCGTCCGCGTCCGAGAACAGCGGCGCGACCCCCGCCGGCCGCAGGCTGCCGACGATCACGACGTGCTGGCGCGCGACCCGCTCCACCGCCCGCGTGAACGCCTCCGCCTGGAGCGTGTCGTCGAGCGCCGTCAGGAACACCAAGAGCGCCCGCCGCCGCAGCCGCAGGCGCAGAAACGTCGTCAATTCGTCGAAGTCCGGACTGACCGGGGCTGGTTCCAGCGCGTAGATCGCCTCGCGGCAGGCGTCGAAGTGCGCCGCGCCGTTCTTCGCGCGCAAAAACCGCTGCACCCCCGCCGCGAACGTCGCCAGCCCGAAGAGGTCGCCCTGCCGTTCCGCCGCCAGGCACAGCAGCAACGCCGTCGAGACGTAGCGTTCCAGGGTGGTGGGCACCGCGCGTTGCTGCACGGCCGCCAGTGTGCGGGCCTCGGAGTTTTCCTCGTTCGCGTCGTCGATAGGAGCTTCGGCTTCGACCGATCGGCCGCTCAGGCGCGACGCATCGACAATGACGTAAACCTCCTGCGTACGCTCGACCTGGAAAACCTTGCTCACGGGCTTCTGGCGGCGTGCGGTGGCTTTCCAGGAGATATCCTCGATGCTGTCGCCGGCCACGTAGTCGCGTAGTTTCTCGAAGTCCCGGCCGCGGCCGACCTGGCGTTGGGCGTGGGTGCCGAGGCCTTGGCGCGCCAGGAAGGTCGCCGCGGCCCGGCGCTGCTCCGCGCGCAGATCGGGGTAGACGCGCAGTTCGCACGGGGCGGCCTGGGAACGCCGCACGTCCCAGAAGCCGAGCGGAGAGCGTTCTCTATAATAAAGGCGGTCGAGCGGGAAATTACCCCGGCGCAGGCCCGTCACCGGCCAGGTGAAGAGCGTCCGCTCCACGCCGGGAGTCAGGCGGGCGTCGAGTTCCTCGTCGGGGGTGCGCACCTCTGGCGGCAGCGCCAGCC
>CAXTQD010000335.1:0-5833 GCA_964246175.1 uncultured Chthoniobacterales bacterium | reverse complement strand
TTCTGCGGCTTCTACGTCGCCAAGGCCGACACCAAGCTCTTCAACCACGCCTCCAAGGTCGTGCTCGTGCGGCGGGGGGACAAAACCGTGTTGACGATGGTTAACGACTTCGAGGGCGACGCGAAGGACTTCGCCGTCGTCATCCCCGTGCCGACCTTCCTCGAACGGGACCAGATTCACGTCGGCAACCAGGCCACCGTCGAGCACCTAGACGCCTACAGCGCCCCACGCTTGGTCGAATACTGGGACCAGGACCCGTGTGAAATGATGATGAATAAGGACGCCATGCGGACACTGGCACAGGCCGCCCCCGCGCCCGGCGCCATGCCGCGCCGCCGCGCCGCCGAACTCGGCGTCAAGGTCGACGCCCAGTACACCGTCGGCGAGTACGACATCGTCCTGCTTTCCGCCGAACAGAGCAACGGCCTCGAAACCTGGCTCACCGAGAACGGTTACAAGATCCCCGCCGGCGCGGGCGACGTGCTGGAGGGCTACATCAAGCAGAAGATGCACTTCTTCGTCGCCAAGGTGAACCTGGAGGAAAAAGCGAAGGCGGGCTTCAGCTTCCTGCGCCCGCTCCAGGTGGCGTACGAGAGCCCGAAGTTCATGCTGCCGATCCGGCTGGGCATGGTCAACGCCGACGGACCGCAGGAACTCTTCGTCTTCGCGCTAACCGAGAGCGGCCGGATCGAGACGACGAACTACCGCTCGACCAAGCTGCCTACGGGCATGGACGTGCCGCTGTACGTCAAGGACACGTTCCCGGACTTCTACCGGGCAATGTTCAACCACCAAGTGGAGGAGAAGAAGATGAACACCGTCTTCGAGGAATACGCCTGGGACATGGGTTGGTGCGACCCGTGCGCGGCCGAACCGCTGACCCACGACGAACTCCGGGGCCTGGGCGTGTTCTGGCTCGACGGCGAGGGCAGCGGCCCGGTGGTCACGCCGAGCGGCCGGCGCGTGCGGTCGGGACCGATGCCCATGAACGGCGCAACGAACGTGTTCGTCACGCGCCTACACCTGCGCTACGACCGGGCGCACTTCCCGGAAGATTTGGTGTTCCAGGAAACCGGCGACCGCACCAATTTCCAGGGTCGCTACGTCTTGCGTCACCCATGGACCGGCGAAGCTAAGTGCGAGGCTGGCAAGCAGTACCTTGCCACCCTGCCTGAACGCCATCGCACCGAAGCCAAGACCCTCGCCGACCTGACCGGCTGGGAGACCGCGGACATTTATCAAAAGATGGGCTTCGACGCCGATGGCCCCAAGGTCAGCGCCGATAGTCACAGGTGGTATCAGCGGATGTGGGGGAACTGACCACTGAGTAGTTGGGGGGGGGCGGGGGGACTCGAACCCACAACCTGCCGCTTATCTGGCGTACGGAGTATAAATCCGCCGCTCTACCAATTGAGCTACACCCCCGGCAAAGAACGAAGCTTTGCCGGGCATATTTGGTGTTGATACGGACGAAAATCGACCACGGCAAAGGTAGCGAGAAATAGCTAGTCGCCACGCTGGACCTCAAGCCTCTTGCTGCTTCTTGTAGCCGAGCCAGTCAGGATTCTGCGCCGTGCTGTCAAACTGCCACGTCGTCTTGTAAAGCTCCGACTGCCCCTTGGCCGCGGCCACCTTCGTTTTGGACAACAGCGCCGCCACCTGTTCCTTGTCCATTGGCTTGTACGTCTTCGCCGCCTGGAACGCCTGTTCCAAAATCTCCGGCTTGTCGATGCCCGTGATCACGACCGACACCGGCAGGCTCATCGAGAAGTGCAGCATGTCCACCGGGTCTACGCCCGCGCCTCGTGCGGCATTGAGCACGTAGGGGTCGCCGAAGGTCTTCATCGCCAACGGGCCAATCCCCTTCTTGACCAACTCCGGCAGAACCTGCGCGGCAAACGAGCGGTAATGCGCGTCCATGACGTTGATGGGCATTTGGGTCGTGTCGAAGTGGAAGTCGTTCGCTTCCGCGACCTGGAGCATCCGCAGGTGCACGAGCGGGTCCTTGTGGCCTGTAAATCCGATAAAGCGCAACTTGCCTTGCTTCTGGGCTTCGACGAGCGCCTCCATTGCGCCACCCTCCTGGAAAATCTGGTCAGGGTCCTCCATGCGCAAAATTTCGTGGTGCTGCACGAGGTCCAGCCGGTCAGTCTGGAGCCGGGTGAGCGATTCCTCGACCTGGCGCATGGCGGCCTTCTTGGTGCGGCCGTCAATCTTGGTCATCTGGAAGACCTTGTCGCGGTAACCGTCCCTGAGCGCCTTGCCGGCGCGCAGTTCGCTCGTGCCGAGATGGTAGTCCCAGCAGTTGTCCATGAAGGTGATGCCGCGGTCGATGGCGGTGCGCACCAGCTTGATCGCGTCTTCCTCCGTGTCGACCTTGCCAATGTGGTAGCCGCCCAGGCCGATGATGGAAACCATCTCGCCCGTCTTGCCGAGGGGCCGGTAAACCATGTCGCCCTTGCGTTGTTCGCCGGCCATGGGGCCGCCGAGCAGCGGGAGGTCACCGGGCGCGGAGATGAGGGTGTTGACCGACTCAGCCTTTTTTTCGGTGTCGGTCTCTGGGTTGCCGGCACGCAGGAACGAACGCGCGGCGGCCACGCCGGCGGCGAGGGCGGCGGAGGTTTTGAGGAAGGAGCGGCGGGAGTTTTCCATGACTTCCATCTGAAACGAAAGCCCCGGCGTCCGGGGACGCACGAGATTTCACTTGCGCCCAACGGCCTAGCGCGCTCCAAAATGGAGGGGTGCTCGCCTTGCGCAAACTCCTCCTGCTTCCCCTCGCTGCCGCTGCGTTTCTCCTGGGCGGGTGCGTGGACACGCCGATCATCGGCGACGACATCCGCGTGGTGCGCGACTCGCCGCACTACCTGAACGCGGCTTACGTCTACGAGAACCGCGACGCCGTGGCCGACGCGGACGAGGACTTCCGCATCGGCAACCACCGGATCTATGGTGTGATCGGCTTTGGCGCGGCTTACCCCGGCTTCGCGCCAGGCGTCGGGGAACGCATCGCCCGCCGCCACGGCGCGGCGCTCCTGGCAGGCACGGCCGGTACGGTCGAGACGGACGCGCAGCATTACCACCGTCGTCTGGCCTACGACTACGCCGCCAAATACAACGTGGAAATGGCCCGCCTGCTCGGCTACGACCCGACGCGACCCTGAGTAGGCATTTGCCAGCGAGGTCGCGGGCGGCGTGGTATCTTTGTCTTTCCCATGAACGCCAACGCCCTCGACACCCAGATCAACGCCACGCTCGCCGAGATCGCCGGACGCGGTCTCTTCAAGAGCGAACGGATCATCACCACCCCGCAGAACAACCGCATTGGCACCGACGACGGCCGGGAGGTGCTCAACTTCTGCGCGAATAACTACCTGGGGCTCGCCGACCATCCCGAGATCATCGCCGCTGCCCGGCGTGCGTTGGACGAATGGGGCTTCGGCATGGCAAGCGTTCGCTTCATCTGCGGCACACAGGAAATTCACAAGGAACTCGAACGCTCCTTGTCCACCTTCCTCGGCACGGAAGACACGATCCTCTACCCCTCGTGCTTCGACGCCAACGGCGGGCTTTTCGAGACAATTCTCACCGCTGAGGACGCTGTCATCAGCGACGAACTTAACCACGCGAGCATCATCGACGGCATCCGCCTGTGTAAGGCCAAGCGGTTCCGCTACAAAAACAACAACCTCGAAGACCTTGAAGCGAAGCTCCGGGAGGCAGACGCTGCCGGGGCGCGCCACAAGCTCATCGCCACAGATGGCGTGTTTTCCATGGACGGCTATATCGCCGACCTCAAAGGCGTCTGCGACCTCGCGGATAAGTACGGCGCGCTGGTAATGTTCGACGATTGCCACGCCGCTGGGTTCCTAGGGACGACGGGGCGGGGGACGCACGAGCACTGCGGGGTCATGGACCGGGTGGATATCATCACCGGCACGCTCGGCAAGGCGCTGGGTGGCGCCAGCGGCGGGTACACAAGCGCGCGCAAGCCGATCATCGACCTGCTGCGGCAGCGTTCGCGCCCTTACCTGTTTTCCAACACGGTCGCGCCGTGCGTGGTGGCGGCGTCGCTCAAGGCCATCGAGATGATCACGGAGTCCACCGCCTTGCGCGACCGCTTGGAGGAGAACACGCAGTACTTCCGCGCCGGTTTGGAGAAGACGGGGCTGACGATCAAGCCCGGCACGCACCCCATCGTGCCCGTGATGCTTGGCGACGCCGCCCTCTCGCAGAAGTTCGCCGCGCGGATGCTGGAAAAGGGCGTGTACGTCGTCGGGTTTTTCTATCCTGTGGTGCCCGAGGGCACGGCGCGCATCCGCACGCAGGTGTCGGCGGCGCACACGCGCGAGGACCTGGATTTCGCCGTCCGCTGCTTCGCGGAGACCAAGGCGGAGTTGAGCATCTGACGCCCGCACTCCGGTCCTGGCGGCTCACCGGGGCTTCAGGCGCTTCTTGTCGTCCATCAACACACGCAGAAGCTCCGTGTAGCGCCGGTCGAAGAAGTCTCCGTACTTGGAAATCTTCTTGGCCAACACGGCCTTCCCGGCGGCGGAGAGCTTGCTGTTCTTGAGCAGGCTTTCCAGTTCCTTGCGCAGCAGAATCTTGTCCTTGCCCAGCTTGCCGTAGTCGTCCGCCGCTCCGTCGAGGATGCGGATGTCACCGGCGGCGTTGCTCGCGTAGGCTTCGGAGAGGCGCTCCCAACACTCGGTCGCCACACTTTTGGCGTCCGGCAAAAGCTTGGTGAGACCGCCGATCTCGTTGAAGAACTCGAAAGCGTTCGCATACGGCACGGGCTGGCGGTCGCGCGTCCAGATCTTGGGATGGTCCTTGATGGATTTCAGCACGTCCTCCACGGTGTCGAACTCGCAGGGCAGCTTCAGGTCCTGAAGTCCCTTGCGGGTTCGTTCGATGACCTTCCACATCGGCGTGCCCATGAACTCCTTGCGGTCGGCCAGGGGCAGGTCCTTGATGACTTCCAGGTCGTAGTCGCGGCCCGCGTAGAAGATCGACCGGTTGGGCTTCGCCTTGATCCGGCTCTGGTTGGACGCGATCCAGTTGCGGATGGACTTGAGGTTCACGCTTTGAACCTGACCTTCCTCCAGCGCCTTTTCGTACGACATGAGAGTGAGTGGTGCGATCCCGGGGCCGTTTGCCGCACCCAGGATGCACAGGTCCGCGCCCGCATGCAACCGGGGAAGTGCTGCCCCCGATCCTCCCAGCCGGCTGCCTCAGAGCGTGGGTATCTCCTTCTCGAAGCAGGCAGCGTCTGTCCTGCCGACGTAGCGGCCGTAATTAGCGGTGCGCCGGTAGCCACAGGCGGCGTAGAGCACCAGCGCCTCGGGCTGGCGGTTGCCGGTTTCGAGGATGATCCGCCGGTAACCGTGCCCGGCAGCAAGGCGTTCGAGGGCGAGCAGGATCGCCCGCGCGACCCCACGCCGCCGGGCGGCGAGCGCGACGTACATGCGCTTGATCTCCACGGTCGTCGCGTCGATGCACCGGAGTGCGCCGCAGCCGACCGGCTCGCCGTCCATCCGCGCCACCACCAGGCCCGCACGGGGATCGGCGGCCTCGTCCATGGTGAATGGGCTCGGCGGGCGGCCGTAGCGTTCGCCCAGCTCGGCGCACAGGTCGCCGATGAGCTGGGCGGCGACCTCGCCCCGCGGGTCCTCGCGCGTGACGGTGAGCGTCATGGGATCAATGAAAAAGCGGGAGTGCGAAAGCAAAGAGCCATCGTCGCCACGGTGCGTCAACGGGAACGCCGCCCCGCCGCCCGCCGGACCTGTGCGATGACCGCGCTGGCCTGGAGCGTCCCGCGCGGGCCAACGTGCAACGG
>CAXTQD010000334.1:0-5858 GCA_964246175.1 uncultured Chthoniobacterales bacterium | reverse complement strand
GCTCTCGGCGGCGTACCTGGCCGGGGCCGTGGCGCTCCTGGTGGCGCTCGCCGCGATCTACGGCCGCACACGAGCGGCGGTCGTGACGGCAGCGACCGCGCTCGGACTGGACGCGCAGGCCGTTTTGGCGGCGCACTTCTTCAAGGAAGACGCGCTTTTCATGTTCGGGCTGGCACTGACGTTCGTGGTCGGGGCGATCCACTGGCGGCGGCGTGGACCGTGGGATCGGCTGGCACTCGGCGCGGCGGCGGGATTGACCCTCTCGGCGAAGTACGTCGGCGCGCTGGCGGTGGCGTATGCGCTGGTGCTGGCGGCGTTCGCAGCGACGGAACGGCGGCGGTGGCAGGCCGTGGGCGGGTGCGCGCTCGGGTTGGCGGTTGTGGTCGGTCTGTGCAACGGCACCGCTTTGTGGGTGCACGGGACCCAGATCGCCGCCGGCTGGCGATTGGGCGCTGCCACGGTGGGGACGGGCAACGAGGGGGTCGGTACGCGCGTGCCGAATCTCCAATATATCGGGATGCTCTTCTGGCCGACTCCCCTGCCCGTCCTGGCGGGTGCGGTGATGTTCTGGGCTGGGTTACGACGGTTTCCCTTCTGCCTGCACGCTGACCGCTGGCTGGCAGGGCTGTCGCCACTGTGGCTGGCCGCCGTCTTCTCGTTCTCGGCGAGTGCGGCGGTGCGATACTTCTTGCCGATCAGCCTGCTGCTCGGCTGCACCGCCGGGGCGGCGCTGCCCGGCGCGGTACGGTGGATGAAAAAGCCCGTGCACGCGGCGTGGGCGGCGGCGCTGGTGGCGGCCTTCGCCGTCCCGGGGACGTTCCTGCTGCTGACGGGCTTCGCGGTCGACGACCGCACCCAACTGGCAGCATGGGTCCACACCCATCTGCCGCCGGACGCCGTGATCGCCGAGGATGCGCGGGCGCGGTTGCCGCTCGAAGGGCGTACCCTCCGCGTGCTCGCCGCGCCGGTCGTCGCTGACCTCGGCGACGTGGCGGCGCTCCGCACGCAGGGAGTCGGCTACGTCGTGGTGTGCTGGTACGATTCGCGCCGCTACACCGACCCGAGCAAGCGCGCCTCGCCCGACGCGCGCGACTTCGGAAGGCGGCAGGCGTTTTACCGAGACCTGCCCACGCACGCTCGCTCCCTGTGGAAGAGCCCCTTACGGCAACCGTATCCTCTGCGGCCGGGGTTGGAACTCTTCGCCCTCGATCCCTAGAAATTTCCGCTTGCCAGCCTGGATCAGGCAGCTTACGGTCCGCTTCCCTCCCAACCCGGGGGCGCAAGAGTTATGGCATACGCAATCCTCCAAGCCGGCGGCAAACAGTACAAGGTGGCCGAAGGCGACGTGATCGACATCGCAAAGCTGGACGCCGAGGCGGGCCAGGAAACCACGTTCTCCGAAGTGCTTTTCCACGCCGACGGTGACCGGCTTTCCCACGGCAGCCCCACCCTGAGCGGCGCGTCCGTCGTGGCCGAGGTCGTCGAGCAGCGCAAGGCTGACAAGGTGATTGCCTTCAAGTACCGCCGCCGCAAGGGCTACCACCGCACGGTCGGCCATCGCCAGAAACTCACCCGCGTGCGGATCAAGTCGATCTCCTTCCAGGCCAAGTAACCCTTTTCTCGTCATGGCACATAAAAAAGGTCAGGGCTCCGTCAAGAACGGCCGCGACAGCGTCAGCAAGCGGCTCGGCGTCAAGAAGTTCGGCAGCGAACAGGTTGTCGCCGGCAACATCATCATCCGCCAGCGCGGCACCAAGTACCACCCTGGCCGCAACGTCGGTCTCGGGCGGGACTACACGATCTTCGCGCTCGTGGACGGCGAGGTGAAGTTCGACCAGGGTGGCCGGCGTGTGAACGTCGTTGCACCTGAAACCGCGGCTTGATGCACGCACCCGGCTCGCCTGGGCCGGTCGTACCTGAGGCTGCGATGCCAGCGGCCAACTCCACAGCCGGTGAGCCTGAGGGTTCGCCGGCTTTTTATCTTGATGCAATCCGGCGGCTGACCGCCGACGCGCGTTACGAGACGAACATCCATTGGGGTGAGCCGCGTCACGGCCATCCCGAGGGTTCGATCCGCGCACACATCGCCGACCTGGAGCGCAACGCGGCGCTGCTCGACCCAAAGCTCTCCGAGACGGACCGGCTGCGGCTGCGGCTCCTGATCCATTCGCACGATACGTTCAAGCCCGACGCGGATGACGTGAAGATCAGCCACCCGCGCAGCCACGCATCACTGGCGCGGGCATTCCTGGCGGAGTTCTGCCCGGAAGACGCGTCCCTGCTTGACTTGGTACAATACCACGACGAGCCCTACGCGCTCTGGCGGCAGGAGCAGCACTTCCGGCTTAACCACGAGCGATACGAAGCGCTGTTCGCGCGGGTAGGCGAGTGGGATTTGTTCCTAGCGTTCCTGATTGTGGACGGCTGCACGGAGGGCAAGAGCCGGGACCCGCTGCACTGGTTTTTTGGCGAGGTGGCGCGTCACCGCGTCCGGTCGGGCGTGACGGCGGCGGACATCTTGTGAGGAGCGCCCGTCAGGGAGTCGTAGCAGGTGATGACGACGCGTTCGTTTGGCAATTCCCGATAGGTACGCATGATGACCCGCGACAGCCGGATTTGCTTTGCCTCGTCGTATTTTGCCCGGTGGGGGTGGGAAACGCTTGCCCGATGGGCGAAGTCGAACGTTGGCCCCTGCCCCGAGTAGATCACGTGCATGGTGACGTATCCTGCGCTGCGTTCGTACTTTTTGGCGCAGACGTACTGCACTTGGTGGGCGACGAACGTCCCGAGGGAGATCGAACCCAGGTCCCCGGGATAGCGCTCCTGGTAAACGGTCAGTTCCTTGGACTCCAGGTTGGTGCCCGGCGGCACGGCGAAGCCGGTGAACAGCACGCGTTCTCCCTCGCCTGAACGGGTCTTTGCGGGTCGGGTCGCCGTGACCCTCTCGGGAAGGCAGACGGCCGCCCGCAAGCGGGAGAAACGATACGGCTTCATCGACTCTCCCTCGTACTTGATCCGAGCGCACGCATCGCCGTAGGAAGTACCGACCAATGCGCGGGAGTCGGATTCGGTTTCAGAAGCGCATCCCGCCAGGAAAGTGGCGGACAGAAGCGCAACGCACGCCGGAAGCCGTTTCGGCAGCAGGAGAAATCTCAGCAAGGACGAAACAGGGTTGCAAAATCCCCCCACCGCCGCAAACGAAAAGGGACCCATGTTCCACGTCGTCCTCGTCGAACCCGAGATCCCGCCGAACACCGGCAACATCGCGCGCCTGTGCCTCGCAGCCGACGCCGACCTGCACCTCGTCGGGCCGCTTGGGTTTTCGCTCGATGACAAGTACCTGCGCCGCGCCGGGATGGATTATTGGGAACAGGTCCGCGTGACGCGCTGGGAGAGTTGGGAGGCGCTGTATGCCGCGCGCCTGGCGGCCGGGGCAGCGCGTTATTTCCTTCTGACCACCAAGACAGACCGACCCTACGACGGACAACGGTTCCTGCCGGGTGATTACCTCGTGTTCGGACGTGAAACGCGCGGGCTGCCAGAGAGTCTGCTGGCCGCTAATCATGAGCGTTCGCTGACAATCCCGATGGCCCCCGCTGCGCGCAGCCTCAACCTCGCCACGGCGGCGGGCATCGTGCTCTTCGAAGCGATGCGGCAGGTGCGGCGGCCCGGGGTCTAACACGCCGCTCGCCCGCAACGACGGGCAGGCCGGGTGCAACCGGCCGTCAGCGGACCAGGGAAGATTGCGCTACGTTGCAATGCTTCTACTGCCCCTTGGGCATTGCACCTCTTCCAAGATGAACTCTCTCGCCACTCCTGACTCCGCCGCAGACTCTCTGTCCACCGACCAACCGGCCGCTGGTCGTCCCATCGGGGCGTTGGGTTGGACGCTGCTTGGCGCGGCCTTCGTCTGCCTGGCAGCGGTGATGGTCTGGCAGGGGATCGCGGCCGGCGGTGCACCGAACCCGACGAAGCCGGCTACGGGTCATGGCACGGCGCTTTTTGACATTGGGGTGCTCGTCTTCCGCGAAGGGTTGGAGTGCATCTTGGTGCTCGCCGCCATCGTGGCTTCGATGCGTGGCAGTCAGAGCTTCCAGCGCCGGCCTGTAGCTTGGGGTGCGGTGGGAGGCTTCGCCGCGACGATCGTCACCTGGTTCATCGCCATCGGCATTGTGGATGCCTTGGGTGAGAATGTCAGCGCGCTCAAATTGCAGGCGGCCACTGGCTTGCTCGCCATCGTGGTGCTGCTGGTGGTGATGAACTGGTTCTTCCACAAGGTGTATTGGGGTGGTTGGATCAGCCTGCACAACCGCAAGAAAAAGGAACTCGTGCGTGAGGCGGCCAGCGGCAGCGCCACGCGGGCGCGTCTCTTCTGGGGACTTGCGCTGCTGGGTTTCACCTCCTTGTACAGGGAGGGCTTCGAGGTGGTGATCTTTTTGCAGACGTATCGCCTGCAGATGGGCGAGGGGATCGTCCTGGGCGGGGCGGCGCTCGGACTGGCGCTCTCGGGGATTGTGGCCGTGCTGACCTTCGTGGCGCACCGGCAACTACCCTATCGCAAGATGCTCGTGCTCACCGGCGTGATGCTCGGTGCCGTGCTCCTGCTCATCGTCGGTGAACAAGCGCAGGAGATGCAGCTCGCCCACTGGCTGCCGACCACCAAAATTTCGTGGCTCGAAGACCACCTGCCTGATTGGGCCGGAGTGTGGTTTTCCGTGTTCCCGACAGTGGAAACACTCGGCGCCCAAGCGCTCGCGGCGGCACTGGTGATCGGGTCCTACTTCGCCGCGCGCCTGCAGTCCACTCCCAGCCGGCCGGCACCGACGCTGCAGCCAGTCTGAAGGCTCTGCCTCACGCCGGCTGCACGCCTTGCCGCCACAGCCACGCGCCGCCTTTGACGCCGTTGGAGTTATCCACGAGTTCTACGTCGGCATCGAGCTTGAGGGTAACTTCCTTCGCGTTGCCGCCGCCGATGTAGAGGTGGTCGAAGTTCGTCAGCGCGCGCATGTTGTTGATCATCTTGCGCACGCGGCGGTTCCACTTGTCTGGGCCGAGCTTCTTGAGCGCGTCGTTGCCGATCTGGTCGTTGTACGTCTCGCCCTTGCGGAAGGGGGAAACCGACAATTCCAGATGCGGGCCGAGCTGTCCCTCGCTGAAGAGCGCTGAACCCACCCCCGTGCCCAGGGTAATGACCAGTTCGACTCCGTGCCCCTTGACGACGGCAAGGCCTTGCATGTCGGCGTCGTTGATGAGCCGGGCGGGATAGCCGAGGCCACGCGAGAGTTCCTGCGCGAGTTCAAACCCACGCAGATCGTCGGTGCCGAGCTTGGGCGCGGTCACGATGGCCCCGCGTCGCACCACTCCCGGGAAACCGACGGAGATACGGTTGTACTCGAACTCGGCCAGCGGCTTGACGAGTTCGAGCAGGGTGCCCAGGAGAGTCTCGGGCTTGCAGGGATGAGGAGTTTTGACACGCACGCGGTCGCTGAGCAGATTGCCCTCGGCGTCGAGGACGGCGGCCTTCAGGCCAGTGCCGCCAACGTCGATGGCGAGGACGCGGAGTTCGGGCGAGGCGGGGAGGGCGGCGTCTTCCATAAGGATCGAAGGTAAAACAACATCGTCCCAGCCCCACCCGCCAGCCGCCTGTGAACTTCCACGCGCTCAAAACCTTCCTCGACACGCTCCTGCACGCCGAACGTTTCGCGGCGCTGCCGGAGCCCAACGGCGTGTGGGTGCCAGCCGCCGATCCGGAGCGCGTCGTGCGGCGGATCGGGCTGCTGCTCGAACCGACCCGGGACTGGCAGGGATGGGTCGCGTGCGAAGAGATCAACGCACTTTTTATCCACCGCCCCTGGGAC
>CAXTQD010000333.1:581-5862 GCA_964246175.1 uncultured Chthoniobacterales bacterium | reverse complement strand
AAGGCAAGCAAAAGCTGCCGGAGCGTTCAGCGCAACTCAGCGATTTGCACGGTGTTGAGCGCCGCACCTTTGAGGAGTTGATCGCCGGAAACCCAGAAGGCCAGACCGTTGTCAAGCGCGCAGTCCAGCCGCAGCCGGCCGACTTCGCAGTCGTCCTTGCCAGCGGCGTCGAGCGGCATGGGATAACGATTTCGCGCGGGTTCGTCGACAACCTGCAATCCCGGGGCGCCGGCGAGGGCGGCGCGCGCCGCGTCCAGCGAGACCGGCCGCTCGAACTCCGCGCTGACCGCCACCGAATGCGCCCGGTACACCGGCACGCGCACGCACGTCACCGACGCACGGAACTCTGGCAGGTGGAGGATGCGCCGGCCCTCGTTTTGCATCTTCATCTCTTCTTTGGTGTAACCGTCCTCCAGGAAAGAATCGACTTGTGGCAGCACGTTGAAGGCAATGGGGTGCGGATAGACCTCCGGCGTCACGCTCTGTCCCGCCGACACGGCCGCGACCTGCGTGCGAAGTTCCTCGATGGCGCGCGCCCCGGTGCCCGACACCGCTTGGTAGCTCGATGCGAACACCCGCCGCACTCCGAAGGCGCGGTGCAACGGCGCGAGTGCCATCAGGGTGACAGCCGTGGTGCAGTTTGGGTTGGCGATGATCCCTTGGTGCCCGGCAGCGTCTGCGCCGTTGATTTCCGGGATCACCAGCGGCACCCGCTCGTCGAGCCGGAACGCCGAGGAGTTGTCCACCACGACCGCGCCGTGGGCCACCGCGGCTGGCGCGTAGTGCATGGACACCCGCGCGCCGGCGCTAAACAGCGCGAGGTCAATGCCCTCGAAGGAGTCGTCGCGCAGCAACTCGATGGGCAGCGTCTCCCCTTGGAAAACAGCCGTCTTGCCCGCCGAACGTTCCGAGCCGAGCAGGCGCAGTGAGCGGACGGGGAAGCGGCGGCGGGTGAGCACATCGAGCAGTTCCTGCCCGACGGCTCCGCTCGCGCCAACGATGGCGACGTGGAAGGATTTGCCTGTTTGCATGGCGGCGGAGGGCGAGCTTATGCTCTCTCGCTCCCGATGCAAATGCCCCCGCCGGAAATTTCCCTACGCGTGTCCGTGGCCCGGCAGGAGATGGATGTCCTGGACGGCGCGGGCAACGTGGTGCGCCGCTACCCGGTGTCCACCTCGCGCTTCGGGTTGGGCACGGAGCCAGGCAGCTTTCGCACGCCGCTGGGGCGCTTCCGCGTCGGCGAGAAGTTCGGCCATGGCGCCGAGTTGGGCGCGATCTTCAAAAACCGTCTTACCACGGGTGAAAAAGGCCTCGGCTCGACCGACGAGGACTTGGTGCTCACGCGGATCCTTTGGCTCGAAGGTGACGAGGACAGCAACGCCAACACGCGCCAGCGCTACATCTACATCCATGGCACCAACCACGAGGCCGCCATCGGCCAGCCGGCGAGCCACGGGTGCGTGCGGATGCGCAACGCCGACGTGGCCGCGCTCTACGATCTTACCCCGCCCGGAACTGTCGTAACGATCTCCGCCGCGTGAACCTCGCCACGACAACCCTGTAAAAAAAATCTTGGCGAATCCTGTTGCCAACCCCGAATACATTGCCAAAGTCAGCAGCGATGGCGACCAGCCCGAGAACGGAGGTGGAAACTACATAATATGAAATACATCAAGTCCCTGGCCCTCGTGGCCCTCGCGGTGGCCGCCACTGCTGGGTTCACCGCTTGCGAGTCCAAAGGCACGGTGAGCTCCTCGGGCGTGTCCGCCTCGACGACCACGCGCACGAGCGGCAAGTAATTGCCCTCTTCCCGCGGTCCAACCCTTGCCGGGCGGTCCGCGTGTCTAACCAGAACCTCAACCGGGGCCGGGCTGTTCCTTCTGGGAACTGTCCGGCCTCTTTTACGGGAACGCGTACGGTGTCGCCGCGGCTGTCGGCCGTTTGCTGACGTACCGGCTGCCTGCGGCCAGGAAGCGCCAGGGGAAGTCCGCCGCCTTCGAGATGCCGATGCGTACGTCCGCGACGAGTGCAGGCTTAGGCACTTCCGCTGGCCGTGCGTGGAATGCCTGCGCAGGGTCCGCGCACAGATCCTTGCCATGGAAGGTCGCCGGCAGCCCAAGCGCCTGCGTGAGCTTGCCGGGGCCGGAGCAGAGCTGCGCGGGGTTTTGGAGGGCGCGACGTTCTTGCATCAGCGGAACGCCGCCGCGCGGCTCCAAGGCGCGCACCAGCACGAAGCCGTCCATCTCGGGGCTCTTAATGAGCACGTTCAGCAGCCAGTGGATGCCGTAATTAAGATAGATGTACGCGGTGCCAGCGGGGTTCGTGTCCACGAAGTGCTGCGCACCGCGGCGCAGGAAGGTGTGGCAGGACTCGTCGCCGACAGCCGTGTACGCCTCCGTTTCCACGACGATCCCGCTGCAATGTTCCCACACGAGTTCGCAGCCCACGAGGTCGGCCGCGACGACGAGCGGGTGACGGGAGAAATATTCAGTGGTGAGCATCGCCGGCTGACGCCAAGGTAAAAGGGTCCGGCCGCAACGCAACCGCGCGGGTCCGCCAAGCGTTCCGCTTCTCACCATGTCGGCTTCTTACGATTGCATCGTCGTCGGTGCGGGGCACAACGGCCTCGTGTGTGCGTGCTACCTCGCCAAGGCCGGGCGCAAAGTTCTTGTCCTCGAACGTCGCCCGGTCGTCGGCGGCGCGGTGTGCACGGAAGAGATTGTGCCCGGGTACAAGTTTGACGTGGGCAGTTCGGCGCACATCATGTTCCGCTCGACGCCGATCATGGAGGAACTCGGCCTCGCCGCGCATGGGCTGGAATACTTCGAGATGGACCCGTGGGCGTTCTACCCCGTGCCGGGTGAGGCCAAGGGAATCAGTTTTTACCGTGATCTGGAACGCACCTGCGCGAGCATCGCGGAGGTCTCTCCGCGTGACGCCGCGGCTTACCGCGAGTTTATCAATCGCTTCCGGGACCTGAACGAGGGCGTCTTTGAGACGTTCATGCAAGCACCCAAGCCGGGGTCGATCTTCGGCACGGTGTTCCGGCGCAACCTGTTCAACGCCAAATCGCGCAAGGTGTGGAGTTCGCTCGACACGACGCGGCAGTTGATGACGAGTTATGGCCGGCTGATCGACGAAACGTTCGAGTCCGAGGCGATGCGCGCGGCGTTGTACTGGCTGGCGGCGCAGTCCGGCCCACCGCCGGAGGAAATCGCCACCGGCGACCTCGTCGGCTGGCAGGCAATGATCCACAAGCACGGCGCGTGGCGGGCCAAGGGCGGCTCTGGCGCGCTCACGCAGGCGCTCGCGCGGTGCCTGCGTTCCATGGGCGGCGAGGTGCTCACCGACCAGCCTGTTTCACAAATTGCGCGCCACGGGAAGACGTTCGAGGTGCAGACCGTACCTGGGCAGGGGTACACCGCGCGCGGCGTAGTGGCGGCGTGCCACGTGCAGACGACGTTCCGCCTGCTTGACCCCGCCCTGGTGCCGGCGGAACTCCAACACCGCGTCGACCACCTGCGCATGGGCAATGGCTTCGGCATGATCGTGCGCCACGCCGTCCACGAACTCCCCCGCTACGAGGGGCAGCCCACCGACGCCCGCGGCGTTTCGCCCTGCCATAGCTCCCTGCAACTGCTCTGCCCCACGCGCGACCATCTGCGGCAAGCCTTCCTCGACTACCAACGCGGCGAGCCTCCGCGCCGCCCGGCGGTGTTGGCGATGACTTTCTCCGCGCTGGACTCGACCCTCGCGCCGCCGGGCAAACACACGCTGTTCACCTGGGCGCAGTACCACCCCTATCAACTCTCCAACGGCGAAGATTGGGACGGCATCGCCGAACGCGAGGCCGACAAAATTTACGACGCCGTCTGCGACTACGCGCCGAACATGCGTGGCGCGTTGATCGACCGCTACATCCAGACCCCGTTGGAGATCGAGCGTAAGCTCGGCCTCCTGCGCGCCAACGTCATGCACCTGGAGATGAGTCTCGACCAGATGTTCTTCTTCCGCCCGCTGCCGGAAATGTCCGCCTACCGCACGCACCTGCCCGGTTTATATCTCACCGGCGCAAGCACCCACCCGGGCGGCGGGGTATTCGGCGCCAGCGGGCGCAATACCGCGCAAGTCGTTCAAAAAGACCTGCGCTGGCGTAAAATCTGAAGGTGCGTCTTACCCGCGCGGGTCGGCCTTGATCCGCGATTCGATGGTCTTCAGCGCCGCATCGTCCACGCCGACGCCCGACCAGCCGATCTTGAAGTCAGTTGAATAGTATACCGTCCGGCTGACGCCACCAACCTGATAGACCTTCTCCCAGTCAGGATCGACGGCGTACACTACCGGGAACGTGACCCCGTGCTTCTTGGCCTCGGCCTGGATCGCGGCGGAGTCCGTCGAGTCGAGCACCTGCGCGAAGAAGCCGAAGTTCTTGTGCGCGCTCTGCACGGCCTGGAGCTTGACGGCGTCCGCCCAGAACGCCTCGTCGTGCAGGTTGCCGTAAATCGCCACCGTGGCCGGGCGGCTGCTGTAAGCGCACATCTGGCAGTACTGTTCGCCGGAGGACGTGTTGTGGATTTCGTAGGGGAGGACGTTCGCTCCGGGTTCGAGCCCCGCGCGGGCAACGGCCGCGAACGCGACGCAGGCAACGAGGGCGAGCAGCGACGAGATAAATTTCTTCATGGCAAGGAGAAGATGCTTCACCGCGGCGGCAGACGCAAATCGTCCCCGGCAGCATCGGGTTTCTGCAACCCTTTCAAGGCCCCTGCGTACCCGGTCAGTTCCATGTAGCCGCTGCCTGTGATGGGTTGGCCGGCGCGCTGGCCTTGGACCCGGGTCGCGCCTTCCCAGTAGCTGATCCCAGGCAGGACGAGTTCCTGATCGTCGAGTGCGGGCGTGGAGGTGAAATCCAGTTCCAGCCGCGGGATGCTCACCCGCCAGGCGAGCGGATAGGTCGCCTGCGTCTGCCGGCTTTGCCAGGCGCGGGTCGCGTCGAGGTGGAAATCGCCGCGGGCGAGGTGGGTGGTTTGTCCCTGCGCGTCGACGAACGTCCCCGCCGACACCGGGTCCACGCTGCCGTCGCGCCGCCGCATCGCGTAGAGCATCAGTTCCGTCTTGTCGTCGAACTGGTAACAGAACCAATCCCAGCCCACCTGGTCAGCCGCGAGTTGGTTGCTCGCCCATTCGTGGTCGAACCAACTCGCGCCGTGTACATCCGCCGGCCGGGCGCTGCCGCCGCCGAGCGTCAACGTGCCGGTCGTCGCCAGGCGCGTGAACGAATAAT
>CAXTQD010000333.1:0-571 GCA_964246175.1 uncultured Chthoniobacterales bacterium | reverse complement strand
GCGTTGCCCAAGCCCGCCGCCTTCTGGCTGATCCCTTCCGCGCCGTGGATCACCGGCTCCTTCTCGGGTCGGAGGGTGAGGTCAACCGCCATGGGCGTCGGCGCATCGGCGCGCGCCCTGATGCGCCACGAGCCGTCCGGCTGCGGGGTGAGCCGCCAGTCTTCCAGGTAGGCGAGCGGTTCGTTGGCCACGGTTCCGAAGCCCGCTTCGCCGAACGCCCCGCGCGTCATACGTTGGGTAAAGTGGAATTTCTTCCCTGTCACGTCCGTCATCGCGAAGTGCGCGAACTTGAAGTCGCTTCGCACGAACCGTGAGTGCTGCCCACCGCCCGCGAAGAGTGCCGCCAGCCGCGCCGGCGGGATCGTCCCCTGCCGGAAGAACGTCAGCTCGTACCCGTACGCTCGGCCCTGCGGGTCTTGCAGGTTCCCCGTGAAGTACCACCACTCGGTTTTGTAGTCGGGGTGGACCAGATGGTCGGCCGGGAAATGGTAAGTCCAGCCCGGCAGCGCCGTGGCCCAATCGACCGTTGGGGCAGGGGTTTCCTGTGCCCGCAGACCGCTCGTCGCTACCC
>CAXTQD010000332.1:0-5924 GCA_964246175.1 uncultured Chthoniobacterales bacterium | reverse complement strand
CATGGCCGCAAAGCCTACACTCGGCCCTGCCCAAAGTTAACGACAGGCTCTAGGCTACCCGACCGCTGGAATCTACGCCTATTCGCACGCATTTGGCGGGTACGCGGGCTCGCACGCGGAGTATGTGCGCGTGCCGTATGCCAACACGGACTGCTTCCTCGTTCCGGAGGGCGTTTCCGATGAGGACGCCTTGTTCATCTCGGACGCCGCACCGACCGGCTTCATGGGGGCGGACTTTTGCGACATCAAGGGCGGGGACGTGATCGCGGTCTGGGGCTGCGGCGGCGTCGGGCTGATGGCGCAGCAAGGCGCGATGATCCTGGGCGCTGAACGCGTGATCGCGATCGATCGTTTTCCCGAGCGGCTCGCCAAGGCGGAGGCGTTCGGCGCAACCACGCTGGATTATACCAAAGTGGACGTGATCGATGCGCTCAACGAGCTGACCGGCGGTCGCGGTCCCGACGCCTGCATCGATGCGGTCGGCATGGAGGCGGACGGCACCGGGATGCAGCACGCCTATGATCGGGTGAAGCAGGCCCTCTACCTGGAATCAGATCGTGGCTCGGCGCTCCGACAAGCCATGTTCGCGGTGCGCAAAGGGGGAACCCTTTCGATCCTCGGCGTCTATGGAGTGATGGATAAATTCCCGCTGGGCCTCTTGATGAACAAGGGGGTGACCGTGCGGACGGCCCAGCAACACGGCCAAGCCTATGTCCCGCGCCTGCTGGAGCATGTGCAACGCGGCGAGCTGACCCCCGCCGCGCTCGCCACCCATCGCTTCTCGCTGGAGGAGAGCCCCACCGGCTACCGCATGTTCAAGCACAAGGAAGATGGCTGCGTGCGCGCTGTCTTCGCGCCTTGAGGCCAGTGTCCGATGTGCGCACGAGAAACCAGATGAAACTAATAACCAGATGAAACTGATGGAACAAAAACTCAAGGGCCGTCGCGTGGCGGTGTTGGCAGTCGACGGATTCGAGATGGTGGAGTTGGCCGTGCCGGTGGCGGCGTTGCGGCTCGCGGGTGCGTCGGTCGATGTTGTTTCGCTGCGCCACGGACGCATCCGCGGGGTCAACCTGCACGAGCCCGCCAGCCGGGTGGGCGTGGACAAGACCGTGGAGGAAGCCGATCCCGCGGAGTACGACGCGCTGTTGCTGCCCGGTGGCTTCATCAATCCCGACCTTTTGCGCCAGTCGCAGCGGGCGCGGGAGTTCGTGCGCGCATTCGACGCGGCGGGCAAGCCGATTGCGACCCTCTGCCATGGTGCATGGTTGCTAGCCTCAGCGGGGTTATTGCCGGGACGCACGCTGACCTCGTGGCCCGGGATCCGTGACGATCTGGTCAACGCGGGGGCGACCTGGCTGGACCAGGAACTGGTGCGCGACGGAAACCTTGTAACCAGCCGGGGCCCGCAGGACATGAAGCCGTTTGTAGAGGCCGTGCTCGCACACTTTGCCGACGGTGCCCCGTTGGCGCGTGATGGGGGAACGAAAGCGGGAACGAGCGAGTCTTCGCCGCAGGCCAACGAGCCTCCGCGCGTGGTGCTCGAAGCGATGCGTTGGATGCCAAGGCCCTCGCTACGCACGCTGGCGCTGGTGGGGCTTGCCCTGGCCGTGTTCGCGCCCCGCCGCAAGGCCACGAGGTCCTTGCGGCGGCGATAGTGAAAGGAATTGGCCCGGCCCGGGTCTAATCGGGCCGGCGGTCGTATGTGGCTACAGCTAGGTGGTGGTACGCACCAGCGAATGGTTCTGAGTGTGGAGACAGTCCGGTTTCGCCAGTGCTTCGCCGAATCTGCCCTCGGTCACATCCGTGGCCGTTCGTGTTTGCACAACACCGAGCCACGATGAAGAGGTGTGCGATCGTAACGCCCCACGGAATCGATCGATATGCCTCCTTCACGACATCATGCTGACCGTCAGCACACCGGCTTTGTCCGGGTGCGGGGTGCGCGCGAACACAACCTCAAGAACATCGACCTGGAAATCCCGCGCGACGCCCTGGTGGTCTTCACCGGTGTCTCCGGGTCCGGCAAATCGTCGCTGGCTTTCGGCACGCTCTACGCGGAGGCGCAACGGCGCTATCTTGAGTCGGTCTCGCCCTACGCGCGGCGGCTCTTTCATCAGTTGTCGGTGCCGGAGGTCGACGAGATCGAGGGGCTGCCCCCGGCCGTCGCCTTGCAACAACAACGCGGCGCGCCGACGACGCGCTCCAGTGTGGGCAGCGTCACGACGCTCTCCAACCTGCTGCGGATGCTCTACTCTCGTGCGGGTGATTACCCGGCCAATCAGCCGCTCCTTTATGCGGAGTCGTTCTCGCCGAACACGCCCGACGGCGCGTGTCCGCAATGCTCCGGCCTGGGCCGCGTCTACGAGGTCACCGAAGCCTCCATGGTGCCCGACCCGTCGTTGACCATCCGCGAGCGCGCCATCGCCGCGTGGCCGACCGCGTGGGGCGGCCAGAACCAGCGCGAGATCCTCATGACCCTCGGCTACGACGTGGACAAACCCTGGCGCGACCTGCCGCAAAAGGATCGCGACTGGATCCTGTTCACCGACGAACAGCCCGAGGTGCCGGTGTATTCCGGGTTCACAGCGGCGGAGATGCGCCGCGCGCTCAAGGCGAAGATGGAACCCAGCTACATGGGTACGTTCACCAGCGCGCGGCGGTATGTTTTCCACACCTTCGCCCACACGCAGAGCGCGTTGATGAAACGTCGCGTGGCCCAGTTCATGATCGGCCGCGACTGCCCGCTGTGCGGCGGCAAGCGGCTGCGGCGCGAATCGTTGTCGGTCACCTTCGCCGGACTCGACATCGCCGACATTTCCCGCGTGCCGCTCAAGGCGCTCGCGGCGATCCTGCGCCCGTACGCGGACGGCAGCGCGCCGTCGTTGAGGAAACTGGAGCGCGCCGCACCGGAAAAAGCCGTCGTCACCCGGCGCATCGCCGAGGATTTGATGGCACGCACGGCCGTCCTGCTCGATCTCGGGTTGGGTTACCTGACGCTGGAACGCAGCACTCCGACCCTCTCGCCCGGCGAGTTGCAACGGCTGCGGCTGGCCACGCAGGTCCGCTCCAATCTCTTTGGCGTCGTTTATGTGCTCGACGAACCCTCCGCCGGCCTCCATCCCGCCGACACCGAAGCCCTCCTGCGCGCCCTCGACCGTCTGAAAGCCTCGGGCAATTCCCTCTTCGTGGTCGAACACGAACTTGATGTCATTCGGCATGCTGACTGGATTGTCGATGTCGGCCCGGCGGCGGGTTCGGGCGGCGGTGAAATCCTCTACAGCGGCCCGCCCGAAGGACTCCGGCAAGTGGAACGCTCCCGGACGCGCCCACACCTTTTCGCCGATGGTCGGTCCTCGACCCGCACCCCGCGCCCGCCGCAGGGCTGGCTGCGATTGGCGGGCTTCACGCGCAACAACCTGAACAAGCTCGATGTCGACTTTCCGCTCGGGGCGTTCACGAGCGTCACCGGCGTGTCGGGTTCGGGCAAGTCGAGCCTGGTCAGCCAGGCGTTGGTGGAACTGGTGGCGGGCGCGCTCGGCCAGGAAGCTCCCGCCGAAGAAGAGCCGGGCGATTCGTTGGATCGCGCCCCGCAGCAAGCCACCGGCGGGCGGATCGTCGCCGGCTTGGATCGGATCAAGAGGTTGGTGGTCGTCGATCAGAAAGCCATCGGCCGCACCCCGCGCTCGAACCTCGCCACCTACACGGGACTCTTCGACCACGTGCGCAGGATTTTCGCGGAAACCGAGACTGCCCGCGCTCGCCGCTACGACGCGGGCCGCTTCTCGTTCAACGTCGCCAAGGGCCGCTGCGAAAACTGCCAAGGTGAGGGCTTCGTGATGGTGGAACTGCTCTTTCTGGCAAGTGTCTACACGCCGTGCCCCGTCTGCCACGGAGCGCGCTACAACGCCAAGACGTTGGAGATCAAGTATCGAGGAAAAAGCATCGCCGACGTGCTTGGGTTAACCGTCGATGCGGCCTGGGAATTCCTGGCCGACGAACCGGCCGTGCGCCGTTCACTGGAGGTGTTGCGGCAGGTGGGCCTGGGTTACCTGCGGCTGGGACAGCCCGCCACCGAACTCTCCGGCGGCGAGGCGCAACGCATCAAACTGGCGACCGAACTCCAGCGCGGCGGGCGCGGCCAGACGCTCTATGTGCTCGACGAGCCGACGACGGGCCTGCACCCCGCCGACGTGGAAAAGCTCCTGGCGCAACTCAACGGCCTGGTGGATGCGGGCAACACCGTGGTGGTCGTCGAACACGACATGCGGGTAGCGGCCGGCAGCGATTGGGTCATTGACATCGGACCCGGTGCCGGCGACGAAGGCGGGCAACTCGTGGCGGCGGGCACGCCCGAGGAAGTCTCCCGCGCGGAGAGCAGCCAAACGGCCCCCCATTTGGCGAGATTTTTAGGCGAAGGCCTCTGACGCAGAGATGAGGGGACGACACGGGTCCCCACTGTCGCCGGCCAGGAGCGTACCGGTGGACCACATTGCGGTCGGCGTCGGTGAAGCGTTAGCCGCTAAGTAGAAGGGCAGCGCAAGCCGTGTTATACCACTTATGCTATGATGGCGTTATATGGCAGGCAAGCGGACCGAGATGGCGGCGCATCTGAGCGTCGAGGAGCTGCAGGCACGAGCACGTGCCCGCAAAGGCGCTGACGCCAAGGAGACGCGCCGCTGGCAGGCGCTGTGACTTTTTGCCCAAGGACGCAGTGCCGTGCAGGTCAGCGCCACCACGGGCCTGTCGGTGAGTTGGCTCGCCGAGATCAAGCGGCGCTACAATGCGCAGGGTGCCGCGAGCGTGGAGGATGGCCACCGGCGGCGGTCTGGCGGGCCACGTCCCCTGCTGAGCCCCAAGCAACGCCAGGAGTTGGCTCACGCCATCGAGGCCCCCGTGCCCGCGCGCCTGGGCGGGGGCTTGTGGAGCGGGCGCAAGGTGGCCCTGTGGGTCAAGGCTGTCACGGGGCGCACGATCCGTCCGCAGCAGGGTTGCGTGTACCTGCGCGCGCTCGGCTTCGGTCCGCGCGTGCCGCGCCCGCGCCACCGCAAGGCAGCCACGCCAGCAGAGCAGGCCGCTTTCAAAAAAAGCTTGGCGACACGGTAGAGGCCGTGCGGGTCGCCCACCCACAGGCGGCGGTGGAAGTCTGGAGTCAGGACGAGGCACGCCTGGGCCTCAAGCCCATCGTGCGCCGGGTGTGGGCAAGAAAAGGCAGGGCGCACCGCCCGCTCTGCGCCGGGGATCATCGTTACCAGTGGATGTACGTCTACGGGTTCGTCCATCCGCAGAGTGGCAGAAGCGAGTGGTGGCTCTTGGGCGGGGTCAACACTCCGGCCATGAGCGCGGTGCTGGCCGAGTTCGCCGCCCTCGTCGGCGCGGGCAAACACAAGCGCGTGCTCCTGGTGCTCGACCGCGCGGGCTGGCACGTCGCCAAGGACCTGGTCGTGCCCGAGGGCATCCACTTGGTTCATCTGCCCGCCAGCACGCCAGAGTTGCAACCCGCCGAGCGGCTCTGGCCGCCGCTGCGCGAGGCGGTGGCCAACGAGAGCTTCGCGGATCTGACCGCCCTCGACGCCAGGCTCAGCGAACGGTGCGGCCAACTGAGCGCCCAACGTCCCTTCATTGCAGGCTGCACCCGCTATCATTGGTGGCCCCAGACTTGATCCTACGCCATCATACCAGAAGTGGTATTAGGGGCTCGTCCAAGGCGTCGGCACGCCGAACGCGCTGCACACCGTGCAGGCAACCCCTGACTTGAAAGCAGGCTTCACCCCCATTGCCGCAGTCTCCAGCGACGGCTCGGGTGCGCTCCGATACCGCGACCCGGACGCCGCCGGCCAGCCACAATGTTTCTACCGCTTCACCTAGCTCTACAGCGATTCTCAGCGTGATTGAGCGATAGGTTGAGGTAAGGTAGGCCAAGA
>CAXTQD010000331.1:0-5993 GCA_964246175.1 uncultured Chthoniobacterales bacterium | reverse complement strand
GTACGCCAGCCCCGAGCAGTTCAAGGGCGAGCCAGTCACCACCGCCAGCGACGTGGGCGTCGCGCAAAGTCAGACACGGCTGTGCATACAAAGCGCATATAGATGAAGAAATGCACAGTCTACCTCTGAACAGCGGAGCGTTCGAACCCATCCATCACTTTATATTATTCATGGCAAGCGTTTTACGATTCAGAAATTCCGAGGAATTTTTAGGTTTTTGGGTGTTACGGTCGGGAAATTACACCTTATTTGGTTGCTTCGGGGACTACTGTGCGCTCTCGGCACCATCCGCTATAATGTAGTGGCGAAGAGCAAATGCAGCTTGTACGGCACGATTCACAGCAGACCCCACCTAGCACGGGTGATCAGGTCAGCCAGCAAGATCAAGCCCGCCAGCACAAAGCACAAAGGGATAGCCGGTCAGGAGGCCATGCATCGGACGGGAGATAGGTTTAATCAAATAAGGGTTTGTTCCCGGTGTTGCTGTCGTCAGGATGCACCTAAAGTTCGTCCGGAAAGCCTGCGGCGTTTGTATAAAAAACATCTTGCCGTCAAAGCACGTCCGGCAAACCCATTCCCGGGTCTTCTTCGTATCAAGCCATGAAACCGTTTCGGCTACTCACGTCGTAAGAGACACGCACAAGCGGCGTCATCATTTCGCCCGTGTCTTCTCGTGATGAATGCTTCTTCTCTCGAACTTTGGGGTGGTGTGGAGTGCACCGTCAACCGTGTGGGCAACCAGTTCTTTGACCAGATGGAACGCAACGGCCACGCTTGGCGTGACGACGACCTGGAACGTTTTGCCGCTCTCGGCTTGAAGGCCTTGCGTTATCCGCTGCTTTGGGAACGGCTGGCTCCAGAACACGCTCTGGTGAGCGACTGGTCGTGGGCGGACCGTCGGCTGAACCGGCTGCGGGAATTGGGTATCCGACCCATCGTCGGTTTGGTGCATCACGGCAGTGGGCCGCGGCGCACTCACCTGCTTGATCCTAAATTCGCCGAAGGCTTGGCCAGGTTTGCGCGACAAGTGGCTGAACGCTACCCGTGGGTCGAGGATTATACGCCGGTCAACGAACCGCTGACCACGGCACGCTTCAGCGCACTCTACGGCCACTGGTATCCACACGCCCGTGACGACCACAGTTTTGCCCGGGCGTTCGTCAACCAGTGCCACGCCGTGGTGCTCTCCATGCGTGCGGTCCGCTCGGTGAACCCGGTTGCCCGGCTTGTGCAAACCGAGGATCTAGGGAAGACCTTCAGCACATCAGCCTTGGCAGACCAAGCTGAGTTCGAGAACCAACGCCGCTGGTTGACCTTCGATCTCCTCAGCGGTCACCTGAACCGGCAGCATCCCTTGTGGCCTTACCTGCACGAAGTCGGGATCTCGTCCCGGGAGCTTGGCTGCTTCCTAGATCAACCTTGCCCGCCCGACATCCTGGGCATCAACCACTACATCACCAGCGAACGGTTTCTGGACGAACGACTGGAGCGCTATCCCGCCTACGCGCTGGCAGGCAGTTCTGAGCGGCCTTATGCCGACATGCCCGCGGTGCGCGCGAGTGCCCAGGGGGTGAGTGGTCCAGGCCGTCTGCTGCGTGAAGCCTGGGAACGCTACCATGTGCCGTTGGTCGTCACGGAAGCGCAACTCAAGTGCACGCGCGAAGAACAGATGCGCTGGTTCACCGAGATTTGGCGTGACGCTGATGCCTTGCGTCGGCACGAAGGCGTGGACGTGCGCGCGGTCACTTTGTGGGCGCTGCTAGGTGCCTTCAACTGGACCAATCTTCTAACCCGTGACGACCCGGACAGCTACGAGCCGGGTGCTTTTGACCTGCGCGCGCCCGAGCCCCGCCCGACCGCGCTTGCCGCCCTGGCACGGACCTTGGCGCGGGACGGTGACACGGACCATCCTGTTTTACGGGCTTCGGGATGGTGGAAGCGGGCGGACCGTTTTACTTGCGAACCGGCCGAAGCCCACCAACCCCTGGCTCCCACGGTCTTCCAAAAAGAAAGCAGCGCGGACCCGGCGTCCTTCCCTCTCCTCGTCATCGGGAAGGACCGTGCGCTTGCGCAGGCATTTCACGTCGCCTGTCTGGGGCGAGCATTAAGCATTGAAGTGCTGAATCCTTCCGGTCTGGAGACAACCGACTTGACGACGATACGAGGTCTGTTGGACTCGGTGAAGCCTTGGGCCGTCGTCCACTCACCCGATGAAGTCGGGGAATCCATTGGACTCACGCCGCACGTCTTGGCCCAGGCGGGCGCCGAGCGCGGCGTCCCCGTGCTGATCCTTCCTCCGGGTCAGGAGCACACTGCTGAGACCGGTGGGGCGACGCGGGCAAGTGTTGTCGCGGATCACCCCTCGGCTTTGGTGGTGCGCACGGGCATCCGCTTCGGCCCGTGGGACCACACGGATCGGGTGTCGGCGGCGGCACGCGCTCCCGCGACCGCGAAGACGAGTCCCTTGCCCGAGGGTCGTCTATTTGCTTTGACCTACTTACCCGATCTTGTGCAAGCCTGCTTGGATCTGCTCCTCGACGGAGCGCCTGGGGTGTGGGACTTATCGAACGCGGGAACACTGGATCTGACGATGTTCAACGCTTGCGCATCAGAAATTCTCTCACCGACTCCGGAGCCTACCATGGGTGTTCGGTCGGAGATTGTGCCTCCTCTCCAAGCGAACGAAATCTGCATCCAGTCTGCCGCTCTGCTGCCCTCCTGGCAATCGGCTCTGAGACACCTGATTCACACCCAGCCGCCGTCGTAGTGGACGCCACGGCGGGTTCGGCAGCGGCCAAGTAGTGAACGTCTGACTGGCAAGATGAGTGTCAGTTGAGTCTAGGGCGAGAGTTTGCAAACCGGAGTTCCGGTCATCCCTCGATTGTGGCTTGTCGCGTTTTCTAATTGCTTGTGAGATTCATGCCGTTTTGTAGCCGGCGTGTTTGAACCAGCCACACGCGTTGGCGGCGGTGATGCGCGCGATGTGCTCCGTTTCACGCTAGAACTATTCGCAGGAACCGATGTCTGACGTCGGCCAGGCGACTGCCGCCGTTGCCTAGAAGCAGTCTCGTAAATGGCAGGCGGGTGTAAACTGGCCGCATGGCTAGAGGTGAAGAGTTGACCGACCAACAGTGGGCGTTGCTGGAGTTGTTGCTGCCTGAACCGCCGCGTCGGGCGGATGGGCGTGGGCGACCTTGGCGTAGCCAACGAGACGTGCTCAACGGCGTGCTCTGGATTTTGCGCTCCGGTGCGCGGTGGAAGGACCTGCCTGCCCACTTTCCACCGCATCAAACCTGCAAGCGTGGAAACGGCGTTGCCGCTTCCACGCTTGCAGGGTGAGATGGGGCGCACCTGCGGACAGCTTCGTTTCTTCGCCGCTTGGATCGAGGAAGGCCACTGGCTGGACGCTCGGATCGACCACGCCAACCCGGCCCGTCAGCCACTGCCGAAGCCGATGTGCGTTCGATGCTCGTCCCGCTAGGATCGGTCGCGGTTTTCGGTGCGAGCAATTTTCCGCTCGCCTTCTCTGTGGCGGGCGGGGACACCGCTTCAGCGTTGGCGGCGGGCTGCCCGGTAATCGTCAAGGCGCGCGAGGGGCATCCGGGCACGTCCGAGTTGGCTGGACAAGCAATCCAACAAGCGGTGTGGGCCTGCGGTGGGCCAGCCGGCATTTTTTCCTTGTTGCACGGCGGCAGCGAAGTCGGCCTCGCGCTGGTCCGTCACCCGGAGGTGCGGGCGGTGGGTTTCACAGGTTCGCTGCGCGCGGGCCGCGCACTGATGGACGCGGCGTCTCGCCCGCACCCGATCCCGGTGCATGCAGAGATGGGCAGCGTCAACCCGGTGTTCCTGTTGCGCGGAGCATTGGAAGAACGCATAGAAAAGATTGCTGTCGGTCTGCACGCCTCCGCAACACTCGGCTTCGGGCAGTTCTGCACCAATCCTGGTCTGGTGTTCGTGGAACGCGGGGAAGAGGCGGCCGACCTTTTACAAATGCTCGCCGGACTCATGGAGAATACGTCGACCGGAGCCATGCTCACGGAAAAGATCCGCACCGGTTTCCACGCGAGCGTCGGGCGGCTCGACAAGACTCCCGGGGTGCGTCGGCTCATGCGGGTAGATGCCATCGAGCGCCAGGGCGGGGCGGCGCTTTTCACGACGGACACCGCGAAGTTCCAACAAACCCCCGCTTTGATGGAAGAAGTGTTCGGCCCATCTACGCTCGTCGTCGAGTGCTCCTCGCAAGACGAAATCCTCGCTTGCGCACGGCAGTTGGAAGGTCAACTCACCGCCACGATCCACGCCACGCCGCAAGAACTGACCGAAAACCGCGCCCTGCTCGCCGTGTTGACGGACAAGGCGGGCCGCGTCCTGTGCAACGGTTTTTCCACCGGCGTGGAGGTCTGCCACGCGATGAACCACGGCGGCCCCTACCCCGCCGCATCGGATGGCGGCCGTTCGACTTCCGTTGGCACGCGCGCCATCATGCGCTTCGCTCGCCCGGCGTGCTTCCAGGATTTCCCCGACGACGCCCTGCCGGACGCGTTGAAGGAAGCGAACCCGCTTGGCCTCACGCGTCTGGTGGACAGCAAGTTGGGACGGCACTAAACATTTCTCATGCGACACCTTCCCGTTGATTCTGCCCTGTTCGTCGAGAACCGTGCCCGGCTCGCGTCAAGCCTCGCGCCGCGCTCTCTGGCGGTAGTGAACTCTAACGACATCCTGCCATCCAACGCGGACGGCCTGCTACCGATGCATCCGAACAGCGACCTGTTCTACCTGACAGGGCTGGAGCAGGAGGAAAAGGTATTATTGATTGCCCCGCAGGCGAACGATGAGGCCCAGCGCGAGATTCTCTTTGTACGCGAGTCAAACCCGTTGCTCAAAACTTGGGAAGGCTACAAATACTCCAAGGAAGACGCGCAGAAGATCTCCGGGATCAAAACCGTGAAATGACTCGGAGACTTCCGCGCCGTCTTCCACGGACTGATGTGCGAATCCGAAAGTGTCTACCTCAACAGCAACGAACACAAACGCTCAGTCGTTGAAGTGCAGACGCGCGACGCACGGTTCATCCGCGAAACGCGGGACAGCTATCCGCTGCACCGTCACGAGCGGACTCGCCCCTTTGATGCACCGCCTGCGCGCGGTCAAGAGCGGGCCGGAGTTGGAGTTGTTGCGTCAGGCGGTGGAGATCACGCAGCATGGCTTCGAGCGGGTGGCTAGATTCGTGCGGCCGGGCGTGAATGAGTGCGAGGTCGAGGCGGAGTCTGCGCATGAATTCATCCGCCGGCGCGGCCGCTTCGCTTACAGCCCGATCATCGCCGCAGGGGAGAAGTCGTGCGTGCTGCACTACTACCAGAACGACCAGACGTGCCGACGGGGCAATCTGCTGCTGCTCGACGTGGGTGCGGCCTACGCGAACTACAACGCGGACCTGACGCGCACGCTGCCGGTGAGCGGGGAGTTCACGCCGCGGCAGAAACAAGTTTACCGCGCCGTGCTGCGCGTGAGTATCGCGGGAGCCACCATGGGCAAGCTGCACCGCGACTGGCAGAAGGAAGCGCAGGCGATGATGAACGACGAACTGCTAGCCCTCGGCTTGCTCAAGAAGTCAGAGATCAGGAAGCAAACAGCCGACGAGCCCGCCTGTCGCAAATACTTCATGCACGGCCTAGTACTACTTCGTCAGGTCGCTGCGTGCGTTTGTGAAGCCACGGCGGCATCTTGGGTGGATGCAAGCGCGTGAGTTGCGGCCATTGGACCAGAGCCGGGAGGCTTTTCTGGCGCGGCTGACGGCGGGGCTGGGCCGCGCGGAGCGGCGCCGGTGGGCAGGCGTGCACGTGCACGGGCGCGGCCGGCGGCTGGACGGCGAGCGCAAGCGCGTGGAACCGATGGCATCGTGCCCGGGCGAGCGCGACCCACAGGCCCGGCACCGCTTCGTCGGCCACGGCCCCTGGTCCGCCCGAGGGGCTCCTGGAGGGACTCGCCAGGAC
>CAXTQD010000330.1:1774-6028 GCA_964246175.1 uncultured Chthoniobacterales bacterium | reverse complement strand
CTGCGTCGATGGCGGGAAGCCGTGGCGGCGCTGGCCGACGCCGAACTGCCCGCCGGCTCGTCGCTGGCGGTGTTTTCGCCGGGCCGCCTGGCGGCATTGCGCGGGGTGCGGCCGGCGCTGGCGCATTGCCGGGTGGAGTGGGTCCGGACGAACGACGTGCCCGCCCTGACGCCTGCCGCGAGACAGGAGGCAACACCCCGCGCCGTGAGCGTCCTGATCCTGCACGACCCCCCGCGCATTGCCGACGCGCGGTACGTCGAGGCGGCGGTGCGTGCGGCGGCGGAATCGCTCGGTCGGCCGGTCAACGTCCAGGTCCGCGCCATCACCCCGGACGCCGAGAACGCCGCGGCCACAGATTGGACGTTCTGGCTGAGCGCCGGTGCGATCCCCACCGGTCTGGCCGAGCGCGCGCCGCGGACCGTGCGTTACGCCGGGGGCGGGGCTGCCGTCGCCGCGGACGGGTTCATCGTCGCGCCAGAAGACGCGGCGGCGGACGGCGTGAAGTTGCAGCAGCGCACCGCCGCGGCACTTTCCCCGGAGGCCACAACGTTTTGGACCGACGGACAGGGCGACCCACTCCTGATCTACTCCCGCCCGTCCGCCGCGAACGAAACCTGGGAACTCTTCACGCGCTTCGACCCCGCCTGGAACGACCTGCCGCGCACGGCTGCCTTGGCGGCGTGGATGCGCGCGCAACTCTTCCCGGAAACCGCGACCATGTCCGACCGTCGCTCCGCCGATCTTGCACAAGCCCTTCCCTCGGACGTGGTCCCCGTAACGGTCCCTCCCCTCAAACCGACCGACCAACCCACGTCTGACCTCCACTGGCCAATGTGGTCGCTGGCGGCGCTGCTCTTTGCGGCGGAGCGAACCCTCAGTCTGCGCCGCCAACCATGAACCGCGACACCCTGCGCGCCCTCGCCCGCCGGTGGCGATGGGCAGTCTTCATACGCGACCTCTGCTTCGCGCTCGGCGCTGGCTGCTTGATGCTCGTCCTGCACGAGGCCTACCCTTCGATGGGTTTTTCAAGCGGCTGGGCGGTCGGGTTCATCGCCGCTCTGACTGCCTTGCTGGCCGTCCATCGGCCCTGGCAGATCAACGCGGCGCGGATCGCCACCCACCTCGACCGGACCTACCCGGACATGGAGGAAAGCGGCTCGCTCTTCCTGCGACCGCCAGAATACCTGACGCTGTTGGAACGCCTGCAAACTCGTCGCGTCGATGCCGTCATCGCGCCACGGATGTCGCCACGGCCGGAGATGGGGACGTTCGGGATGCCGCCACGCGGGTTCTTCAGGCCGGCGTTCCTCGGCCTGGCGGTGCTTCTACTGGTGGTCGTCGGCGTCTTATGGTGGCGGAGGTCCCATCCGGCCGAGGCGCTCCGCACGACCGCGACGGACGGTGCCGCCGTTCCGGGACGGTCCACGCCGCCGCCGGTCTTGTCGACCTGGCCGCGGATCACCGGCGTTCATCTGACGATCACGCCGCCCGCGTACACTGGCCGGCCGGCGCGGGGCGTCGAGGGGTTCAACGCAGAGGTCGAGGAAGGCGCAACCGTCGTGTGGACCGTGACGCTCGACCGGCCCGTGCGCGCGGCGCGGTTGGTCTTCGGCGAAGGGGCGGCCGGCGCGCAGGATCTGGCGGCGCGGCCGGCCGGCGCGGGCGCGGAGTGGACGGGCGCGCGTCGGGTGACGGCCCCGGGATTATACAGCCTCACCGCCACCCTGCCCGACGGCGCGGCGTGGAACCCACCCGAGTTGTACTCGCTCAAGGTCCTGCCCGACCGGCCGCCCCTCGTGCGGATCGTCCAGCCCGCCGGGGCGCGTACAGAGGTCGCTCCGACCGCGCCACCCGCCGCGCCGCCGCACGTGGAAGTGGAGGTCCAGGCGTCCGACGACTACGCACTCGCTGACATCCGCCTCATCGCCACGGTGGCCAAAGGCTCGGGGGAAGGGGTGAAGTTCCGCGAGGTGCCGCTCGCCTTCGACACGGATACACCCGCGCCGGACGACGTCCGCGCGCACACGTTCACCCGCCAACTCGACCTCGGTGCACTCGGCCTGGAACCGGGCGACGAACTCTATTTCTTCGTCCAAGCGTACGACAACCGCCAGCCCGTCGCCAACCGCACGCGCTCGGAGACGCGCTTCATCACCCTGCGCGGTCCGCAGGAGAAAGCGGCCACCGTCGGCAAGGGCCTCACCGGGATCAATCTCGTGCCGCAATATTTCCGCAGCGAGCGCCAGATCCTCATCGACACCGAGAAACTTCTGGCCGACCGCTCGACGATCACGGAGGAAGTTTTCCGTGACCGTGCCGATGGTCTCGGCGTCGACCAGGCGCTCCTGCGGTTGCGCTACGGCCAACTGCTCGGCGAAGAAATGGAAGGTGGCAACGCCGACCACGCGGAGGTCGCGCTCGACCCGCTCGAACGCACCGCCCCCCAGCAGCCCGCCGGTCCGCACGCGGCGGCGAGCATCACGCAACGCTTCCTCCAAGAACACGAGTCGCAGGACCGCGAGGGCGGCACGGACGCCGACCGCGCCGCCGGCCTGCGCCCGGAGCATCCCGACGCGCCGCTGAAGGCGGGCGAGATCGTCGCGCCATTCGTGGACGAGCATGATTCCCGCGAGAAGTCGACGTACTACGACCCGGGTGCCAAGGGCACGATGCGCGACGCGCTCGCGGCGATGTGGGACGCGGAGAAGTACCTGCGCACGGCGCTCCCGCAGGAGGCGCTCGCCCCGGAACACCGCGCCCTGGAGATCCTCAAGGACCTTCAGCAAACGGCGCGCGCGTACGTGCAGCACGTCGGGTTCGAGGCTCCGCCGATCAAGGTCGCGCAACGCCGGCTGACGGGCGACGCCAGCGACGTACCCGCGCGCGGGTCGGTGCCGGACACACTGCCGCCCGCGGACCCTGCCACGGCAGCGGCGCGCGGGGCGCTGGCGGGGCTGCCATGGGACGAACAGGCGACGGTGGACGCGGGGGAAGCCGCGGCGCTGCGGCAGGTCGAACCCGCGCTCACGGCGGCGGCGACGCGTCAGCCGGACGTGTTCTTGCCCGGCTTGCAGGTCCTGCGGCAGATCGTTGCCGGGGATGCAGGGAGGGACTTCGCGGCGTTGCGGCGGGCGCTGCTGCGGTTGTTGCCGCCGGCGCGGCCGTTGCCAGAGCGCGCGGCGGAGACAGACCCGACGCTGGCAGGGAAGTATTTCCTTGCACTACCCTCCATTCCCGGGGAGGACAAACCGTGAGCACGAAACTCTCCCGCCGCTGGCGCGGCCTGTCCGGAAAGAACCTGCCGTGACGTTCCTCGCTAGCCACACCGCTGCCTGGACCGTGACGATCTTAGCGCCAGCCGCCGCTGCGCTCCTGTGCGCCGTGGAAGCGCGGCGGCCGGACCGCCGACGCTTGTTCGCGCGGCTCGGCGCGACGGTCTTGGCGGTGGCGGCGCTGGCGTTGTGGGGACTGCGAACCATGTGGCGCGGGGATCATCCACCGAAGTCTGACGGAGAAGACCTCGCCGTGCTCTGGACGCCCACCGCGCAGCCAGTCCCCGCTCCCGCGGGCAGCGAACCGCGCGGCCGGTTCGCGCTGCCGGGCGCGCACGTCCCCGCCGATGCGCACGCGACGTTCCTGCCTGACGCGGCGACGTGGCGGCGGCGTTTTCCCGCCGTGAACCGGGTGCGCGTCCTGGGCGACGGGTTGGACCCGGCCGAACTGCCCGCGCTCGCCGGCCTGCGGGTGGAGTTCGACCCTGGACGGGAACCAGCGGACACGAAACCCGCCGTGCGTTCGCTGCGTTGCCCGCGCGTGTTGACGCTCGGCGAACCCATGACGGTCGAGGGCCGTGTCTCCGGCTTGCTCATCGGAGGAACCTCCACGTTGATACTGGAATCTCCCGATGGCACCACGACCGCCGCCGACACCACGCCGGCAGGGGCAGACGGCACGGCGGGCTTCGCATTGCACACGCCATCACCGGCAGCGGTGGGCCAATGGACGTTCCGGCTGCGATCAAAGGACGGCGCGGTTAACGAGACGCTCGGTGTCGCCGTGCGCGCGCCGGCCTTGCCGCGCGTGCTGGTGCTGGAAAGCTCGCCGCGCTTCGACACGGCGGCACTGCGGCGTTGGTACGAGGAAGCGGGCGGCAAGCTGCGCGCGCGGCTGCGCATCGGGCAGGACCGTTACCGGTTTTTCGCCACGCTTGGCGGGGCGGCGGAGTTTGGGGCGCTCGACGGTGCGCTGCTGGCC
>CAXTQD010000330.1:0-1764 GCA_964246175.1 uncultured Chthoniobacterales bacterium | reverse complement strand
ACGCGCTCCACGCCGCCGTCGCCGACACCGGCCTAGGCGTGCTCGCCCTCGCCGACGACGCCGTCCTGCCACCCGCTCCCATCGCACCGGACCGTGCGTGGATTTTCCCTTGGACGTTGCGACGCTGGAAACCTCTGCCGACCCTGCCGATGCCGGCACCGAACACCTCGCGCGCGTCGCCTGGCCCGGTTCCGGGTCACCGGCGGAGATCGCACTGCCGGCGCCCCCCTGCGTGATCATCCCACGCCCCGGCCAAGACCCCACTGTGCGCGACGACCAGGGCCGCACGCTCGCCGCCGCCGCCGGCTGCGGACGCGGGACGGTCGCCCTCACCCTCCTGCGCGAGACCGGCCGCTGGCAGCGGGCGGATGCGCCGGGACTTTTCGCCGGGTACTGGTCGGCGCTGTTCGGGCGCGCGGCGCGGTCGGTGGACGCTCCCGGTCGTTGGACGCTCGCGGACGGCGACGATGGCCCGGCGTTCGTGGACCGGCCGCTGGAGTTCATCTGGTCAGGTGCGGCGGATGCCCCTGCGCCGGTTGCGAGCGTTGCCGATGAATCCAGCGCCCCCCCCGCCGCGCTCGCCCCGGCCGCGGACGCGCGTGTGCCCGGGCTTTGGCGGGTGACGTTCTGGCCGCGCAGGGCGGGTTGGCACCGCCTGGAAGCGGCCGGCGGCGCGACGCTGCCTTTCTACGTCAGCCCGGCCGGGAGTTGGGCGGCGTTGGCGGCGGCTCGGCGGAGAGAGGCAACGGCCCGCTTCGCGGCGCGTTCGTCCGACTACCCCGTCCCTCCCGCTCCGGCTACGCCCGTCCCGGTGCCGGCGGGCTGGTGGTTCGCGGCGTTCGGATTGGGGGCAGGTTTTCTATGGGTCGAGCGTCGGCCGGCAGCGGGCACAGGGCCGCCGAGCCCTGCGGCGACGAATCTTCTGTAGTGAAATCGTCCCTCAAATTTTTCCTTCTCCTCCCGCTAGTGGTCCTCGCTACCGGCTGTACGTCCAACGGTGGCAACGACGAGGATGACGAGAGCATTCACGCCATCGGCCGTAAGGCGATGCAGGTGAAGGGCGACTCCGTCATGTACGCCGTCGATGAAAATGACCAGCAGATGGATCAAGCCACCGTCCGTGCCCGCAAGAATGTCGGCCGGTTCATCGCCGCGATCCAGAGTCCCAAGTCCAACCAGCGCGACTTCCAGGTCAAGAAGCTCTTCGTCAAGGATGGCAAGGCCGAGCACATCTGGCTGGCGGACGTGCATTTCACCGGCAACCGCTTCGTTGGGGTCGTGGACAATCGGCCTGAGTACATCTCCGGTTTGAAAATCGGCGACCGCGCCTCCGTCAATCCTGATGAGCTGATCGACTGGTCGTACGTCGAGGACAACCGGCTCGTGGGTGGCTACACGATCCGCGTACTCTACAGCGAATTGACTCCAGCCGAGCGCGCCGACTTCGAGAAGAAAGCGGACTTCCACATCGGCCATTGACCTGCTCACAGGTAAACCATCCAACCCCTTTTCTCTTATGACGAAAATCATCAAAACGGCTGCCCTCGGCGGCGTGGCAGCACTCGCAATGTTACTTGGCGGCTGTGTGGACGCCGGCCCGGGCGGCCCGGTGTACGGTGCGGGTATCGGCTACACGGGTTACGGCGAGTACGGCGGCCCTTACTACGGTGGCTACGGCCCCTACTACGGGGATACGGTCATCGTCGGCGGTGGATACCGGCACCACGGCTATTACGGTGGGCACCATTTCTACGGGGGTGGTTA
>CAXTQD010000329.1:0-6031 GCA_964246175.1 uncultured Chthoniobacterales bacterium | reverse complement strand
CGGACGCGCTCGGCCCCCGGTCAGCTCGATCTTCATCCCTCATGCTCTCCCCTCCGGCAACGGCACGACGGCCAACCCCACGGTGAACGGCGGCAACGGCAACGCGGACGCCTACCTGCTCTACCAGCAGGTCCTGGCCACGTACAAGGTCAACAACCAGATCTCGATCGCGGCGGCCCCCGGCTACTTCGGTTATAATGAGACCGGCGGCACCAACTCAGCCGTCGCGCTCAACCCCTCGGCGGGCAACACGGGCCAGCCGGTGGGTGCCGGCAACGGCCAGGGTCAGGCAGTCAACGTGCTACAGAACTCGGCGGCCTTCAACGCGCCCAACGCCACGCGCAACCTCGTCATCGGCATGTTCGACGGTGACGTGAAGATCGACCTGGGCCGTTTCAAGGTGAAGGTGTACGGCTAGGCGGCGTACAACTTCGCCAGCGGCAAGCGCACCCTCAACGAGTACGCCAGCCCGTACAATCCGATTGCCAGCAGCCCCGCCGGCTACCTGACCGCGCGTGGTCTGGACGGCACGGAGGACAAGCTCGCCTTCTCGACGGGTTTCACCATCGGCTCGGACTTCCAGCTCAAGAAGAAGGGTGACTACGTGTTCCTCGCGGAATACCGATAGGTCGGCCTCGGCTCGGTGGACCCGAACCTCAACGACTCCGACTGGAACTTCAGCCGTCTCGGGTTCCGCGGTATCAAGGGCGCCGTCAGCTACGCCTTCGAGCCGTGGCTGATTGCCCCGTTTACCCACTTCGGTGCCAACAACCTCGGCAGCGAGAAAAACCTGAACACCACCGTGGGCAACCACAACACCAGCCACGTGTTCCAGTTCGACCTGACCACGAAATTCTAAGCCAGACCGTCTAGCTATTCAAAACCCCACGCCGCGCGGTTTGCGGCGTGGGGTTTTTGTCTTGATGTAGCTGTAACAGGCTTTCCGGGATACGTGTGGGTCCAAGATGTTGCTGGGCCTCAACGAAAAGTAGGTTGTAGATCGCGTCATTACCGCGAAGACTCTTCATTACTTCCTCGTGACTCCTGCATTTATCTTCGCCACCGGTATCGAGAATAGCTATCCCACCATCCAGAACGGTCGTGTGCGGGTGGACGAAATGGAAAAATGTGGGCACTACGCGAATTGGCGCGAGGACTTCGAATGCACGGCGCAACTGGGCATTCGCTTCCTGCGTTACGGCCCGCCCATCCACCGCACCTTCTTGGGGCCGGACCGCTATGACTGGACTTTCGCCGACGAAACCTTCGCCGACCTGCGGCGGCGCGGCATCACGCCCATTGTAGACCTGTGCCACTTCGGCGTGCCCGACTGGCTGGGGAACTTTCAGAACGGCGATTTCCCCCGGCTCTTCGCCGCGTACGCCCGGTCCTTCGCGGCGCGTTTCCCGTGGGTGCAGCTCTACACCCCCGTCAACGAGATGTACGTCTGCGCCATGTTCTCGGCGCGCTACGGCTGGTGGAACGAGCAACTCCAGAGCGACCGCGCGTTCGTCACGGCGCTCAAGGGTATCGTCAAGGCCAACGTGCTGGCCATGCACGCCATCCTGGACGTGCGTCCGGACGCGCTCTTTATCCAAAGCGAGTCGAGCGAGTACTTCCACGCCGAGAATCCGGTGGCCATCAAGCCCGCCGAGATCCTCAACGCCGAGCGTTTCTTGTCGCTCGATCTGAACTACGGCGTCCGGGTCAACAGCGAGATGTACGAATTCCTTACCGACAACGGCATGACGCGCGGGGAGTACCATTTCTTCCTGGAAAACCACGTCCGGCACCATTGCGTGATGGGCAACGACTACTACGCGACCAACGAGCATCGCGTCGCGCCCGACGGCGGCACCCGCGCGGCGGGCGAGGTGTTCGGCTACTGCGAGATCACCCGGCAATACTACGAGCGTTACTGCCTGCCCGTGATGCACACCGAGACCAACACCTGGCAAGGTCCCCGGGGCGACGAGGCCGTCGACTGGTTGTGGAAGGAGTGGGCCAACGTGCTGCGTCTGCGCAACGACGGCGTGCCGGTGGTCGGGTTCACCTGGTACTCGCTCACCGATCAGGTGGACTGGGACTGCGCCCTGCGCGAGAACAAGGGCGTGGTCAATCCGCTGGGTCTCTTCGATCTCGACCGCAACATCCGCCCGGTGGGCGAGGCATACCGGCAGATCATCGCGGACTGGGGCGCGGTCCTGCCGACGCAGAGCCTTTGCCTGACCCTGCCGCTCGATCCCTCCGGAGAGCAGCCCCGCATCCAGACTCGCCGCCGCGGCTAAACACCTTCATCCGTCATTTTCCTATGCGATTCACCGACAAGATTTGCCTCGTCACCGGGGGTGGCTCCGGCATCGGCCGCGCCGCCTGCGAACGCTTTGCTGCCGAGGGCGGCAAGGTCACCATCGTGGACTTGAACGAGGACCACGGCAACGAAACCGTGGCGAACATCACCAAGGCGGGCGGCGAGGCGATCTTCGCCAAGGCCAACGTCGGCGAATCGGCCGAGGTGCGCGCAGCCATCGACGCCACGGTGACAAAGTGGGGCCGCCTCGACGTGATCGTCAACGACGCGGCGATGATGACCTTCTCGCCATTGGTCGATCTGCCCGAGGACGACTGGGACCGCGTGATGGGCGTGAACCTGCGCAGCGTGTTCTTGTTCTGCAAGTACGGCGTGCCGCACATGCCGGAGGGCTCGGCCATCGTGAACATTTCCAGCGTCCACGCGCACGAGACGACCAAGAACGTCGTGCCCTACGCCACAAGCAAGGGTGGGATGGAAGCGTTCACGCGCGGCTTCAGCGAGGAGTTGGCAGACCGCAAAATCCGCATCAACTGCGTGGCTCCCGGTGCTGTGGACACCCCGATGCTCTGGAACAACCCCAACGTGAAAAGCGGCGCGGAGAAGGTGGAAGGTGCCATCGGCAAACCCGAAGATCTGGCAGCAGCCATCTGTTTCCTGGCGGCGGACGAGGCGCGCTTTATCACCGGCACGACGCTGGTGGTGGACGGCGGGCGATTGGACCTCCTCTAGCCGTAGATTCCAGCGGCCCAATGCGCCTGTGCACGTTGGAAACGACCACCGACTTGGCCGGAGGCGTGTGGAGTGACGCGAACTTACTGCCTATCCGAATAACTGGTTGGATGGTAGATTTCGCTGGTGAAGACCCCTGAGTCAAAGCCACGCACCCGGGGCCCCACGCCAAACGCATCCAAGAGCACGGGCGGAGAGTTTGTCATCAGCGATGAGCTTTGGGCCTTGATGGAGCCGCTCCTGGCTCCGCATCCGAACACCCACCGCTTTGGTGGCGGGCGGCCCCGTGTGCCAGACCGGGTGTGCGCCGATGGCATTTTCTTCGTGCTGGGAACGGGCTGCCAGTGGAACGCGCTCTCGGCGACGGGCCTCTGCCCAAGCTCCACGGCGCACGACCGCTTCCAGGCGTGGGTAGCCGACGGCTTCTTTTTGCGCTTCTGGCAGGCGGGCCTCGGCCGAGTACGACGCGTTCCGAGGCAGCGACCGGGCCTGGGTGAGCACGGACGGGGCGATCACCAAGGCGGCTCCCTTGGCCGGGGGGAAAAAACCGGCCCCAGCCCCGGGGACCGCAGCAAAAGCGGCACCAAGCGATCTCTCCTGGTGGAAGCCAGCGGCGTGCCGGTGGGTTTGGCCGTGGCCGGAGCCAACAAAAACGACTTCAAGCTGTTGGCTGAGACGCTCTGGAGCATCCCGGTGGATCGACCCGCGCCCACGGCTGCCAAGCCGCAGCACCTTTGCCTGGACAAGGGCTATGACTACGAAGAGGCACGCTGGATCGCGGAAGCGTTTGGCTTCGTGGCGCCCATTCGCTCGCGTGGCGAGGAGGCCACCGAGAAAAAGGCCGGGCAGAAAGCCCGCCGCTGGCCGGTGGAACGCACCCACTCCTGGAGGAACCGCTTTCGCGGCCTCCTGACTCGTTGGGCCAAGAAGGCCGCCAACTACGAGGGCAGGCTCCCCTTCGTTTGCGGCCTCATCTCCTACCGTGCCGCCGGCTTATTCGGATAGGCAGCTAATGGGCGGGCGCGGCACGGCGCTCAACGCGCTGCTCGGCGTGCTGATCCTGGGCGTCATCGGCAACATCACGAACCTGATGGACGTGCCCGGGTACAACCAGCAGGTCGTCAAGGGTGTGATCATCCTCGTGGCGGTCCTGTTGCAGTCCGGCCTGTGGGCAAGGCAGCGTGCCTGACGCTAGGACTTTGTACAACTTCCAGTTCTCCAAATATCCAGAGCTACGTGCCCGCAGGTGACAGGCGATGCGCTCGCCCTACAACCATCGGCGAACTCACTGGAGCTACGCTCCGATTGAGTCGCGTGGATAGCTCAACATCTGCACCGCACAGCACGGATAGATAGCCGCTCTGCGGCGAGCGCACCTGTTCCAGGTACTCGGGGCAGACGCTGGCGTCGTCCGCCACAATGAACGCCCTGGACGCAGACGACTCTCCACCAGTTCGAGCACATCAGCGTAGAGTGCCGTGGCGCCATCGAGCAGGTCACGTCCATGGTTTGAAGGGCATCGCCTTCGCGCATGTCCACAAGTCGGCGAGGCCGGCCGTTCATGGAGACTCTCAGCGCCGCGGGCAAGCGGTTTCCGAGGAACCACAGACCTCCAAAGAAATCGCTGCCTACGCCGATACGATGGCGAAAATGTTCTGCGTCCATCTGCGGGGTCTTGTCCGCCGTTGAATGGGCAAACAAAGCCGTGAGAGACACCGCAATTTTATCCGGCCCAAAGATGAAACTTTATTGCTAGACCTCAAACGGAAACAGCAATAGAACAACATTTTACAAGTAATGTTGTATGAAAATTTCATCCTTTTTCCTGCCAACCATTGCCTTTGCGGCGGCCACAGTATGCTTGCTGTTCGGTTGCACGCCGACGGACCCCTACCACAACGCGGGTGGGATCAGCCAGGTCCGGATTCAAGATGGCAAGATGGCGTCTCCCAGCCCCGGCGGCACGGCCGTGGAAGAAATCTTCGGCGAAGAAGCCCACTGCAAACTCGCGTTCATCGAGTTCGGGGAACAAGGTTCGCTCCAGGCGGCCGAGCAACTCACCGCCGCGCGCAAGCGATCCATGACACGCACCGGCCGGTGGTCGTCACCTACCTGCACGGCTGGCACAACACCGCCGCGCCGGACTGCGGCGACGTGTTGCGCTTCAAACGGTTGCTGGCCGGTCTGAGCCGTTCATCGTCCGTGACCGGCGGCGGCTTCCAGGTCGTCGGGGTATACCTGGGTTGGCGCGGGGAAATCATCAGCGCCCGCCCCTTCAACTACCTGACCGTGTTTAACCGCAAGGAAGCGGCCGAGCGGCTGGCCAATAACACCGACTGCATCGACGCCATCTCGCAGCTCACCGCGGAGGCGCGCGCCAAGGGACGCGAGAACAACTACACCGTGCTCATCGGCCATTCCTTCGGCGGGTTGGTGCTGGAGCGCACGGTGGCGCATTCTATCATCACCAGCATCGACCAGTCCGGTGCGAGCGAGACCCTCCCTGGCGACCTCATCATCACCCTCAACCCGGCGTCCGACTCCGTGCTCACGCGTCAGTTGGTGAGTTCGCTCTACAGCCGCATGGATTACGACCAGAAGCGCAACGTCTACGTGGGCAACACGAACCGGTCTTACACTTTTCCGGGTTACCGTCAGGTGATCGTCGCCATCGCCGCGGAAAACGACGCGGCCACCGACAAGTTCCCCTACGCCTTCTATCCCGGCACGCTCTCGAAAAAGTGGGACCCTGTCGTGCGTCCCGGGGCCGAGAAAACCGAAGACCCGCGCTCGGAATGGGATTACTACCTGCACACCCCGGGCAACGAGTGGGACCTAGTGAGCTTCCACGCCAAGGAGATCGGGCCGACCACCGCCCAGCCTCCGCAGGACTTCGACAAAAACAGGGATCGCAACGCCTTGCAATACAACCTGCGACACAACCACCGCGACCTAGAGTTCTACACGAGCGCGAAGATGGATTCGGAC
>CAXTQD010000328.1:0-6040 GCA_964246175.1 uncultured Chthoniobacterales bacterium | reverse complement strand
CCTGCACCGCGGCGGCCAGCGGCGTGTCGAGGGCCTGCTGCGCCGCCCACGCCTCGCGCAACGCCGGGTCCCCGGCCGCCCGCCCAAGCGCGCCGCGTGTCCGGCGGCAGCCCAGCGGATCGCCGTCCGGCCGGCAGCACGCCAGCAACGCAAGGTCCTTGTCGGAAGGGGCGGCAGACATGGGAACCGACAGGCACCCTTAAGAACCCCGGCCCGGGAAGCAAGCAAAAACGGGTTCAGTGGTTGCTCTACGCCGCTCCCCCGGCGAGCAGCGCGCGTCCCCGGGTGAGGGTGGGGGCGAGTTCGGCGGCGGGGATTTCGAGCACTTCGGCCAGTTCCGCCGGGTCGAACAGATACAGGTAAAACAGGATCAGCGCCCCGCGCTCGGCCAGCGGCAGGACGGCGAATCGCTCCGCCAGTCGCACGGCGTCGCCCGCTTCCTCCGCCCTCTCTTCGGCGGGAGGAGAGATGCTGTGCCCCGCGCACTGGTGGCGCGCCTCGGTGAAGAGCCACCGCCGCACCCGCCGGGCGTCGCGCAGGTCCGCGATGCCGTCGTGGACGGCGCGTTCGACGGTGCGCCGCAGGACGACCGCTGCCCCTGCTGCTGCTCCCGTCATCAGGAAGGCAAAGCGGTACACGCCCGGCAGGTGCGGACCGAGGGACGCAGGTTCCAGCGACGGGCTCACTTGCGCCAGAGCCTAGGGCAAAATCAGCCGCGCAAAAGGCAAAAGTCAGCCGCGATCGGCCCGCGCCGCCAAGATTGACTTGTCCCCGTTTGCTCCTAAGCTGGATGACCTGTCCGCGCGTCCCTTCGGGAAGCCCTGTTTCTCGTGAAAACCGTTCTCTTCGTCTGCACCGGCAACAGCTGCCGCTCGCCCATGGCCGAAGGGCTTTTCCGTCGCATGGTGGAAAAACGCGGCGATGTGCGCGTGGTTAGCGCCGGCCTGCACGCCGCCGACGGTCAGCCCGCCAGCGAGCACACCCTCGACGCCATGGACGCCGAGGGCATCGATCTCTCGCGCTTCCGTAGCCAGGGCCTCACCGACGAACTCGTCGCCCGCGCGGATCTCATCTTCGCCATGACGCGCGGTCACCTCGACGCGCTCCACACGTTCTTCCCCGAGGCGGCCAACAAGGCGTTCTTGGTGCGCGAGTCCGACCCCGGCGCCGACGCTTACGACCTCGACGTGCCCGACCCCATCGGCCAGAGCCGCTCGGTGTACTTTCGCTGCCGCGACGTGCTCAAAAAAGCCCTCACCACCCTCCTGCCCTTGCTCGACGCCGGAACCCAATCCGCTCACATGCAACCGCCCGTTCCCACCCCGCACCGTCCGACCCTCGCCGAGACCGATCCCCAGGTCGCCGCCGCCATCGCCGCCGAGGAAGCCCGCCAAAACGAGAACATCGAACTCATTGCCAGCGAAAATTTTACCTCTCGCGCCGTCCGCGAGGCCCAGGGCAGCGTGCTCACCAATAAGTACGCCGAGGGCTATCCTGGCCGGCGTTGGTACGGCGGGTGCGAGAACGTGGATGTCATCGAGCAACTCGCCATCGACCGCGCCAAGCAACTCTTCGGCGCCGAGCACGCCAACGTCCAGCCCCACAGCGGCGCGCAGGCCAACATGGCCGTGTACTTCTCCGTCCTCCAGCCCGGCGACAAGATCCTGACGATGGACCTGTCCCACGGCGGCCACTTGACCCACGGCAACAAGGCCAACTTCTCCGGCCGCTTTTACGACGTGGTCCACTACGGCGTCGCGCAGTCCGACGAACGCATCGACTACGAGGCGTTCGCCGTGCAGGCGGAAAAGGAACGTCCGAAGATGATCACCGTCGGCGCCTCGGCCTACCCGCGCACGCTGGACTTCGCCCGGATGCGCGAGATCGCCGACCGCGTGGGCGCACTGCTTTTCGCCGATATGGCGCACATCTCGGGCCTCGTCGCCGGCGGTGTCCATCCGAGCCCGGTGCCGTACGCGGACTTTGTGACGACGACCACGCACAAAAGCCTGCGCGGCCCGCGCGGAGGCATCATCCTGTGCACAGAGAAATTTGCCAAAGGCGTGGACTCTCAAGTCTTCCCCGGCGTGCAAGGCGGCCCACTCATGCACGTCGTTGCGGCGAAGGCGGTGTGCTTCCAGGAAGCTTTGCAGCCCGGCTTCAAGGACTACCAACGCCAGATCGTGTCCAACGCCAAGGCCCTCGGCGCGCGCCTCGCGCACAACGGCTACCGGCTCGTCTCCGGTGGCACGGACAATCACCTCCTGCTCGTGGACCTGCGCCCGATGAACATCACCGGCAAGGAAGCCCAGGAAACCCTCGATCACGCCGCTATCACCGTGAACAAGAACGCCATCCCCTTCGACACGGTCAGCGTGTTCAAGGCCGGCGGCATCCGCGTGGGCACGCCGGCGGTCACGACCCGCGGTATGAAGGAGGAGGAAATGATGGAAATCGCCGACCTCATCCACGAGGGCCTGCAAGCGCGCGGCAACGCGGAAGCGCTCCGGAAGGTGCGCGGCTCCGTGGCGGCCCTCACCCGGCAGTACCCCCTGCCATGAAAACTCTCTTCCTCGCCGCGGTGTTCTGCGTGCTGGCGGCTGTCGTGCGCGCGGACGACGTGGCCGAGGCGCGGAAACAGTTCGATCTGTTCCGGCAGTACGCCCGGACGAACGACGGGAAGTTGCTCGACCTGTTCGCGCCGGACATCTCCGTGACGTTGACGTTCCAGGCCGGCACTGGACCCGGGCAGGACACCGTGTTGCCAGCGGCGACGTTCCGCGATGCCGTCCAGCAGAGCCTCGACAGGAAAGACAACGACAACAGCACCTACAAGGACGTGGTGTTCAAGCAGGAAGGCGACACGGTACGGCTGACCTGCACGCGCGTGGACGACAAATCGGGCTTCACAGGGCCGTTCCTGGCGATCTACGGCAAGGACGAATCGGGGCGGCTCAAGATGAAGGCGATGAAGTTCACCATGCCGCCGCCGGAGGCCGCGCCTGAAGCCACGCCGCCGCCGACCCCGGCAGACATCCCGGTGCCGGAGGCGACGCCCTGAACGTTGCGGCGACAAGGTGCTATCTGCTCCGATGAACAAGCGATGCCTTTTCTTGCTGACTGCGCTGTGCTGTGGTTGCCTGTGCGCGCGAGCCGACGACGTGGAAGACGCCCGCAAGGCGTTCGATCTGTACGTCCAATACGGGCACACGGCCGACAAGAGGATGCTGGATTTGTACGAGCCTGATGTCTCCGTGGTAAACGCCCGGTTCTACGGCAGGGAGGAACAGGATGTCGTGATCCCGGCGAAAAGATATTTCGACATTATGAAGGATGCCATCGCCAACAAAGGGGTGAGCACCACCAGGTACGAGGATGTTCAATGCGTCGCGGAGAAGGGCCAGGTGCGGATCACGTTCATCGCCATCGAGGAGGGCGGCGAGCATGACCCGACGGCGCTCCTCTACGGCCGGGATAAGTCGGGACGGATGAAGATCAGGGCGATGAAGACGGTGTACCCGCCGCTGAACCCATCGCCAGCGCCGTGACGTGCCGGCTCGGCTCACGATAGAGTACGTACAAGTCGCGCATCAACTCATCCAGCGCCGCTCCGTTTAACCACGCCTCGTCACCGAGTCTCTCCCGCGCCGCGGCGGTGAGCGGCACGCGCGACGCACCCGCCGGCGGGTCGCCCAGGCCGGCCAGAGTGGGCTGCCGCCCGAGCAAGCGCGCCACGTTGCGCGCGCCGATGCGCTGGTAGCTCATCGTTTCCACTTCCAGCCCCGGCACGATCATTTTGACCATGCATACGCCGCTCCCGCCCGTTGGCGAGAGGTCGGCGACGAGCACGTCCATCCCGGCCTCCGCCAGCCGCGCCGCCGTGTGGCGCAGCAGCGCCGTCTTGTCCTGCAACTCCCCCGCATTTGCCGGCACCGGCAACCCCGCGAAGGGAGTCCGCTCCTCCACGGCGAACACCGGCGCAAGCGTTCGACGCATATCCTCCCACGAGTATCCCAGCCATCGCTTCATCCCCTCCAGCCCGCGGGGTTCCTCGTCGGCGGGGTTGAGGATCCGCGCGTACGCTTCGAGGTAACCCTCCGGCGCGATCTCGCGCACCCGCTCCAGCGGCCCGTGGAAAAGCGCCAGCCGCGCGCGCGACGACGCGAACTCCAGCAGCGCCTTGCGCAACGCCACCGCCGGCACCGGATGCACCGCCTCGCCGCAAGCCGCCGCCATCACCGGCAGCCCACCCGCCGCCGGGTCACGGTCGTAGCCGACAACGTACAGGTTCACAAAACCGAAGTCCGTCGCCGCGACTTTCACGATGATCTCGATGCCCGCACGGTCGTAGCGGGCCAAGAGTTCGCGCGCCGTAGGATCGGTGATCGTGCCGAGGTCGATGGCCGTCGGCCGCGCGAGGGCGCGGTACTGCACGCTGTTGCCATCGCGCTGGAGGAGTTCGAGGAGGCCGTGCGCCTGGGCCATCTCCGGGTTGGTGCCCGCGCCGTGGCCGTTGGTGATGGGTGTCACCAGCCGCGTGATCCCCTCACGTGCCGGTGCGTCCATGCCGGAACACGCGACGAACTCCGACGGCACCAGCACGGACGCGCCATCCGCCAGGCGCCGCACGGCAATCCACTCGAGGGTTGCCTCGGGCGTGTACGGGCTGCCGGCTTCTAGGCACAGCGACACGGGATCGACCACGCCGCGCTCGCCGTGGCGCGCGCGCATCTCCCGGTAGGAACCGGTAAAACGTTCCAGGCGCGACAAACCTGCGCTGGAACAAACCTCCTCCGTGAGTTCTCCGTACGCGCCGACGCGCGCCTCGTCCTCGGTCGCACCGTAGCCGATCCCCTCGCAGAGTTGCCACACCATCGCGTTGTCGGCGGTCATTTCCGGCAGGAAAGTCAGCGTCTGCACCGGGAGGCCTACGCGGTCGAGCGGCGTGAGCGAAAATTCCATGAGCCGCCCCGGCGGCAGGGCGCGGCGGTAGGATTCGACGGCTTCGGGGAGGGTCATAGGGGCAGGGGAAGTTCAGCCGCGCTGAGGAACGTTTCGGCAAACCCGTCGCCGTCGGCCTCGGCACGATGAAAGGCGCGCAATTTTTCGCGCACCCCGTCCGCTCCGCCGAACTGGAATCCAATCTGCGAAGTGTACCGGCAGCAGCCAGCAATCTTGCGGGCAAGAACCCCTTCCGCGAGGCTGACCCGGCGCGAGGCAAACCCGGCGGTGTCCAGCAATCCAGCCGGGCGCGCGGCGGGCTCGCGGATGGCGTACGGGGTGTCCCGGTACCATGCGACCTTGCCCGCCGCCGGGTAAACGCCGAGCGCGGCGCGGATCGTTTGCAGGTGGTCGACGTGATTGCCCAGTCCCTGCGGCGCGAACACCACGTCCGGCTGCAACTCCGCGTCGAGCGAGGTCAAGGCATCGCGCACCGGTTGCCACACCGCGTCGCCGGAATGCTCGCCCGCGAAGAGTTCGTCGGGCGAATCGTAGCCGCGGTGCGGGGCTTCGGGGAGTTCCCAATGCCACGCGTCGTCCACGCCGGCGCCCTCTGCGAACGCCCGGTCCTCGGCCCGGCGCAACGCCATGTAATCGACCTCCGGCGCGAGCCCCTTGTCCGTCTGGCAGCGCAGGGCAAAGCCCTGCGGATTGTCCACGGACGCGGTGAACACCGTGCAGAGCACGACGCGCCACGCCGGATCGTCCGCGAGGCGCAGGAGCGTGCCGCCGCAGGAGAACGCCACGTCGTCGAGGTGCGGGGAGAGAAAGAGCGCAGTGGGCATGTAGACGAAGAAAATTAGAGCGGCTGGTGCTGCCAGGTGAACTCACGCGCCCACTCGTACTTCCCGAAAGCGTACGAACGGAAGGCGCGTTGCACTTCGGCGAGGGTGGCCGGGGTGTTGGTGGTGAAATGGAAGGCCGTTGTCACCAATTGGTGCTCTGGCTGGTGGCGGTCCGGGGCGTCGCGGTAGGTTTGCAGGTACGACCCGTCGCCACGTTCGACGGCGGCCGGTGCGCTGCCGCCCGGCTTGCAACC
>CAXTQD010000327.1:2481-6073 GCA_964246175.1 uncultured Chthoniobacterales bacterium | reverse complement strand
TCTTGGCCTACCTTACCTCAACCTATCGCTCAATCACGCTGAGAATCGCTGTAGATAGCTCGGGCTCGAATAGCTCGTCAAAGTCGGTCGGATACATGTGCAGCTCGAACTCGTCGAGCGTCGCGGACTGCACGGATGGAACCAACCGCTGGAGGGTGGTGCGCGGATGTCGGGAATCATCGAACACGATGCCGTCGTTCCAGTCGCAACGGTAGGCACAGGCAATCTCGCCGCCGCCGAACAAAGCAAAGCTCCAGCCGTGATCCTCCGCAGAGACATAATGCAGAAGCGTCTGGCGGGCAGGGGCAACGATGCGTGGGTCTGGCTCGAAGCTGCCACCTTCGGCAAGGAACGTAACCCAACCGGACGCGGCCGGATAAACGTGGCCTGCGCCAAGCCGCCGGAGCAGGTCGCAAGCGTCCTCGGCCCGGTTGGAACGCAGATGGTAGCTTTCCTGAATTTACTCATCGCTCCTGAAAGGAGACGTTGGAGAACGCTTTAACCTTCTTGCTGGTTCTGTTCGTACAAGCTGCGCCAGTGAGCGAGGCGCTCGGCCACGCGTTTTTCGTGGCCACGGTCGCTGGGTTCGTAGTAGCGGCGGCCCTCGGGCAGATAGGCTTGGGGAACGTAGGCGTCCTCGAAGTCGTGGCTGTACTGGTAGTCCTTGCCGTGGCCGAGCCGCTTCGCCCCGGAGTAGCCCGTGCCGCGCAGGTGCGGGGGAACGGGGAGCGTCACACCAGCGCGAACCTCTTCGGAGGCTTTTTCGTAGGCCATGTAGGCGCGGTTGCTCTTCGGCGCGGTGGCGACGTAGACGGCGGCGTGCGCGAGCGGGATGCGTGCCTCGGGCATGCCGACAAGTTCGGCGGATTGCTGGGCCGCCACGGCGACCAGCAGCGCCTGCGGATCGGCCATGCCCACGTCCTCGGAGGCGCAGATCACGATGCGGCGCGCGACGAAGCGGATGTCCTCGCCTGCATACAGCATCTTGGCGAGCCAGTAAACGGTGGCGTCGGGGTCACCGCCGCGCATGCTCTTGATGAAGGCGCTGATCGTATCGTAGTGACCCTCGCCGGTCGGATCGTAGACAACGGCTTTGCGCTGGATGCTTTCTTCGGCCACCGCGCGGGTGACGTGGACCCGGCCGTCCGGTTCAGGCGGGGTGGTCAGGACGCCCACCTCCAGGGCATTGAGGCATTTGCGGCCATCGCCGTCGCTGATCGTGGCGAGATGCAGCGCGGCGTCCTCGTCCAGGGTGACGGGATGCTTGCCGAGGCCGCGGGCTTCGTCGGCGAGGGCGTTCTGCATCAAGCGAACGAGGTGCGCGGGGGTGAGAGGCTCCAGCTGAAACACCTGCGAGCGGCTGACCAGCGGGCCGTTCACCGCGAAGAAAGGGTTCTCCGTGGTCGCGCCGAGCAGTCGCACGGTGCCGCGTTCCACGTCGGGCAGGAGGGCGTCCTGCTGCGCACGGTTGAAGCGGTGGATCTCGTCCACGAAGAGGATCGTCCGCGCCTTGGGATCAAGCCGTAGGCGGTTGTCGGCGGTGGCGATGACGCGCCGGATGTCGGCCACGGTGCTCTCCACGCCGCTCAGGCGCTCGAATTTTGCCCGCGTCGCTCGCGCGACGACTTCCGCGAGGCTCGTCTTGCCCGTGCCCGGCGGACCGTGGAAGATCGCCGAGTACAGCCGGTCCGCCTCGATGGCGCGGCGCAGGAGTTTGCCGGAGGCGAGGAGGTGTTCCTGGCCGACGTACTCGTCCAGGGTGCGCGGGCGCATCCGCGTGGAGAGCGGGGCCTGCGGGTTGACGGGCGGTTCGCCGTCGGCGTCGGGGGCGGCGAAGAGGTCCTGTGTTTCCACGAGCAACGAAAGCGGGCAGCCTACACCGGCGGGGCAGCCGGACGCAACGTCGCTGGATCAACCCCGGCCGTCCGCAAGGCCCGCAGGCTGTGCGCGCCGGAACGTTTGGCCAACCGCTGGCCGTCCTCCCCGTGCACCAGCGGCGCGTGGTAGAAGGCAGGTACGTCCCGGCCGAGCGCACGGTAGAGCAGGATCTGCTGGGCGGTGGCCGGCAGGAGGTCCTCGCCGCGCACCACCTCCGTGATGCCCATCGCGGCATCGTCCACGACGACGGCGAGTTGGTAGGCTGGCGTGCCGTCTTTGCGCCAGACGAGAAAGTCCCCGAAATCCTTGTCTACTCGGAACTCCTGCCGACCCGCGCGACCATCCTCGAAGGCGACCTGTTCGCCTGGCGGTGTGCGGAAGCGCCAGTTCACGGCTCCGGGTTCATCCAAGTCGACCAGCACCGGCCTCGACGGCCGGCAGGTGCCGGGATAGATCGCTTCGTTTTCGCCCGGATGCGGGGCGCGGGCGGCGCGTTCCACGTCGCGGCGTGTGCAGGTGCAAGGATAGACGGCACCGCTTCGAGCGAGGGCGCGCCAAGCTTCTTGGTAAAGTCCCGGACGGTCGCTCTGTACGTAGGGCCCTTCCTGCCAAACCAGACCGTACCAGCGCAAATCCTCAACTAGAGCCTGCGCGTACTCGGGCCGGCAGCGTTCTTTATCTAAGTCCTCCACCCGGAGGATCAGCGCACCCTCATGCGCGCGGCAGCGTTCTTGCGCGAGCCAGAACGTTGCCGCATGCCCGAGGTGCAAATACCCTGTCGGCGAAGGGGCAAGCCGGCCGCGGTAGGCACCGCCCTTCACTCGTCCCCCAACACGAAAGCGATTTCGCGGCTGCCGGTCTTGCGAACGCCTTGGCCGTAGGCGTGTTGCGCCCAGCCGTTGAGGTCGTCCTCACTGCCGTGCCCGCTGAACATCACCACGCCGTCTACCCGGACCACGGCCGCTGCCACCACCGGGTCATCGCTCCAATCTGAGATGTTGAACACGTAGCGACCGGAACCGTTGAACGGCACGCTGACGTGCCACGGATGATCAGGCGTCACCTTGTGCGAACCCGATGAATCGTCGTCGCGGCTGACGATCTTGGTCACAGTGGCGGTGCTCGGCAGCTTGAAGCTCAGTTCCGCGCTGCCAACCGAGAGCTTTTCACCGCGGGGTGCGCGGCCGAAGTACGCCTGCACGGACCCACGTGACACCGCCAATTCGATCTCGACGACGTGCTGGCCCGCGACGCGTTCGACGACCACCGGCGTCGGTTCGGCAGTCGTGGTGGTGGCCGGAGCAGTCGTAGTAGTTTTTTCGGTTGTGGTCGTGCTGCCGTCGGGATTGGTAGTTGTGGTTGTCGTGGTGGTGTCCTGGGCGTGGACCGTGGTCAGCAGCGCCAAAGAACACACGGCCACCGCGGCGAGCCGTCCGGGGGAAAAACTCGGTTTCATATGGAGGGAGAATCGTGCCGCCGGTCCGGCGCGAGCGGATGGACGCTGGTTTTATTCTGCCGCCTGCGCGGGCTTGACGGTCGCATACGCCCGGTACGTCTTTTCCTCCTCGCCGTAGCGGCAGCGGATCGTCAAGGTGGTGAAGCTCGTCTGCGCCGTTTGCGCCGGGGTTACGTCGAGGCGGTACTTGCGGCCTTTGACGAGGGTTTGCAGGGCGACGCTGATCCCGGCGTTGGAGGATTGCACAGAGATGTCTTC
>CAXTQD010000327.1:339-2471 GCA_964246175.1 uncultured Chthoniobacterales bacterium | reverse complement strand
GGGTGATGGTCTTTACTTTGGCATCCTCCGCGTGTCGCCACGCGACGTAGGGCGGCGCGATCCGCAGCACCTCGGGAATTTGGATGGCCAGCGTCAGCGTCGTCGGAGCCTCGCGGTCGCTCGTGAACACCGCGATGGTCTTGTCCTGCCGGCCGACATGGCTGCCGACCGTGTAGCGCGCGATGATGTCGCCGCTTTCCCCAGGCGCGTAATGGCGTTGAACGAGTTCGGCCGTCGTGCAGCCACAGGAGCTTTCGATCTGGCGCACATCCACGGGCTGCTGACCGGTGTTCTTGAAGTGGAACTTGGCTTCCAAGCTGGTCGTGCGAGCGTCGGCCTTGAGTTCGGCCACCTTGTTGGCCCAGGTCAACTCGGCGTCGGCGCGCGACGGTCGCAGAAGTCCAACCATCAGCAGCAACAGCAAAAGCGGGGCGTTCTTCATGCCAAGACACTCAGCATACACGGTGCGAGACGCGACAAACAGGGGCATTCGCACGCCCGGAAATGTGAAACAAACCGATTCCGTGCCTGCTGATGAACCTGCACAAAACCTTCTGCGTCCTCGCCGCCGTCGCGGTGGTGGCGCTGGCTACCCCATCTCTTATGGCCCAATCCGGACTTGAACAAGGACAAGCTTACCTCGCCGAAAACGCGAAGAAACCTGGCGTCAAAACCACCGCTAACGGCTTGCAGTACACCGTGCTCAAAGAAGGCACCGGCAAAAGCCCGAAGGCCACCGACACCGTGCTCGTCCACTACCGCGGCACGCTGCTCAACGGCACGGAGTTCGACAGCTCCTACAAGCGCAACCAGCCCATCGAGTTCCCGCTCAACGGCGTGATCCCCGGCTGGACCGAGGGCGTGCAGTTGATGAAGGAGGGGGCGAAGTACCAGTTCGTGATCCCATCGAACCTCGCTTATGGGCGACGTGGCACACCAGGCGGCCCCATCGGGCCGGACGAGACGCTCATCTTTGAGGTCGAGTTGCTGAAGGTGAGATAAATTATCGAGCTTCCGCCCCGCCCCGATGTCTTTCATCTTGGCGGGTGGGTCAATGAGGCCCTCTCCTGCGGGCTAAATGGCCGCACCGAGGGGGCTGCTTTGTCAAGAAGGGTGGCCGCCCTCGCCCGGGAGGTAGATTTCGCCAAGCTCGGAAGCGCATCCTGCGCCAGAAGCCTGCCGGCGGCGTCGAAGACGAAGTCGACGCTGCCCACGTTCCCATCAAAGGTGACGCGACCTGCGGTTCCTCCCGCTGGAACGCGCTGGAAAGTCACCTCGCCGCTACGCGCGTCGACACGGGCGGTGATCAACGGGCTCCCCTCGGCTGGCATGCCGGTAGCCAGCGCCACTGTGGGTAGCGACGCCGCTTTGACCCGGAACAGACTTGATCGGATGTTCTGCAGGACGGCGGTGGCGGAAGGAACAAATTCGCGTCCGTCCGCCAGCACAACCGTCGTATGCCCGGCGTTGTTGATGGCAGACAGTGCCCTGGCGGCCATGATCCAGCCGTCCGCAGTCAAGACGACGCCGCCGACGTAGCTCCCATCATCGAGCCGGATGCGAACGGTGGCGGCAGCGAGGCGTCCATCCACCGACGGTGCCGGTTGAGCCAACGGCGCCGGCCGCGGCGGCGCGGTGCGGGAAAGGGCTCCGGGAGCAGCCTCGGCGACCTGGGCGCGCCGGACCGAAGCCTGCGCGACGCGGTCAGCCGCCAAGTCCGGCGTTGCCACCTCCGGCTTAGCCACGCCACCTCGAGCGTCCTTGTCGCTGGCAGCGCCCACCGCGGAGGTCGCGGGGACCTCGTCATCGGCCGACGGCGGCGGAGCGGGTGCTTGCCGCATCGCCGCCACTGGCGCGGGAGGCGTGTTCATGGCGACCGGGGACGGTGAGTTGTGCCGCACCAGAACCTGCGCCAATCCGCCGAGCACGACAAACACGGCGGCGATCTTCAACCACGGCGCGGCGGCCGACATCCAGCGCCGGGCAGGTCGGGGGAAGGGGACCACGTTCGTGGCTAGAGGGCTCGGCGGATTGGCCTGCTGGTAGGCGGCATTTTCCTGTGTGAACTCCGCTTCCAGGTGGCCGACCAGCGCGCGGGTTTCCGCCACTGCGGCGCGGGCCTCGGGTGAGGC
>CAXTQD010000327.1:0-329 GCA_964246175.1 uncultured Chthoniobacterales bacterium | reverse complement strand
CCGCCTCACGCTCGGCGTTGGGCAGTTCGCCCAGCGCGTAGGCCGTCAGGCGCGGGTCGTCGGGATCAAAAATCGGCGTGGTCATGGGTGGATCGAGCCGGCTAAACGGGTGTGCTCCGCGCGGAGGGCCTTGAGCGCACGGTGGAGGAGGAAGCCGACGTTGCTGACCGAGAGTTGGGTGATGTCGCTGATTTCCTGGTAGCTCAGGCCGTTCTGGAACTTGAGCTGGACGACCTCCTGCTGGCGCGCCGGCAGCGTTGCCACCAGCCGCAGGAGCAAGCCGGCCGTTTCCTTGCGTGCCATCGCTTCGGCGGGGCTAGGCTCGGGGC
>CAXTQD010000326.1:5765-6152 GCA_964246175.1 uncultured Chthoniobacterales bacterium | reverse complement strand
ACACCGCGGCTTACACCCGGCTCGGGACGCCGCTGGGCTCCATCGGCAAAACCGCGCTGACGATCAACGTCGATCACCACGTCAGCAATCCCGGCTACGGCGACCTCGCTTACATCGACGCCGAAGCACCCGCTACCGGCCAGATCCTTTACGAATTGCTGGCCGGCCACGCCCTGCCGCTGGACCGCGACATCGCCACGAACCTCTTTGCGGCGATCTCCACCGACACCGGCAGCTTCCAGTACCCGCAGACCAGCGCGCGCACCTACGAGATCGCCGCGGAGTTGATCCGTCTCGGCGTGCCGGTCGGCTCCCTTTCGCAGGAACTCTACGATAGCTATCAGCTGCGCCGCTTGGAACTACTGCGTGCACTGCTGAACTCCCTCA
>CAXTQD010000326.1:4842-5755 GCA_964246175.1 uncultured Chthoniobacterales bacterium | reverse complement strand
GTGCTGATCGCGGCGTTTTTCGAGGAACTCGACGGCGGACTGGTGCGCATCAGCCTGCGTTCCAAGACACCGCAGCTCGACGTGAGCGCCATCTGCGGGCGCTACGGCGGCGGCGGCCACAAGCTGGCGGCCGGCGCACGGATGCGCGGCGAATTGAGCGAGGTGGAGGCACGCGTGCTCGCGGACCTGCACCGGGAGGTCGTCGCGGGCGGGTTCCCCATCGTGAAGCCTTAGTGATTCTGCGCCTTTGTCGGTTGCGCCCGTCGGTTTTGCGCGGAGATTGGCGGCCCTCGAAACGCCCCTAGCTCTTCCCCAAAGTATGATGCAGTCCCAACAAGGTCCCGACGGCGTGTTGCTGGTGGACAAGTCTCCCGGCATGACTTCACACGACGTGGTCGCCATCGTGCGCCGCGCCCTCGACACCAAACGCGTCGGCCACTGCGGCACGCTCGATCCCCTCGCCACGGGCCTGCTCATCATCGTCATCGGCCGCGGCACAAAAATTTCCGAACTCCTCATGGCCGAGGACAAGGAGTACGTTGGCACGCTGGCCCTCGGCACCACGACGACCAGCCAGGACCGCGACGGAGACCTCGTGGAAAGCTGGCCCGTGCCGCCGGACATCGACCGCGCGCGCATCGACGCGGCGTTCCAGAAGTTTCACGGCGACTTCTACCAGACCCCGCCGATGGTCAGCGCGATCAAGCAGGGCGGCGTGCCGCTCTACAAACTCGCCCGCCAGGGCAAGACGGTCGAGCGCGAGCCGCGGTTCGTGCACGTCTTCGCGCACGAAATCCAGGACGTGCGCATCCCCGAGGTGGATTTTCGCGTGGTGTGCACGAAGGGCTTCTACGTGCGCACCTACGCGCACGATATCGGCGCGGAACTCGGCGTCGGCGCGCACCAGACAGAA
>CAXTQD010000326.1:2322-4832 GCA_964246175.1 uncultured Chthoniobacterales bacterium | reverse complement strand
GCCGGACTTGGTGCGGCGCAGTTCGGTCAGGTGCGCGCCGTGACGGTCGAGGAAATCAAGACGCTGCCGCGCCCGCAGTTGGAAGCTCGCATCCTCAGTCTGCCGGAAGTCTCACGCCTGCGCGGGGCGTGAGGCGTCCGCCCCGGGGGCTGGATGCAAATCCGGTTCGCTGAAGGCGGGTGTCATCCCATTGAGGTGAGTCCTTACCACCACGGTGCCCGCGATCAGATCGTGCAGCGACCGGCGCTTGCGGTTGCTGAACATCGTCACCACCTCGATGAGAAACCACAGGGCGGGCATGGCAGCCACCACCCCGAACACCTGCAAATTCATGACCCGGTCAGGATGGTTCCACTCCTTCCCGGTCAGCGATCCTGAGCCGATGAGGAAGAGGATGTAGCCCAACATACCCAGGTTGGCGACCACGGGCACGCACTCGCGCACGATGGCCTGCCGTAGCGTGATCGGTCCCTCCGTCCGGTAGTCCACCACCCGCACCTTGCAGATCATCTTGCCCACCGTCTGACCATAGCGCGCGTGCATCCAGACCGTGTAGGTGACCCCGACGGCGTTCGAGACGATGCTTAACACCGTGCTGAACGCCGATGAAGTATTCCAAAGCAGCAGCAGGCTGACCACGAATCCGAGCGGCCACAGCACACACTGATCCACGGAGCTTGTCCAAAAGCGGGGCCAGAAAGTGGAATACTTGCGGTCGACCGCGAAGCGGCTCTTCCGGTACGAAAGCCAGACGAGCCAAGCGACGAAAAGGTCGGTTCCAAGGCCGGTTAATTGATTGCCAATCATCGAAGAAGGATTTTGCCGGACTTCGTGTCAGATTGACAGAGTTTTCCGAACGGGAAGGCGTCGCCGCCCCGGGTCGTACGCACAGTTGAACGTTCCCGCCATCAGCAGCGTCTCAAACTGTTCGGGCTGAACCGCGTTCCCATACTCACCAACGCCCTTCCATCCGCCCGCAAATTAGTCTAAACTGTCACCCAACATGGCCGCCATCCCGCGTTACTCCCGCCGCTACGCCGCTCCCCGGCTCGGGCCGGTCGAACGCTGGTTCATCCCGGCACTGTTGCTGACCGCCACGCTGCACTTCGGCGGTTATTACCTCTTGCACCACACGCATTTCAGCGGCTTCACGATGCCGCGCGACCTGCGCCCGGCTCCGCGGCTGGTCCAAGTCAAGCAGGCGGTCATTGATCCCAAAACCCTCGACCAGCCCACCCCGCCGCCGAAGCCGGCGACCAAGCCCGCGCCGGACGTGACCACCATCGAGATCCCGGGCGGCGACACCAAGCCCGATTATGCCCAACTCTTGCAGGAACAGCGCGATGTGATCGCCGCGCCCGAGAGCGACAAAACCCAGGCGCTCGACAAGGTCCTCACCGCCGAGAAGCCGCGCGTCGATCAAACCAAGCCCATCGAACGCACCCTCGCCGAGCATGACAGCAGCCCCAACGCACTACCCAGCGACCTGAAGGCGCTCACCGACGAACTCCTCAAGGGCAAGCCTAACGTCACCAGCTCTCACCCGTCCTTCGACGTGACGGGCAACACCGCTTCCAGCCGGCCCAACGCCGGTCCCAGTGCTGGCACGCCCAACTTTTCCAACCTCGATGGCCTCCTCTCCGCCCAGGGTCCGCTGACCACCAAGACCGCACCGATCTTGCTGCCGACGGACCTCCTTTTCGGCTACAACGAGGCCGAGTTGCGCCCCGAGGCGGTCGGCAGTCTGCAGAAGCTCGCCGAACTCATGCAGCGCAACCCGTACGCGACCTTCATCATTGAGGGCCACACGGATAACTTCGGCACGCCTGAGTACAACCAGGGCCTGAGCTTGATGCGCGCCGAGTCGGTCAAGACTTGGCTGATGGACCAGGCGGGCATTGACCCGATGCGTATCCAAACGCGCGGCTACGGCCTGTCGCGCCTGCTCGTCAAGGACGGCACCATCGAGCAGCAGCGACTCAACCGCCGCGTGGAGATCGTCATCAAGAGCAACAAGGCCGCGGCCAACCACTGATTGCCGTCAGGCCGACCGGCTCCGCCGCCAGCGGCGCACGACGCCCATCAACACCCAAGCCGAAGGTTCCGGTACGGCGGCGGTGCCGACGATGCTCGGATCGTAAATCTCCGTGCCGGTGCTGTAGGCAAACGCAAATCCATTGATGGTGTAGGTCGTGCCTGACACGAAGTTCAGGCCGTTGGTCGGCCGATAGAAATCGATCTTGTCGCCGTTGTTGGCGTCGGCGAGCGTCGCACTGCCGGTGATGGGGGTGACGGTCTGCGTCGCCGGCGCGGTGAAGGTGAACTGGACCGCCTCAATGTCGTTCGGGGCCGCCGCGGTGGCGACAGTGTAGCTATCGGTGAGCACGCTTGTCATCGTCAACGAGCCTTCCGCGACCAGGCTGTACATGCCGGTCACGCCGGTGGTCGTCGGCGCGGGGACCGTGGTGCCGGTCGGGATGGCTAGTTCCAAGTTGGCGAGGTGCCGAAGG
>CAXTQD010000326.1:0-2312 GCA_964246175.1 uncultured Chthoniobacterales bacterium | reverse complement strand
GCCGAAGGGCGCGGAGGTCACCTGGAGGCCCGTGTACACGCCGCCGACGACGAAAGGATTGGTGGTGCCGGTGGGCGTGGGGAAGTAGATGTAGTTTGAGACCCTACTCGCGTCTGTGACGAAGTTGTAGGCGTAAGTCGCGGTGTTGTTGACGGAAATCTGCGTGACTGTGATCGGTCCGAGCGTACTGAGGGCGGTGCCGAGGGCGACGGTGTCGGAGCCGTAGATCGCTGCTTTCAGATCAACCTGTGCCTGGAGATGAACGGCCGGCCGGCAGGCGAGAACGGCCGGGCCAACGAAGTGCTTGGCGCCGAGTGTTTTCATGTCCCCCGAGTAGAACTTCCCGCTACGCCCGTAGGAACCCGTTCTTTGTCAACAAACCGTCACGCTCCACCCGCCGGCGGGTTGATCTCGTGCAAGCGGATGCACGTCGCGCGGCGCTCGGGCGTGTACTCGATGAACGGCGGGTACGCCGCCTTGCACCGTTCCTCCACGTAGGGGCAGCGCGGGTGGAACGTGCAACCCGCCGGCGGGTTGATCGGCGAGGGCGGATCGCCGCTCAGGAGGATGCGGCGGCGGTGTTGCTCGCGCGCGGGGTCGGGGATGGGCACGGCGCTGACGAGCGCCTTCGTGTACGGGTGTAGGGGACGCTCGAACACTTCCACCGCTGGTCCCATCTCCACGATGCGCCCCAGGTACATGACGGCGATGCGGTCGGAGATGTGTTTGACCACGCTCAGATCGTGCGAGATGAAAATCATCGTCAGGCCCATCTCACGCGTCAGGCGGATCAGGAGGTTGATGATCTGCGCTTGGATGGACACGTCGAGCGCGCTGACGGGTTCGTCGGCGACGATGAGCTGCGGCTCGACCGCGAGCGCGCGCGCGATGGCGATGCGCTGGCGCTGGCCGCCGCTGAACTCGTGTGGGTACTTGCGCACGAAGCGCGGCGACAGGCCGACGCGTTCGAGCAGCGCCGACACGTGGCCGGGCAGGTCGCGCGCGGGGATATCCTTGTGCGCGGTGAGGGCTTCCGCGAGCGTGTCGTAGACCGTCATGCGCGGGTTCAGCGACGCGTACGGGTCCTGGAAGATCATCTGGAAATCGCCGCGCGCGTCGCGCAGGGCTTCGCCCTTCAGGTCGGCGAGGTTGCGCCCCGCGAGCACGACACGTCCGGCCGTTGGCGGGATCAACTGCAAGATCGTGCGCCCAAGCGTGGACTTGCCGCACCCCGACTCACCCACGAGGCCGAGCACCTCGCCTTGGCGGAGGGCCAGGTCGATGCCGTCCACCGCGCGTACGGTGCCGACCTGGCGTCTGAACAGGAAGCCTTTTTCGACGGGAAAGTGCGTCTTGAGGTCGGTGACTTCGAGGAAAGCGTCGGGCATGGGCAAATGTTTGTAGCCACGGCGCTCTGCCGCCGTGTCGTTCAAGGTAGGGTTGCCTCTCCGAGGCAATCCTTGATTGGCTTGGAAGAGCATCGTGCGCACAACGCGCCTCGCCGGAAACAATAGGGTTGCCTCGGAGAGGCAACCCTACCTTGGGACGATGCCTTCGGCATGGGTGAACGTCTCATCAATGTGCGCGGCGTCGGAAGTTTCCAGGTGCGACGTGGCCAGTTCCAACGTGCCCTGCTGCACGCGCGTGCAGGCCGACGCGTGCGCGGGTGCCACGGCTTCTAGACTCACAGGTGCGTTGCATTCGTCCCGGGCGTGTTCGCAGCGCGGCACAAATGGACAGCCTGGGATCGGCTTGGACAAATCCGGCGGCAACCCGCGGATCGTGTAGAGTTCGTCGCCCTTGGACTGCATCGCGGGGATCGAGCGTTGCAGCGCCTGGTTGTAGGGATGCTTCGGCACGCGGAAAACCTCGCCGACGGACGCTGTTTCCACGATTCGCCCGGCGTACATCACCTGCACTCGGTCGCAGAACCCGCTGACCACGCCCAAGTCGTGCGTGATGAACACCACCGCTGTGCCGTGATCGCTTTGCAGCTTCTTGATGAGGTCCAAAATCTGCGCCTGCACGGTCACGTCGAGCGCGGTCGTCGGTTCGTCGGCGATGAGGAGTTCGGGGTTGGAGATGAGCGCCATGGCGATCATCACGCGCTGGCGCATGCCGCCGCTGAACTCGTGCGGATACATGCGCATCCGATTCTGGCCGTCGTGGATGCCGACCTCGCGCAACGCCGTCAACGCACGCGTCACGGCGTCGGCCTTGCTGAACCCGCCGTGGATCAGGAGCGGCTCGATGATCTGGTCGCCCACGCGCAGGTACGGGTTGAGCGAGGTCATCGGGTCCTGGAAGATCAT
>CAXTQD010000325.1:0-6155 GCA_964246175.1 uncultured Chthoniobacterales bacterium | reverse complement strand
CAGCCCACCTACGCGCTCATGGGCTGGCTGCTCTACGGTAGCGGCTTGCGGCTCATGGAATGTGTACGGCTGCGGGTCAAGGACGTAGATTTCGCCTACCGGCAGCTCACCGTGCGCGACGGCAAGGGCATGAAGGATCGCGTCACCCTCCTTCCCGACCGCCTCCACGAGCCGTTACGCCTGCACCTGGCTAAGGTCAAGGCGCTGCACGAAGAGGACCTGTCACGAGGCGGCGGCAGCGTGTTCCTGCCCTTTGCTTTGGAGCGCAAGTACCCCAACGCGGCGCGCGAGTGGCGCTGGCAGTACGCCTTCCCGGCCGGCAAGCTCTCGGTTGATCCGCGCTCAGGAGCCAAGCGCCGCCACCACGTGGGCGAGAAGAACCTCCAAAGTGCCGTCAAAGAGGCCGTGCGTGCGGCGGGGCTCAACAAGCCGGCGAGCTGCCACAGCCTGCGCCACTCCTTTGCCACGCACCTCTTGGAAGGTGGCTACGACATCCGCACGATCCAGGAACTGCTCGGCCACAAGGACGTAGAGACAACCATGATCTACACCCACGTGCTCAACCGGCCGGGACTAACCATCAAGAGCCCGGCGGATTAGATCATGCTGGGGCCGACAACGCTGGTGCTACGACGCGAGAGGGTTAGCCCCCTCGGGAGGTCCCCCCGGTGAAAAGTTTTGGGTCCAGTGCTGTCCGCTCGTGACCACATCTCAGCACAAAACAGCTCCAGTGTATCGGATAGTCTGCGACGCTTCAGTCCACTCGTGACCGCATTGGTCAAAATGGGTCGTTTTTAGGTGAATACCCCTTGCGAACGGTAGATAATGCGAAATGTGTAACTTTCGAGTCGTTCTCTGGTAGTAAGATGCGCTTGAAGTCTCGGCGTTGGACCCCCGGTTTGGTCCCCCGCGTGAAAACAGGACCCTCTCGCTGATGAGCTGGCAGATGTTTAGGGAAGTAATGTTCCCATCGACAATTGCTTACGCACAAAGTACTGACCTGACCAAGAGAGGGCTTAGTTGTTTGCGGCTACAGCGAGGTCCTTGCACGCGGCCGGAGTTCGGAACCGACTCCATGGCCAAGCTCTGTCCGCTGAAGTACGCGGTTAATGCAAGGTGACACGGGGCGGCAGGGATAGTCGATGGCGATTTGTCTCAAGTTGCCCGTGCCGAAGCTGTAAGGCTGCGCGCCGGGCAGCGGCACGTAGTGCAGATTGTAGAACCAATCGGCCAGGTATTCGCGGAACCCGGCGTCATCCTCCCCGCCGTAGAGGCGCAGCAATTTGGCCTAGCTCGTATGGAACAAGACCGCCGACACCATCCTCGCCAGGGTCGGTCGCTTCTGCCAACGCACTTCCAACTCAGTCCACTAGGCAAGTCGCCTGCCGTCGCTGCAACGTCACAAGCTTGAATCCGTATGAATCACCCTGGACAGGACGGTTGCTGATGACAAGCGGTCACCATCCGTGTACAAATTGGCTGAGGGAAAGGGCTGTCCGGTGGCAGCACAAGGGGAATGATGATGGTCAATGTCAAAACGTGGATTGGGGTGTCGGCTTTGTTGCTGATCGTCATCCTTTGGATCATCCACCACGTGCGCCGCAGAAGACTGGCGGTGCGCAGAGCAAACCTGGAGAGACTCCTGCAGCACGTCCACAGTTTGCGCGACGTGGTCGGCGGACTGCCTGGATCTTCTGCGTCCAACCAACACGTCAAGGTGTCGGAGATCACTCGTGAGATGCTGATCCTCGCTGCATTTCATCTGCGGGAGTTGCACCCGGTAATCGTTGCCTTGGTGGGCCAAGCCAACATCTGCGTAAACGAGGCTTCAATTGCCAGCCGCTACCATTCTCAACCGGCCTTGGCACACTCGGCGCCGAGGTTGGTGGGGCGGGGGTACTGGAACAAGCAAAGCTTTGAAGGACATGCAGACGCGGCGGCCTCGAAGGTGCGGGCCTTGTTGGGATAACGCCACCAACCGTCCAAGCGGACAACCGATTGCAATGAACTTGCTGCTATTGCTGGGGCTTATCCTCGGCAGCCTCGTCGCCCTTGCTTGGATGGGTGGGAAGGCTGACTAGGAGTGCGGCAGCGAGCAAGTGGCTCTGTACACCCGGCGTTCTTGATACCTGCTCACGCCGCGTGGCAGCCTAGCACAAATGCTCGCGGCGCAACCAGCAGTTCAGCCCTGCACGGTTCGGCCGCGTCTAAGCGTTGCTGCGCCGGCATTGGAGTCCTGAGCAGGTGACCGGCTCAGCCGCAGATGCCGTGTTCGAAGCCGACTTGGTGTAGCAGCGTCGGTTTCTTCTCGCGTTGCAGAAGGATATTGATCAGACTTGAGGTGCTAGATCGGTTCAACGCCAGTTTCAATCATCGGGTAGCCATACTCTTCTCATATGAAACCTGACCGCCGCACCCGATCCCTCTACCCCGCGCTGGTCAGCCTGGCCGCCGCGAGCGTGCTGCCGCTGGGCGCAGCCCGCCTCGACGCGCAAACCACCGACAACTGGAAAGGCGGTCAGGGAGACTGGAGCGATGGCACACTCTGGAGCACGGGAGCTGCCCCCGACGGCGCGACTTATGACGTGTCGATCCTCGACGCGACCCCCGGCACGACCCCCGACACGGCGTCCAACGTTGCCCTAGACGGCAACTACACCGTCGGACGGCTGACCCTTGGCAATAGCAACGGATACGAGGCGATTAGCACTGACGGCAACGTAACGCCCAACCAGACGCTAACGATCATCGGCGGGGCGTTTGCCGGCAGCGGCACCTTTCTCAACGATGGCAACGTCTATGCCGGCTCGGATGGAGGCACCTTGACCATCGTGCTCGCCGGCGGTGCGGCCACTTTCACCAACAAGGGCGGCGTCTCTGCTAGCGCGAACGGGGGTGGGCTGACGATCCAGCTCGCTGGCGCAGGGACAACCTTTATCAACAACGGGAACCTTGATGCCAGCAACGGGAGCGCCGCCGTCGTCACCGGCAGCGGGCGGGCCTCTAACCCGGGCGTCTTCTCGGTGGAAGGCGGCCCCGCCGCAGGGTCAAACTCCTCGCTGAGCGTCGCCCCGGGCCTGCTGACCAACCTCAGCAACGGCACGCTCACCGGTGGCCGCTACAGCCTCGTCGGAGGGGTGGGCGTGGGACCCGGCTCGTTTGCTGGCGCGGCAACCCTAAACCTGGGCGGCAACGTGACGACGAACGCGGCCGATATCGCATTGAACGGTCCTGGGGCGACGATCACGGGCCTGAACGCACTCGCCACCAACCAAGGGAGCATCGACCTGGGCGGCAGCCATCTCACCACGAACGGCGCGCTGACTAACTCCGGGTCGTTCTATGTCGAGGGCGGCGGCACGCTCCACGTCAACGGCACGCTGACCCAGGCCGCTGGCGCCCAGCTCGGCGGTCTCAACGGCACGTTTACCGCCGCCTCGTTCGTCCTTTCCGGTGGCGTCGGTCCGCACATCATGCACGCTTTCTTTGCCGCCGGGGCGACCGCCACCAACGACACCGGAGCGACCATGGCGTTCCAAGGCAACGTGACGTTCAACCCCGATGCGGCGCTCTTCTTCGAGCTAGACCTGAAAACGCCAGCCTTGGGCGACCGCCTGACCATCGGCGGCAACCTTACGCTCGATGGCCGCCTCGACGCGGGGGGCTTCGCGGGCTTCGGCCCGGGCCGCTACGACCTGATCGACTACACGGGCAGCCTGACCGACGATGGTTTGGATCTGGGCAAGCTGCCCGCCGGGTACAATTACCGCATCGACACGAGCATCGCCGGACAGGTGGACCTCGTCGTCACGGTCGCGCCGGAGCCGTCCACCTGGGCCGCCGCGCTGCTCGGCGGGGGCCTGGTCGCCTGGGCGCTACGCCGTCGTGCTTACGACTACTGACCACGAGTGCTGCGTTTCTGACCAACGAAATACAGCGCTGCCAGGAGCTAGGCTGCTACGCCTATCTGCGCAAGCCCTTCCATTTGGACAAAATGCAAACGGTCCTGGCGTAAAGAGCCGCCGACGGTGAGCCTCAGTCTCAGGATAGGGCCTGCACTTTGGAGTTCAAGAGGACCTTCGACTCATGGCTCCTCCCTCAAGGACATGACGGGCGCTGACGGGGGATTTACTCACCCGTCCCGCCTTGGCGAGGGGTGTAAAGCACCTCGTGGGAATCATTGACGACCAGCAAGCTCTCGCCCCCAATGGCAAACTCCCGCCGCCAGTAGCTCCAAGCATCCCGGGCCGTGCCGAAGGCGATGTCCTCGCGTAGGTCGGGCCGATCAACAGGAAGCTGCCGCTCCGAAAGCGTACCTCGAAGCGCAGCGGAATCCTCCATACGGAGCATTCCGCTGCGGCCAAGGCACCGAATGCAGTCCGGCAGATGGCAAGCTTGGCACCAGCTAACCGACGAGTTCCCGGCCGCGGTGGGCAAGCCCTCGGCTATCTTGGCGTGACGCGGGCGTAAGCCTGGGCGAGGGTGCCAGGGCAATGGGCCAGAGGCCACATGGTGAGGATGCTTACAGATTGGGGCCTAGCGGCCAAGAACCTCAGCTCACGAGAAAGCTTTTGGAACCGTACCCTGGCATCCTCGTGCCGCTACTAGCGCGCCGCGGTTCAAGGTTGCCTGGCCCGGGCTGGTTTGATAGTTAGATACTTATGGTACAACGAGATGCCAAGACGGCTGGCACGTTGTGTCTGCTCGCCCTTGTCCTCACCGCTCTGATTGCCCGCGCGGAGACCGAGCAGGAACACCAAGCGCGCTACATGAAGTACATGCGCCAAGAGTACACGTTCTACGGCTGGGCGCTGGTGTCTGAAGACGCGGCGCAGCAACGCTTCACCCATCCTCTCGACGCAACGGGGGCGGCGGCGAATCCGGGAGCAAGCCTGCCAAGTGGCCCAAGAGGCTTGCAGTACCTCCAGATCACCTACCAAGCCAAGACGGACGGCCACGTGTACGCCTACGGCACCTTCACGCCAACGCCTTCCAAGGAGATGGCCACGCAGATCCAAGCCATAGCCGACAGCGCCAGCGCCAAGTCACGGGCGGCGACCCGGCAAGCCAGAAGCAAAGAGCAGTGAAGAGGTGTCCACCTGCCTTGTCTGACGCTTGCAGAAGCCTACCGTGCTACTCCGCGCGCGGAGTCAGCGCCGCAGTCTCTTGGGCCGTAGTAAGCGGCGCAGGTGTCGCCGCCGGCAACCAACCCAGGCCGCGGAAGGCCTCCAGGTAGGGCCAGTTCTTCTGTGCCGGGTAGCGTTGGCGCGCGGGCTCCAGCGCGCTTTGCGCCTTGTCCGCGTCGCCCACGTAGAAGCTGAGTGATCTTGCGTCGGTTTTGAGGACCAGCGGGTGTGCTACAAGAGAGTACAACCGATATGCCTAACAACGAAAGCAAGTACGGCAGGAGATTTGACGAGGAGTCCCGACGCGAGGTCGCCGCGCTGGCGTGCCGCCCCGGTGCAAAGCTGGAGCAAGTGGCACGTGACCTGGGTGTGAGCCCCTGGAGCGTGTCGCGCTGGAAGAAGCAGTACGGCGGCGGGCCAGGCGGCGCACCAGCGATGCCCGCGACCAGCAGCCCTGGCGCGAGCGTGGCCGAACTGGAGCGGCGCATCAAAGCCCTCGAACGCGAGAACGCGGACTTGCGCGAGCAGCGCACGATCCTAAAAAAAGCCGTCGCTATCTTCTCCAAACTCCCGCGATGAAGCAGGGCGCGATCAAGGCTTTGGCGGGAGAGCACCCAGTGCGACAACTCTGTCGCGTCTCGGGTGTGGCGCGTAGCGCGTACTACGCCGCACGGAAAAAAGATGAACGGCCCCGTGCCAGGGACAACGTCCGGCTGGGAGCGAAGGCGCGCGAGTTGTTCGAGGCGAGCGGACGCACCTACGGCAGCCCGCGCCTGACCGTGGCGTTGCGCCGGGCGGGCGAGAACTGCGGACGGCGGCGGGTGGCTGGGCTGATGCGCCGCGCCGGGCTGCGGGCACGCCAGAAGCGGCGCTTTCGGCCTCGCACCACCGACAGCCGTCATCTTTGCCCGGTGGCACCCAACCACCTAGCCGAACGTCCGCCGCCCGTACGACCAGGAGAGGTCTGGCAGGCTGACATCACCTACGTCGCTACCCGGGAGGGCTGGCTCTACGTGGCCGGCGTGCTCG
>CAXTQD010000324.1:5016-6194 GCA_964246175.1 uncultured Chthoniobacterales bacterium | reverse complement strand
GCCACTGCCTGCCCCGCCGCCAGAAGCTAACGAGAGTGACGCTAAGGAGAGCATCCCCGCAGCAACCATCACGGACATCAAAGTCTTGGGAGTTTTCATAGGTTTCTTGCTTAGGTAACGCCCCTCGCAGGCGGGGCAGATGCCTCCGGTGCACGCCCGTTCTCGTAGGCGGCCTTTTTCCTGCTGCGGTCAAGTTCCCAGCACCAGACAAATCTAAGCACTTATCGGAGAAGCATCAGGACCAGTTATTACGAGCGCCGGCCGGCGCAGCGCAGGGCGTCGGCGTGTTCAGGCGCTCCCCGTCGACCTAGACTTCAGGATCAACAACTCGGGTTGCTCGAAGAACAGGGAGCGTTCTACGGGGTCGTAGGCGCACGCACCGTCGCCGCCGAAGCGGGCTTCGTTGGTGGAGAAGATTACCTCCACCGGCGGCCCCTCGTCGATGACGGCCGCATGCACGTCGCCGCCCTTAAGGTTGACGATGGCCAGGCACATCTCCCCGGCCGCCACGTCGGTGTAAGCGAGGGCCACGGTGTTCTCGCCGAGGGCGAGCGCCTGCCAGTTCGCGCGGTCGTAGCGAGCGAGGATGGCGCGTTCCTCGCGCCGCAGCCGGAGCGCCTCGCGGTAGAGCGCGCGCGTCTGCGCGTGGACGCCGGCGCCGGCTTCTTCCCACTTCAGCTTCGACGCCTGGAAGGTGGACGACGCCTGCGGGTCGGGGATTGTCTTGACCTTCGCCGGGTCGGCGAACGCCGCGAAGCCCGCGAACTCCTTGCGCCGCCCTTCGGTCACGAGCAAGCCGAGCGCATCGTGGTGGTCGGTGAAGTACAGGAACGGCGTCGAGGCCGCCCATTCCTGCCCCTGGAAGATCAGCGGGGTGTACGGCGCGAGGCACAACAGCGCGCTGGCCGCCCGGTAAGCCGCCGAGTTGGCACCAACGGAAAGCCGCTCGCCGAACGCTCGGTTGCCGACTTGGTCGTGGTTGGAGATGCAGTAGCAGAACGCGTGCGGCGGCAGGTGGTCGCAAGCGGTGCCGCGCCGTTTGTTGGAGGTCGGCGAGGCTTGTCCGCGGAAATGCCAGCCGTGGGCGAGGGTGTCGGCGAGTTCCTGGCCGGTGCCGGTGTAGTTGGCGAGGTAAGCTTCTTTTTCTCCCGTCAGCGCGACGCGCACGGAGTGGTGGA
>CAXTQD010000324.1:909-5006 GCA_964246175.1 uncultured Chthoniobacterales bacterium | reverse complement strand
GTGGTGGAAGTCATCGGCCCACAGGCCGTCGAGTCCACTGCCGCCGGTCTCGGCGGGTTCGGCGAGGAACGCGGCGTTGCGCTCGTCCTCGGCCATGACGAAGCCGCCCCGTGCGTGGACCGCCTCGGCGAGGTCGGCGAGGATGTGCGTGTCGGACTCGTCCATGATGGCGTGGGTCGCGTCGAGCCGGAAACCGTCGAAGCCGAACTCCTCCATCCAGTAGACGATGTTGCCGATGAAGAACCGCCGCACCGGGCCGTGGTGGACGCCGTCGAAGTTCAACGCGTCGCCCCACGGCGTCTTGTGCGCGGGGTTGAAGTAGCAATGCGTGAACGCGCCAAGGTAGTTGCCGTCGGGGCCGAGGTGGTTGTAGACGGCGTCGAGCACGACGTAGAGACCCCGCGCATGGGCGGCGTCGACCAAGGCGCGCAGATCGTCGGGATGTCCGTAGGCGCGCGCCGGCGCGTAGAGGAACACGCCATCGTAGCCCCAGTTCCAGCGGCCGGGGAAGTCGGCCAAGGGCATCAGTTCAATCGTGTTGACGCCGAGTTCGACGAGGCTGTCGAGCTTGGCGATGGCGGCGCGGAAGGTGCCCTCCGGCGTGAAGGTGCCGACGTGGAGTTCGTAGAGGACGAGCCCGTCGAGCGCGGCCGGGCGGATCGGTGGTTCGTGCTGCCAATGATAGGCTCCGGGAGTCATCACCATCGAAGGGCCGTGGACCCCCTCGGGCTGGTAGCGCGAGAGCGGATCGGGGAACGTTTTGCCCGGATCACCATCGAGGCGGTATTTGTAGAGGTCGCCGGCGCGGCCGTCCGGGTCGGTGCCCAGGAAGAAACCATCTTCGCCGACCGACTGGAGTTTGATCATGCGCTGGCCGTTGTTGACGACGGCATCCACCGATTCTTTGCTCGGTGCCCAGACGCAGTAGCGCACCCCGTCGTCGGTGGGGAATGCTCCAGGAAGCGGAGTAGTTTTATCCATTGATCATTACCTAAATAGAGGGTCAAAAAGTGTCGAGCTTACCGCGAAGATCAAGCCTTCACGTCCACGCTGATTCGGTGTCGCCGCACAGCATCTTGCAGCTTTCTAAACAAAAGAAGTCGTTGAATCACGATCAACTTCGGGGTGTGCGGTGAATGGTGTTTGACTTCTACGCCGCCAAAGCGTCGCTTGATGCAATCGATTTTATTCTACGACAACCGGCAGCTCCAGAAGAAGCATCCCACGGTCAAAGCCTCCTGATCGAGCAAGATAGTTCCCGCCATTGCTTCGGTAAAGGCACTCTCGCCGTGCGTCTCTGTACTGGCACGAATGGAAGAGAGAACCGGGTAGTCGGCCGATGCGTCCATGGATTTTGCGGAAGCCTCTTTCACCGCGCCGTCATCGAACTTTCCTCGCCCTCAACCAGTCGCAGCAGACACAATGAACGATCCGTCAACTTGAGGGCCTGTCCAGCCTGGTAGGTGCGCACGGTTTCGATGAAACCTGTGTCCTCCGCCGTGTCGAGCAGCAGGCCCCAGCGTACGTCTGTCTGCCCGGGCAGCACAAATCGCTGCGCGCCGTGGTGTGCGTTGAAGAGCACCAAGAACGTGTCGTCCACGATGGGCTCGCCGTGTTCGTCGCGCACGTCGATAGCCTTGCCGCTCAGCAGCATCCCCAGCGAACGCACGAAGTGCGAACCCCACTCCGCGTCCGTCATCTCCGTGCCGCCCGGGTTGAACCACATGATGTCCTTGACCTCCTGCCCCCGGATACGCCGACCCTGGAAAAACTTCGGCCGCCGGAACACCGGGTGATCGTGCCGCAGCCGGATCAGGCGCTGCGTGTAAGACAGAAGTTCACGTGCTGCCCGGTCGCGCTGCCAGTCGAGCCAAGAGAGCGGGCCGTCTTGGCAGTAGGCGTTGTTGTTGCCATCCTGCGTGCGGCCGTACTCGTCGCCGCCGAGCAGCATCGGCACGCCCTGGCTCAGGAGCAGCGTGGCGAGGAAATTGCGCCGCTGGCGCTGTCGGAGCGCGTTGATCTTCGGATCGTCGGTGGGACCTTCCGCCCCGCAGTTCCAGCTTCCGTTGTTGTTGTCACCGTCGTTGTTGTTCTCGCCGTTGGCCTCGTTGTGCTTGTCGTTGTAGGAGACGAGGTCGTGGAGCGTGAAGCCGTCGTGCGCGGTGACAAAGTTGATGCTCGCGTACGGGCGCTTGCCGCCGTGCTGGTACAGGTCGGGACTGCCCGTGAGCCTGTAGGCGAGTTCGCCGATCAGGCCCTCGTCCCCTTTCCAGTAGCGGCGCACGGTGTCGCGGTACTTGCCGTTCCACTCGGCCCAGAGCACGGGGAAATTGCCGACGAGGTAGCCCCCTTCTCCAATGTCCCACGGCTCGGCGATGAGCTTGACCTGGCTCAAAACCGGGTCTTGGTGAATGATCGCCAGGAACGCCGAATACTTGCTGATGCCCACTTCGCCACGCACGAGCGTCGCCGCGAGGTCGAAGCGGAAACCGTCCACGTGCATCTCCGTCACCCAATAGCGCAGCGAATCGACCACCATCCGCAGCACCTGCGGGTGCAGCACGTTGAGCGAATTGCCGCAGCCGGTGAAGTCCAGGTACAACCGTGGGTCGCGGAGCGCGAGCCGGTAGTAGCTGGCGTTGTCGATGCCCTTGAAGCTCAGCGTTGGCCCGAGATGGTTGCCTTCCGCGGTGTGGTTATAGACCACATCCAGGATGACCTCGATGCCCGCGGCGTGGAGGTTCTTGACCATCGCCTTGAACTCGCGCACGGCATCAGTGCCCGGCTGCGCGTGCGCGTAGGCATGGTGCGGCGCGAAAAAGCTGATCGTGTTGTAGCCCCAGTAGTTCTTGAGCCCCTTCTCCACGAGGAATTGATCCTCGACGTGCTGATGGACGGGTAGGAGTTCGACTGCCGTGACGCCGAGTTCCTTCAGGTAACGTACGGACGCCTCGCTGCCCAAGCCGGCGTAGGTGCCGCGGGCCTCTTCGGGAACTTCGGGGTTGAGCCGGGAAAAGCCTTTGACGTGCGCCTCGTAGATCACCGAGCGGTGCAGCGGTGTGCGCGGGAGGGTGTCGCCTTCCCAGTCGAACGCCGGGTCGATGACGATGCTCTTGGGCATCCCCGCGGCGCTGTCGCCGTAGTCGCGCTCGCTGTCGTCGAGCTTATCGTTGGCGCGGTAGCCGTACATCTCCGCCCCCCACGCCACGTCGCCGCTGATGGCCTTGGAATAAGGATCGACCAGCAGCTTGGAAGCGTTGAATCGATGACCCTTCCCTGGGTTGTAAGGACCGTACACGCGGAATCCGTAGTGCTGCCCGGGACCCACCCCCGGCAGGAAGACGTGCCACACCTGGTCGGTGTGTTCGGTCATGCGTACGCGCAGGCTTTCGGTGGCCGCGTCGGCGTCGTCGAACAGGCACACGTCCGCGCCCGAGGCGTTTTCGCTGAACAGCGCGAAGTTGACGCCCTCCCCCGTCCACGTCGCACCGAGGGGGTAAGGAATTCCGGGCCAGACTCGGATGGACATGATGCGGAAGGGCGGGCTGGAGGATTCGCGGGCGCAAGCCGTTTCGCGCGTCCCGCTTGCAAGAACACGTCTCGTGCCAGCCGCTACCCCGCGGCCAGCGCTCGCCCTTGGATTTCAGTTCACAGGTCCTTCAACAACCCGAGCGCCTTCTCGGCATCGCTGAGCCGCAGCACCATGAGGCCCTGCGCCGAACTGCCGCCGGTGGCGAGGTAAGCGTACTCGATGTTGATCTCGGCGCCGGCGAGTTCGTGGGCGATGCGCGACAGGCTGCCGGGCTTGTTGTCGATCTCGACGAGGAGCACCTCGTTTTCGACCACCAGCGTGCCGTGTTCCTCGAAGATGCTCAGAGCCTTGTCGGTGTCGCTGACGATCATGCGCACGACCGAATGGTCCACGGTGTCGGAAATCGTCAGCGCCAGGATGTTGATGTCGGCCTTGGCGAGTTCGTCGCAAACGGCGGCCAGCGTGCCGGGCGTATTCTCCAAAAACAGGGCGAGTTGCGTGGCGATTTCCATGCGGGAAGTGTCGGACGGGACCGGGCGCTTGTCGATGCACAAATCCTGACAAA
>CAXTQD010000324.1:0-899 GCA_964246175.1 uncultured Chthoniobacterales bacterium | reverse complement strand
GAGTTGCGTGGCGATTTCCATAAGGAACGGAGCTTCGGGCGAGACGGGGCTTTTGTCGATGGGCGAATTGCGGCGGGGTCAGGTCGACATGCGGGCGGGCTGCACGGCCTCGGGCGGGGTGCGCCGGGCGAGCGCCTCGGCCCCGGCGAGGTAGGCGACGACGGCCACGCCGATCTTGTTGACCACGTCGGCGGTCGTGTAGGCGAGGTGAACCCAGTTCAGGTCCATGCTCGGGAACAGCGCGGAGGCCAGGTAGCCGAGCGGGTACACGCCCCAGGTCGTGACCGTGGTGTAGGCCAGGACGCGAAAGGCGTAGCCGCTCTCGTCTTCGTTCCAGCCGCCGTACCGCGGGGCAAGACGAACGAAGAGCATATACGGGATAACGGCGTAGCCCAGCGTGGACAGCGTGCCCCAGAGCAGGTGGCGGCCGACCAGGAGGGTGCCGTCGGGAGCGATCTGCTGGTCGCCGATGCAGCCAGCGAGGATCATCCACACGTCCGCGCCGAGCAGGAGCGTGATGTGCCCGGCCTTGAGCAGCAGCAGCGGCGTGGTCACGATCCAGTCCATGTAGCGGTACAGGCCGATGGCGAAGAAGCTGTCGCGGATGATGTTGTGCCGGCCGACGGGGTCGGTGGGCCTGACCGCCAACTCCTGCATCATCCCGTGGTAGTAATAGTGGATGAACCAGTAGGATGTTCCGGCCACCAGACAGATGACCACCGTCAGCCCGCCTGCCGCACGGTGGGAGGGATGCACGCTATTGCCCCGGGCCAGGAAGAACACTGTCGCCGCCAAGAACGAGAACATCGCGGACACCAGGGTCAATTCGGTGAGGATCGGCAGCAAACCGACCTCCCGTGCGGTGTAGACGGTGGTCTGGTACAACTGGGTAGCGAGGG
>CAXTQD010000323.1:5752-6196 GCA_964246175.1 uncultured Chthoniobacterales bacterium | reverse complement strand
CTTTCGAGCGGATGGCGCTCCTGCTCTTCGGCCTGAAGGACTGGACGCTGGGGAACTTTGAGGACGCCAACACGATTTTGGGCGCCTACCTCGAAGGCAAGTCGCCCGCGCCCTACGAGTGGACCAGCGACTACGAGCCCATCGCGCGGCGGTGCGTCCATGACTACGCGCTTTACGCGCCGTTGCGCGACCGGGCCAACGAGCCCGGCGCAGACCGCGCGGCGTTGCGGGCGGAGTTCGCCAAGGCACGCAATGGTCTGCAAACCACCGGCAAGCTGGTGGAAACGTTCTTCGCGGCCGAGGCGGCGCTGGACAAGTACGATTGTGCATGGAAAGGTAACGTTTCTGAGTTGCTAAATGAGACGGAGGTCTGATAAAAGGCATACGTTCGTACGTTAGTGGCCGCGCTGGGCCGGAATAGGCCGGGCTGGAACATGACAGATC
>CAXTQD010000323.1:0-5742 GCA_964246175.1 uncultured Chthoniobacterales bacterium | reverse complement strand
CGCCAACGCCGGCCGTCACGCCGGTGCCGAGTCCCTCGGAGTCCACGCGCCTGACGACGGTGCCCTCGCCCGGCCCCATGCCGATGCCCACGACGCCGACCCCGACGCCGAGCCCCTCCGTTGCCAACGCGGAGCGTCTGCGCTGGCAAACGGCGCGCGACAGTTACCGGCAGCAGGTGGCCTTGTACCACTTCGACGAGGCGCAGGCGGTCTTGCGGCAGGTAGCCATCACTGAACCGGACTTCGCGGCGGCGCGGAACCTCACGCTGGGGCGCGCCAAAGCGATGGTGGCCTTCAAGGCGATGCTGGTGGCCGACATCAACTCTCACCACGGCTACCCCAAGCCCGTGACCAGCCGCCGCGGGATCGCCTACCCGCGCGGCATTCAGAGCGCCGCCGGTGACAACGTTCAGGCCGGCACCCCCTACGGCACCGTCGAGGTGCCCTGGACGGACTTTGCGCCGCCCACGCTCCTGGCCATCGCGGCGTACTATACCGACGCTACCAACCAGCCCGCCATCGCCGCCGAACGCCGCTGGTGGGCGGCGAACTTCGCCCTGGAAACCGGCCTCCTACCCGACGCCCGCGTCCTGGCCGCCCGTGCGGCCAAGGACCAGCCCGCTTACGCGAAGGACCTCGCGCGTTTGTCAGGGGGCGGCCTGCGCGGGCATCCGTGTGCTAAGTTAGTCCCACGATGTCTGACCATGGCGATAAGCCCTTCCCCTCGCCCGAGGAACTCCAGCGCAAGCTCGGCGACTTCCTGAAAAGTTCCTTCGGTGACAAAGTCGCTTTCAACACTTTCACAACCCCTGACACCGCCGCGAGCGGCATCCCGGAGGAACCCGAGGCCAAGCCCAAGCCACCTGCGGACGTTTTCGACTTCCACCTCCAGCCCCGCGACATCAAGGCGCATTTGGATCGCTTCGTTATCCGCCAGGACGATGCCAAAAAGGTCCTCGCGGTCGCCGTGTGCGACCATTACAACCACGTCCGCGCCGTCCGCCAGGAGGATGCTCCCGACATCGAGTACGCCAAGCAAAACGTCATCCTCATCGGCCCGACCGGGGTAGGCAAAACCTACCTCGTCAAGCACGTGGCCGAACTCATCGGCGTGCCCTTCGTCAAGGCCGACGCGACCAAGTTCAGCGAGACCGGCTACGTCGGCGGCGACGTGGAGGACCTCGTGCGCGACCTCATCGCCAAAGCCGATGGCGACACAAACCTCGCGCAGTACGGCATCGTCTACATCGACGAGATCGACAAGATCGCCGCCGCCAGCCATACCATCGGTGGACGCGACGTGAGCGGACGCGGCGTGCAGACGACCCTCCTCAAGCTCATGGAGGAGACCGAGGTACCCGTGCGCAACCCCATGGACATCCAGGCGCAGCTCCAAGGAGCCTTCGACGCCAGCCGCCGCGGCAAGGGCGCACGGAAGGAGACGATCAACACCCGCCACATTCTCTTCATCGTCAGCGGGGCGTTCGAGCGGTTGGGCGACCTGGTCAGCAAGCGGCTGCGTCAGGCCACCATGGGTTTTGCGCAGAGCGGGGCGCGCACGCCGGACACGGAGGCGGCGACCCTGCGGGAGGTGACGACGCGCGACTTCATCGACTATGGCTTTGAGCCGGAGTTCATCGGCCGGCTGCCCGTGCGCGTGGTGTGCGAAGGGCTGACGGCAGACGACCTCCACGAAATCCTGCGCCGCAGCGAGGGCAGCATTGTGCACCAGTACGAACGCGCCTTCCGGGCGTACGACATCGACGCGGCGTTTACCGACGGGGCGCTGCGGACGATTGCCGCCCGCGCCGCCGAGGAACGCACCGGCGCGCGCGGCCTGCTCACCGTAACGGAGCGGCTCCTGCGCGAGGCCAAGTACGAACTGCCCGGCGCGGGGGTGACACGCCTCCTCGTGGACGACACGTTCGTGGCCGACCCGGCCGGGTCGCTGGCGACGCTGCTGGCCGCCGGGCACGACCGGCACGAGGCGCAACGCACGGAAGCGGCGCACCGGTTCGCGGAGACGTTCCAGCAAAACCACGGGCTGGCGGTGCGTTTCGACGACGACGCGGCGCACCGCTTGGTGGAACGTAGCACGGCCGAGGGTGTGTCCGTGGGGGAGCTTTGCCGGCGGCTGTTCAAGGACTACCAGTTCGGTCTGCGGCTGATCTACAAGAACACGGGACAGGCGAAGTTTACCTTGCCCGTCCGCGCGGTGGACGACCCGGACGGATTCATCAGCGAGTTAGTGGTTGGGTCGTACAAACCGGCCGCGGAAGCGGCGTCGTGAGCAACCAGTTGGGATACGCGGGAGCCCGGGCGCATTTTTCGCCTTGGCCTGGACGGTTTTCCTCTGTAATTCCGTACCCGTGTCCCGCGCCCTCAAGTTCGCCTTGCTCTTCGGCGTGCAGACCAGCCTCGTGCTGGCGCTCGTCTACGCGCCGGGGCTCCTGCGCCCGCTGGACGCTTCCGTCGCGCGCGGGTTCGGGCTGAACGGTGTTGCGCTCGACCACCCCTTGCTCCAGCACGTCACATTCATCGCGTTGGCGTTCGGCGTGGCGTGGACGACGGTCGACATCAACCGGCCCACCTTCAAAATCCTCGTCGCCGCCCTCGCGCTGGCGGAGGTGTTCACGGTGGCGGCGCTGGCGGCGATGTTCGGATTTTACTTCTCGCCGCTCCTGCCGGCGGCGGCGACGGTGATGGCGTTCACGGCCGGGTTCATCTACTCGGGCAGCGAGGCGGGCCAACGGCAGTCGGTCGTGGACGACGCCTTCGGCCCGCGCGTGTCCAGCCGCCAGACCCGCGCGCTCGTGGACGGTCGCACCGAACTCAGCGACGACGGCCGCCTGGAGGAACTCACGCTCATCGTCTGCGAAATCTTCAACCACCCCGCGCTGATGGAGCGCCTCGCCCCGGCCGAGTACGTCGCGGTGACCAACCAATTCCTCAACGCCGCCGCCGAGGCCCTCGTCGAAAAGGGCGGCACCCTGGCCGCATGCGACGGCGAGGGCGTGCGGGGGCTTTTCGGCGCGCCGCTACCCATGGCCAACCACGCCGGCGCGGCCTGCCGGGCGGCGCTCGAAGTCGTCCGCCAGACCCGCGCGCTCAACGACGAACTCGCCCGCGAGCACGCGGGCCTGGAGTGCGACCTGCGCGTGGCGGTCAACAGCGGCGAGATGGCCGTCGGACGCTTCGGCGCGCGGCGGCTGGCGGGCTTCGGTGCGGCGGGCGAGGAGGTGGCGTTCACCCGACGCTTGTGCGCGGCGAACCTGACGTACGGCTCGCACGTGCTTATCGGCGCGCGCACCTTCGAGTTGGCGGAAGCGACCGTCGAGGCCCGGCCGCTGGAACTCCTGCGCCGCCGCGTCGGCGAGAACTGGCTGGAAGTCTACGAACTCCTCGGCGAGCCGCACGAACTCTCTCCCGAGGACCTCGCCCGGCGCGATCTGTTCTGGACGGGGGTGATCTTCTACCGCGAAAAGCGGCTCTCCGACGCCTTGGAAAAGTTCCACCAAGCCCGCGGGGCGACCAAGACCGACGACGGCCCGCTCGACTTTTATATCAACCGCATCAAGCAACTTCAGTACAGCAAGGGCACGACGGACTGGGAAACGGCACGGCTGCTCAACTCCCTCTGACGGCTACCGCGCGCGTCCGCGTTCGGCGTGGACTTGCGCCAGCAGCTTCGTGCAATCACCTTCGAGGTCCTCGAAGCCCTTGCGTAGGTCCTCGTAGGCTTTGGGCACCCAGTCGTAAGACTCACGCAACCGGTGCGTGGCCGGATCGTAGAAGACGGTCGGGTCCTTGCCTCGGTTGGGCAAGATCAGCGTGTCGCTGCGTTGCTGGGCGTGGGTGGCGAGCGAGGTCAGTTGCCGCAGCGAGCTTTCGGTGTTCCTAATGTCGCGGATCGTCTCGATATCGAGCAGTTCGTATCCACCGCTTTGCAGCAGGCCGATGCCGTCGGCGGCATCGTAGTCGCCGACCCAGCCGATCGGCTTGATTTCGGGCATCTGACCGGCCGCTGTTTTCGCGTCGAAGTCGGCGACGATTTTGCCCAAGGCGGCTGTCTGGGTGCGGGCGTTGTCGAGCACTCCCTGGTAACGTTCGTCCACCCACGTCAGAAGTTGTTCGCGGCGCTGATGTTCCTGCCGGTGAGTGGCGCGGTAGTTGAGGAAGAACGCCGCGTAGACGCCGACAAAGACGGTGAGCAGTTCCCCGACCCAGTGCGCCCGCCGGCGGCGCACGCCGGCCGGGCGGGGACGCGGGGCAGCGGCGGGCGAGCGGGCAGTAGTTTCGTCGTTCATAACGAGAGGATTATGCGTGTTTTCGGGTGTCCGGGCAGTGGAAATCTCGCCGGTTTCAAGGTATGTTCTGTCCTCCGTCCCATGCGCCGCATCGACTACCCCGAACCCCTCCAACGTCTCGTCGCCCAGCTCAAGCGTCTGCCCGGTATCGGGCCGCGCTCGGCCGAGCGCATCGCGCTCTGGCTGGTCGGCACCCAACCGACCCGCCCCGACCAGGGTAACCGCGGCCGGGAGGTTGCCGAGACCATCCTCGAAAACGCCGCCAAGGTGCGGCCGTGTGCGGACTGCGGGTTCTTCACGACAGAAGACCGCTGCGACATCTGCCGCGACGACGCCCGCGCCGACGGCCCACTCTGCGTGGTCGAGCAGGCCACGGACATCTTGCCCCTGGAACGCACGGGGGTCTTCCGCGGGCGCTACCACGCGCTCGGCGGCCGGCTCGCTCCCTTGGACCACATCGGCCCGGAGGACCTGACCATCGAGCGCTTGCTCGAACGCGTCCGCGACGGCCAAGCCAAGGAAATCATCCTCGCGCTCGGCGCAGACGTGGAAGGCGAGGCTACGGCGCAGTACCTCGCCGGGTTGCTCAAGGACTACCCGGAGGTGACCATCACGCGCATCGCCCAGGGTCTGCCGGCGGGCGGCGGTTTGGAGTCGGCGGACGAACTGACGCTCTCCCGCGCCATGACTGGACGCGTGCTGCTGCCGCGGTAGGCGGCCTGCTTACTTGTAAAACGACGCGAGTTCCGGCCGGTAGCTTTCTTGCAAGAAGAACGGGTCTTGCAGCACCACCCGGAAGACGGCCGGATCGAGTGTTTTTTGCGCCTGACCGATCCGCTCGCCCGCTTCCTTGAACTGCCCCGCCTTGACGTACCGCGCCGCCGCCGCGAACAGCGCCGCACCCGACGGGTGGCCGCTGGCGAGGTCCGCGTCGATCTTGGCGTTGCTGCCCTTGGCGGCTTCCTGGTCGGCCTGGATTTCTGACAACCAGAGCTTGAGTTGGTAGAGACCTTCCGTTGTCTCGTACTGGTTGCGGATGAGCGCCTGATGGAACTTCTCGGCCGCGTCCTGCGGCTTGCCCTCACGGCGCAGGCATTCGCCCCAAAAATAGAAAATGTCCGGCCGTGACGGGTCGATGGCGACGGCTCGCCCAAACGCCGCCTCCGATTTATCAAAGGCTTGTAGGGTCATTTGCAACAAACCCGACAGAAACTCGGCGTCGGCGCTCGGACCATCGCGCAGGAGCGTACCGAGGGTCTTGTCCGCTTCGTCAAAGTTATGCTCGTACAAAGCCGCCCGCGCCGCCTCGATCTGCATGGAAGGCCAGTCGCGGTGGCGCTCGGCCAACTGGGCGAAGTCCTGTCGCGCGTCCGTGAACTTGCCTTGTTTGGTAGCCTCGAAGGCCGCGTCGACCTCCGCCAGCACGGCCGGGGTC
>CAXTQD010000322.1:5707-6207 GCA_964246175.1 uncultured Chthoniobacterales bacterium | reverse complement strand
CTCCGGGTTTGGTTGGAGGACGACGTGGCCGAGTCGCCGGCAGCGGTCCCGGCCGCAGCGACGCCGCCTGCCACCGACGAGGACGACGCGGCGCTCTTCTTTGCCTACTCACGGCTCGTGCGTGAATCGGGCGGGTTCCCCGACGTGAAGATTGCTGCCCTGCAACACGCCGTCGGCGACGTCCCGCTCGGGGAGCGCCTCGCTGCGCTCTGGCGCGAGGGCCGCGCGACGCTGAGCCTAGGCGATTGGTCGCTCGCCGACGACGCCACACGCGTGGCGGCCGTCGAGCTTGATGGTGAGAAGTACCTCCTGGTAAGGTTGGACGGCTGAATTTGCCATCGGTGAGCACGTTGCCTGCTGCGCTGATCCTGAGCCGCCGCGCCATGGAGGATACCGACTTGATCGTCAACCCGTTCGCCGACCGGGTGTTCCGCGAACCCCGCCAGCCGCACGCTTCCGTCGCGGGGTTGAACGATCACGCTCTGGGCAAACTCCTGGCG
>CAXTQD010000322.1:0-5697 GCA_964246175.1 uncultured Chthoniobacterales bacterium | reverse complement strand
CAACTCGTCGTCTCGCCGCAGCCGGGCTACGGCAAGTCGCACCTCATCGGGCGGCTGTTCACGGCACTGGAAGGCCGCGCGACGCTCATCTACGTCACCCCCTTCCAGAGCGCGAGCCTGTGCTGGCAGTCGGTGCTCCTGCGCACGGTGCAGGAGTTGACCTTCCCCGACCGCACAGGGAACCCGGCCGCCTTCCTTGGCGTCGAACCGCCCACGCAGCTCGATGCCTTCGCCCACGGCGTGCTGGCGCACCTCGTCGCCGGGTTGATCGAACAGGGCCGCGTCGAACACCCCGACCCCGCCGAGGCCGCCGCGTGGCTGCGCGAGGACCCGATGGGATCGTTCTCTCTCGCCGACCCCGCGCATCCGTGGGCAGGCTGGATGCGCGCGGTGTTCGAGCACTTTCACCGCGACCTGGAGAACGAACTGCGCCGCGCCGGTCTCCAGACGCAGTCGCCGGGCTGGCTGCGGGTGCTCTTCCGTTACGCGGCGTCGCGGCCGGATGAGGAGGCGCGTTCGCTCGCCCTGGCATGGCTGAGCGGACAGGCGCTCGAACCCGACGAGGCCAAGGCGCTTGGCCTGCGCACGGGCGAGGTCACGCCCGCCGACACGCCCGACCAGATCAACGAACTCTGCTGGCGGCGGCTGATGGACTTTTGCGGGCTGGCGGCGTTTTACCGGCCATTTGTGTTCTGCTTTGACCAGACGGAGGCGTACGGGCACGCGGCGGGGTTGGCGCGGGCGTTCGGCACGGTGGTGGCGCAGATCCACCTGCTGGCCCCCAATCAGATGATGGTCGTCACCGCCAACCAGCAGCCGTGGGAAGAAACCGTCGCGCGGCACATGGAAACGGCCGACCGCGACCGCTTCACACCCCTGGCCCTGGAGGGACTCAACCGCGCGCAGGCCGAAGAACTCGTGCGCCTGCGCTGCAAGGCGGCGGACGTGCCGGCGGCGCAGGCGGGGGCGTTCTTGGCGAACGGCTGGCTGGCGGGCAAGTTTCCCACCGAGCGCAACCGCATGGGGACGCGGCAGTTTTTACAGGTGTGCAGCACGCGTTGGGAAGCGCCCGAGACGTGGTGGAACGCCCAAGACCGCGCCGTGGCCGGGAAGAAGGCCGCGACCGGGAGCGGCGGCGATGGCCGGCACGCGGAACTGGCCGGGTGGCTGGATCGTTACGCGGATGATCTGGCGCGCAAGCCGCGGCGGTTAGGGTTCAACCCGGACGCGTTCCGCTGGCTGGTGGAGGACGTGGCGCGGGGCCGGCGCGACCGGACGGTTTCGACGAACCCGCGCAGCGTGCGCGATGACCTCCTGCCCGTAATGTGGACGCTGCCGGGCGACGGGCGGAAGGTGTTCATCGGCTTCGAGGTGGGCAGCAACTGGAAGCGTTGGCGGGCAATCCTCAACGAGGCACGGGCGTGCTGCGTGTCGTCGCCGTCGTCGCCGCCGCTAGATCGTGCGGGGAACGTGGTGGGCAAAGCGGTGCTCTTCCGCACGGCCGAGCAGATGCGCGTGCCCGGCGCGCGGTGGATGGTCGCCCCGGAGATGGAGGCGGCGAAGAAGAGTTTCTTCGACGTGGTCGAACTCGACACTACTTCCACGGCTGAACTCTACGCCGCGCGGGCGTTGTACCTGGACGCGGTGGCAGGCGATGTGCCGTTCTCGCCCGAGGACGTGCTGGATTTTCTTGTCGTCGAACTGGAGCCTTTCTGGCGGCGGGTTGAGGCCGCGCCAGACGGAAAGCGGGAGGAAGGGATAGCGGCGTAGATGCCATCCAAGAACAGTTAGGCCATCAGCGTATGAACTTGCTGTGTAGGAACGTTGCACGGACGGCTGGATGGTATGCAGCCGTCGTCATTTTTCTTTGCAGCCTGCTTTTCTCCCGTAGTCTGGCCGCACAATGGAACTTGCTCCCGGAGGACTGCAAGGTGGCTTCGCCAGATGGACACTTTGTCGCTCGATTGACAGAGGATTTTTACCCGACGTTGTACGACCGCCATCCGGCGAGCAAAACGTCTTGCCTGTCCATCGAAGACCGGCTTAACAACACCGCCGCTCTAGCAGGTGTGCTTTCCCCCGTCTTTCTAATAGCCTGGACGAGAGATTCTCAGTCTATCGTAGTGGTTGGACATATCGCTGGCGGGAGCTATGCCGAGGTGTTGCACTACCACGAGGGGCAATGGCAACGCCATGAGGTAGACCCTTTGTCACAAGAACAGATTGGGCACTACGCGGTGGTCAGGCTCAAGATGGGCCTTGACCGTTTCCGTGTGACCTTCAAGGTGGCGGATAGCTCCGCCGGGCAAACGGAAGTCGAGTTTTATCTCTGCACCCTAGAAGTGGACGCCGCGACGGGGATGGTGCTCCATGCGGGGCCGAGACGCGCGATCAGCTACGACGTTTACGGACAGATGTTTCTCTGCGGCGGCGCCGGGTCCAGGAATTCTCGCTGATACCGTCGCGCCTCCTGCGATGGTTACGTCCAATAAAGAATCCGCGCCTGTGGCAGCTTGGCCGCTAACTCGCGCTCGAAGAACCCGCGCAACACTCCCATCACATCCCGCGGGTAAACGTACTTCACGCCACCGAACTTGTTGAACTTGCGTGACCGTTTTTCCTCGTCGAGGTCGAGCGTGGTCTTCGGATACCAGCCCTTGAGCACCTCCTTGCTGCCGGGCGTGAAGCGGTGCGTGATGAGTTCCACCGTCACATCGCTCGCGCCGTGCAGCGCCTCGGCGGCTTGATCGATCAACGCGCCGTACTGCTCCTCCCAGCCTTCCACCGGCATGATGGGCGCAACCACGAGTCCCACCGGATAACCTGCCTCCGACGCCAGCCGTCGCAAGCCCGCCAGTCGTCCTGCCACGGGGGCCGTGCCGCCTTCCAGTCCGCGCGACACCGCCGGGACGTTCACGCTCGCGCGGCAACGCGTCCTCCCGCCGTGCGCCACGCCGAGGAGCGGCTCGACCGCGTCGAACTTGCTCACCCAACGCAGCCGCGCCGGGCTGTTCTCCGGTTGCGCGCCGAACCACCGCACGCACTCCGCGAGGCTGCCGGTAAGATGCTCGATGCCGAGCGGGTCGGTGTAGCAAGACACCTCAAAGCTCGTTTCCGGCCGGTCCGCGCGCAGGTACTGGGTGAGGTTGGCGAGGATGGCGGGCAGGTTGGCAAAGACACGCACCACGGGCGGCCCGCTCAGGCTGCCGGCCAGATAGCAATACTGGCAATGCGCCGGGCAGCCTTCCGCGAGGTGGAATTGCCAATCGGCCGACGGCGGGATCGGCTGGAGCTTGAACGCCCCGGCCGGCGCGGTCACGACGGCGAGCGTCGATTTGCCAAGGCGGTAGGTCTCGCGCTCGTCCGCGCCGCGCATCCCGGTGAGACGCGGGAGAACCTCCACCGGCAGCCCGAGCGCCTTGACGCGTGCATGGATGGCTTGGCCATGGGCTTCGGCGAGCGCCGCGGGGGTGAAAACCACTCGGCGCGGCAACCAACGGCGAGGCGTGCTGCCCGGTCCAGCGACGGCGACCGGACCCGGGGCCTGCGCCTCGGTGAGTTCTTGGAGAAGATCGGCAGAAGACACGTAGATAATACGTCTCCCGGCCCGCTGTGGATGGAGCCAAGGCCCGTCAGAAAGCAAGAACCACGACCGACTTGGCCGGCAGGTCCAGGGTCAGCGTTCCATCCCTTTGCACGTGGCGACCAGGGCGTCGCGAGTCGTCGACGTTCGCGCCGCGGGCGAAGCGTCGCACCCGGTCCGGCGTGTAAGTTTTTGACGACCGTGTTGTAGCGGCGAAACTCGTGCGCGTGCCGAAACGGTTGTTTTCCACCCCGCCGTCCCAGTGGGTGTTAATCATCGTCAGGCGTTTCTCGCGTGGCCCGATGTCATCCTTCCAGTGGTACTCGGCGGCGAACCACCCGCCCGGCCAACGCAGCACGGGGGAACACGGACGGCCCTGAGTGCCGCGACCACGTCGTTGCGGATGCCGCGGGTGTTGGGGACGGATGAATCCTCGCCGACCCAGATGCCTCCGTAGATACCGTAGCCCAGGGGCTCGGAAACTTGGCCGTGGCAGGAAACGCTTCGTACGTGCTGCACTCCGTACCAGGAGGATCATCAAGCCTGCGGCCTCTCGCCGCGACAAGGACCTAGTACCACGCGACCGCGCACAGCAGCACGGCCGCGCCATAGACCACGCCGGCCACCGCTGCTGCCTTCCAATACGACGCCGAGCGGTTCAGCCAGCCGATCTGGTCGCGGAGAGTGTGCGGCACGCTGACGTAGATCATGCCCATCACCACCCACGCGTACGCCAGCACCACCACCAGCAGCCGGCTCGTCGGCGGGCGCAAGAACGCCGCGTTCAACACCGGGGCCGCCGCCAACAGGCCGAGAATACCCAGCGCACGGACGGCGAGAAACTCGTCCACGTAGCGGATCACCAGGAAAAAGAACACCGGCAACCCGAACATCACCGGCGTCTGGAGGTAGTAAAACTCCCCCCAATCCATCGTGTAGGCGACGACGTACGTCCAAATGAAGTCCAGCGACAACAGCACCAGCCCCGCCGTGCGCGAACGCGGGAACTGCGTGGCCCATTCCCGGACTTGCTCCGGCCGCGCCAGCGCAAACGCGTGCGCCGCGAGCCACAACACGCCGATCACGATCCCGACCAACTTGAGCGACAAAGGATTCATGGAAAATACAACGAAGGGTAATCAGCCGGCCACGGCCGCCGCGGCGGCGTACGAAAAGGGCGAGGGGAGTGCGTCCGCGACCGGTTCGACGGCGGACCGAACGGTTTCCAGGCCGTCGCATTCGCCGTAGAGCGTGAATCCGCTGGCGTACGCCACGCGCACGTCGAAGATTTGCCCGACCTGCCGCGGATGGCCTTCAAAGACGACGATTTTGTTCTGCGGCGTGCGTCCGGTCAGCCGGCGGGGATTGGTCTTGCTCGGGCCTTCGCAGAGGATCTCCACGTGGCGGCCGGCGCATGCCGCGAGTTTGGCTTTCGCATGGCGGTTGACGACGGAGAGGAGATCGTGGTTGCGCGCTTCCTTGATGGGTTCGGGCACCTGGTCAGCCAGCGTGGCAGCGGGCGTATCCTTGCGCGGGGAGTAGCGGAAGACGAAGGCGTTGTCGAAGCCGATGCGGTCGGTCAGCGCACGGGTCTCCTGATAATCCTCCTCCGTCTCGCCGGGGAAGCCGACGATGATGTCCGTCGTCACGGCGATGTCGGGCCGGGCGGCGCGGAGTTGCGAGATCAGACCTTCGTACACGGCCGGCTTGTACGGCCGGTGCATCGCGCGTAAGACACGGTCGCTGCCGCTCTGCATGGGGAAGTGCACGTGCGGCATCAGCCGCGGCAACCGCGCGAACGCTTCCACCAAGTCACGCCGGAACCCAATGGGATGTGGTGACGTGAAGCGTAGCCGCTCAAGTCCCTCGACCGCATGCACGGCGTCGAGGAGTTGCACGAACGGGCTGCGGCCATCGGCGCTTTTCGGAAACTCGTGCCGGCCGTAGAGATTGACGATCTGCCCTAGGAGCGTGACTTCCTTCACCCCGCCGGCGACGAGCATGCGCACCTCGGCGACGATTTCCTCCAGCGCCCGCGAACGCTCCGCCCCGCGCGTGTCGGGCACGATGCAGAACGTGCAGCGCATGTTGCAGCCCTGCATGATCGACACGAA
>CAXTQD010000321.1:0-6240 GCA_964246175.1 uncultured Chthoniobacterales bacterium | reverse complement strand
GGCGAAGAACGCCTTGTCGAGCCACGGCGTGTAGGCGAGCAGGCGTTCGGCCAGAGGCTCGGCCGGCGGATGGGCGGCGCGGCAGGCTTCCAGGTGAAAGCGTTGGAGATCGTCGTAGACCGGGTTCAATGAGCCGTCACTACCGTCGAGAAGGTCGCTGACCTTGTCGAGTTCAACCAGGGCGTGTTCGGCCAGTTCGATGACGGCCCCCGCGTGACCGTCGCGCAGGAGGTGAGCCAGGGGTGCGACGGCCTCCTGCACGCCCTGAGCGTAGTCCGGCATCGCGTCGTAGTCCACGTAGTCGGCCGTCGCGATGGCTTCGCGCAAGAGCCGGCGGTATGCGACGAGGTCAGGCGGGCGGGGGGCCCCGCGACGGGGGCGTTCGGGCCGCGATACGCCGGCCGCTTCCAGGAGCAGTCGCCGCCGCAGGATGTCGTCGTAGTCGGTCGCCTCCAGGACGAGGTCGAGGAGACGTTCGCGCCCAACCCCGCACAGGTAGGCGGCTACCGTCTCGCGCGCGGACGTGTCCTCGGCCGAACGCTCCGGTGCGGACGCGGGTGAGGGAGTTGCCAGCCACGCGAGCCCGACAGCCACGCAATGTTCGCAAAACGCACGCTCCTGCCCCGCGGCACACGTGCACGAATACTGGAAATCCCCCCGGCTGCGCCACAGCTTCACCCGGTACGCGCGCGAACCCTCGACGCGCCCGGTCACCCGTTCAGCCGAGGCGTGCAGTCCCCGTACGCGGCCGTCGGCGAAGCACGCCTCGCCACGCGCGAACCCGCCTTCGCCCGCCAACCGACGCAGGAGCGTTGTATCCAACAGGTCGTCAGGGTGGTGTGCCATGAAACAGAAAAGCAGAGCCAGTATTTAGTGGAGGGTCGGCCGGCGTTCAACTGCCGGGTCCCAAGGGTTGACGCCACCCCCGCTGCCGGGCATAGTCCCGGGCCGCCGATGCCCGACCCGAATCTCACCCGTAACTTCTGCATCATCGCCCACATCGACCACGGGAAGACGACGCTTTCCGACCGGCTTTTGCAGGTGACGGGCACCGTCGCCGACCGCGAGGCGCAGGACCAGCACCTCGACTCCATGGACCTGGAGCGCGAACGCGGCATCACCATCAAGATGCACCCGGTCGCCATGCAGTACCGGGCCAAAGACGGTCGGTTATATAAGTTGAACCTCCTCGACACCCCGGGCCACGTCGACTTCGCTTACGAGGTGTCGCGTTCGCTGGCGGCGTGCGAGGGGGCGCTAGTCATCGTCGACGCGGCACAAGGCGTTGAGGCGCAGACGGTTGCGACCGTCAATCTCGCCAACAAGCAGGGGCTGACGATTGTTCCCGTCATCAACAAAATCGACCTGCCCAACGCCGACATCCCGTCGGTCAAGCGGCAGTTGGAGGAAATTCTTTCCATCCCGGCCGAGGAGGCGATCCTGGCCAGCGCCAAGGCGGGCTTGGGCATCGAGGACATCCTAGAGGCCGTCATCCACCGCATCCCGCCGCCCAAGCAATGGGACGACGAGAAGGTGCGTGCTCTGGTGTTCGACTCTACCTTCGACTCGTACCGGGGTGTGGTGACGTACGTGCGGGTGATGAGCGGCGTGCTCAAGGTGGGAGACGGCGTCAAGCTGATGAGCAACAACCGGCCTTACGACGTGAAGGAGGTTGGCGTGTTCACCCCCAAGATGAAGCCCATGCCCGAACTCGGGCCCGGTGATACCGGCTACGTCATCGCCAACATCAAGGCATCGGCCGAGATCAAAATCGGCGACACGCTGACGGGCACGCGCTTCCCGGCGACGGAGCCGCTCGCGGGCTTCCAGGAAATCCGCCCGATGGTGTTCAGCGGGATCTATCCGATCAACACGGCGGACTTCGAGAACCTCAAGGCGGCAATGGCGAAGTTGCAGTTGAACGATTCATCGTTCGACTTCCAGGCGGAAAGCTCGGTCGCGCTGGGCTTCGGGTTCCGGTGCGGGTTCCTGGGGCTGCTGCACATGGAGATCATCCTGGAGCGGCTGCGGCGCGAGTACGACATGGACATCATCGCCACCTACCCCTCGGTGATCTACGAGGTCGAGAAGAACAGCGGCGAGGTCCTGAACGTGGACAACCCGGAGTTTTTGCCCGACCCGAGCGTGATTTTGGAAATCCGCGAGCCCATCGTGAAGTGCTTCATCATGGTGCCCAACGAGTACATCTCGCCCATCATGCAGCTCATCATGGACAAGCGCGGCGTGCTCGACCACACCGAGACGCTTGACTCGCGCCGGGTGATGCTGAGCACGGTGCTGCCGTTGAGCGAAATCCTGGTGGACTTCAACGACAAGATCAAGAGCATCACGCGCGGGTACGGCTCGATGGACTACGAGCACGCCGGGCACCGGGCGGACAAGCTGGTCAAGCTGGACATCCTGGTCAACGGCGAGCCGGTGGACGCGTTTTCGAGCATCGTGCACCGCGAGAAGGCCGAGGGACGGGGCAGGCAACTGGCGGCTAAGCTCAAGGAAGTCATCCCGACGCAGCTCTATCAGGTGGCGATCCAGGCGGCCATCGGCGGCAAGATCATCGCCCGCGAGAGCGTGAGCGCCTCGCGCAAGGACGTGACGGCAAAGTGCTACGGCGGCGACATCTCGCGCAAGCGCAAGCTCCTCGAAAAACAGAAGGAGGGCAAAAAGCGCATGAAAAGCATCGGCAAGGTGAACATCCCGCAGGAAGCCTTCATCGAGGTGCTCAAGGCGGGCTGAACCCACTTCCCTTCTATGTTGTCCACGTTCTTTCGCCCGGTTCACCTCAAGGAGGCCGACCTGCTGGCCACCAATGCCCGCAAGTTCCTCCAGCGTCGGCGCGACCTGCTGACGGACGAACAATACCAGTCCTACCACTCGCAGATCGAGGAACTCGAATCAGCCGTCCGCCAAGGGCCTCGTGCTGATCGCAAGCAGGTCGAAGAAATGGTCGAGCGGGTGGACAAAAATTTTAGTAAGCTGCAACCCGCTACCTCAGAGTCCAGCCTGCGGGAAAACTGCGAGGTGCTCTTGGTGGCGCTCGTGCTCGCCATCGGCATCCGCGCGTTTTTCTTGCAGCCGTTCAAGATTCCCACCGGCTCGATGGAACCGACCCTCAACGGTCTCATCTCTCACGACCTCAAGCCCGAGCAGCCGCTGCCCAACATCTTCGTGCGCGTTTTCGACTACCTGTGGCTGGGCCGCACGTACGCCGACGCTGTGTCCGTGCAGGACGACCGGGTGACCAGCCTAGACCCCGTCAAACACTTCTTCCTCCTGAACTACACGCGGATTTCCTGCGCCAGCGGCCGGCACTACGACGTGTACGCGCCCCGGGAAAAGATGAGCCTCGGCCAGCCGGAGTTTTTCGACCTCTACGTCGGGCGGACCTTGCGGGCGGGCGAGCCCATCATCCACGGCTACGTGGGCGCGGGCGACCAGGTGTTCGTCGACAAATTCACCTACAACTTCCGGCTGCCGCACCGCGAGGATGTGTTCGTCTTCAGCACGGCGGGCATCACGGGCACCCGGCGCGCGGGGATGGACGAGAACATCAAATCCGAGTTCTACATCAAGCGGCTCGCCGGCACCCCCGGCGACACCTTGCGCATCGCGCAGCCGCTGCTCTTCATCAACGGACCGCTCGCGCAGGGCAAATACTTCGCGCGCGTGATGAGCACACAAGACGGCTACGGCGGCTACTCCAACACGGTCGGCTCGCGGCTGCGGACGCCCAGCGAGACGTTCACCGTGCCGCCGAAGAGTTACTTCGCGCTCGGTGACAACAGTTTCCATAGCTCCGACAGCCGTGACTGGGGCGTCGTGCCCGCGGAGAACGTCGTTGGCCGCGGGCTGTTCGTGTACTATCCCTTCACCCGGCACTGGGGACTGATCCACTGACCGGATTTCGCCCCATCCCTTCGAATGGAAAGCGACCTCCCCCGCGTAGCCGTGTTGGCGGCGGGTGCGGCGGCGGGTTACGTGCTGGTGATGGTGTCCAATCCGGCGCGTCCGAGCCTGCGCGACGGACGGCGCTGCCTGGCGCGCTACCCGCAAGTCTGGACGCTGCCACTCGTCTTCGGCCTGGGTTACAGCGCGTTCACGCTGTGCATGCGTTGGTACGAAACCCAGCGCGTGGCAGGAAGCGGCGGACTCTTTACACCGTGGACCGGTTGGCAGCCACCCGCCTGGGCGGACGTGCTGAGGCTGTCCGCCCTGCCGACGGCGGAGGGTGCGGCGGCGGTGTTCAACTACATCGTGCGGCCGTTTCCGCTGTCGGTGCTCGGAGCGCTGATCTTCCTCGTGAACTGGCGCGGCTACCAGGGTGTGGTCTGGTGCGGATTACGGCGGCGACTTGGCCGGGTTGGTGCGATGGCGGTGCATGCGGTCCTTGTACTCGGTGCGTTGGCGGCGGCCCTCAAGCCAGCGCTGTTCGTGGGTTTGACGAACCCGGAGGCATTCTTTGGCGATGCGGCGCTGTTGCGCTGGGGGGAGGTGGTCAACGCGTTCGCTTTCCTGTTCGAGTATCTGCTTGGGGTGGGGGTGCAGATTTACTTGATCGTGCTGTGCTTCGTGTGGGTGCGCGGAATGCGGTTCCAGAGCGACCGCGCGTGGCGGTTCGCGCTGCGGCGCTTCGTGTTCGTGGTGCGCTGGGCGGCCGTGGCAATGACGGTCGGCACGCTCGGCATCACGCTGCCGCTGGTCGTCGCGCGCTTCCAGGGTCCGGAAGGGCGCGGGTGGGTAGACCCGACCGTGCGGGGCACGCGCTGGGGACTCGCCGCTTTGCTCCTGGCGTTTTGCTCGCTGCAAATGGTCCTCGTCTTCCACAACGAGGGCCTCCGGCAAGCTCTCGGCGACCACTTCCGGCTCCTGCGTCGTCACGGGTTGCACGTCGGTTGGCTCGTGGCGGTGGCAGCGCTGCACTTCTTCGCGCTGGCGGTGGCGAACGCCTTCCTCGCGCGGGCATTCGGCGCGTGGACGTGGCCCGGGGCGTTGTGGACGCTCCTCGTCTATCCGACGCTGTGGACGACCCTTGCCGCTTGGCTGCTGGCGAGTTGGGTGTGCCTGTATGCGCGCTGCCGTTCGGACCGGGCGGACGCGGAAGAACTGGTCGTTTACTGAATTGGCGCTACCTTGCCGGCCTTCCATGAGCGCGCCCGCTTCTGTTCACGACTGGCACCCGGACCAGGCGCGGGCGGCGGATTTTTCGAGCAAATCGAACCTCGCGCTGGCCTTCCTGTGCCTGCCCCGCGAAAAGCGGCGGGACATGGACGTTTTCTACACGTTCTGCCGGCTGGTGGACGACATCGCCGATGAGTCTGCGCTCCCGCCGGAAGAAAAGGCAAACCTCCTCAACGCCTGGCGGCAGGCGCTCACGACGCCGGCCGGCTCATCCGACCTGCTCGCCGGCCAGCTCCACGGGCTGATGGCAAAGTACGCGATCCCCGACGAGCATCTCTTGGAGATCATCGCCGGGGTCGAGATGGACGTGGCTGGCAAGCAGTACCAAACCTTCGAGCAGCTGCGGACCTACTGCCACCGTGTCGCCAGCGTCGTCGGATTGGTGAGCATCGAAATCTTCGGCTACCGCGACGCGTCCACCCGGCAGTACGCACTCGACCTCGGGATGGCACTCCAGTTGACCAACATCATCCGCGACGTGGGCGTGGACCTCGACAACGGCGGCCGGGTGTACCTGCCCACCGAAGACCTCGCACGCTTCGGCTACACGCCGGCCGACCTGCGCGCGCACGTCCACGACAAACGCTTCCGCGCGCTGATGAAGTTCGAGGCCGACCGGGCCGAGGGCTTCTACCGTTCGGCGAGGCAACACCTCACCGCCCGGGATCGCCGCTCGATGGTGGCGGCTGAGATCATGCACGCGGTGTACCACAAGCTGCTCCAGGACATGCGCGCGGACCGCTACGAGGTTTTCGCCAAGCGTTATCGATTAAGCAAGGCGCGTAAATTGTGGACGTTGCTGACAACGGCGTTACGCACGCGGTTCTTCTGACCCGTGGTGGGGTTTGACGCCACGTTCATCCTGGTGGAAAGTAGCCGATGCTCAAACGGCACTTCTTCCCCGCGTCGGTAGCTCTGCTGTTGCTCGCGCCGCTAGGTCTCACTTCCTGTGACACTGCCACCGGCACGGGGGCGGCGGCGGGGGCCGCGGGTGGCGCGCTGATCGGCGGTTTGGCGAGCGGTCGCGCCGGTGGCGCGGTTGTT
>CAXTQD010000320.1:0-6291 GCA_964246175.1 uncultured Chthoniobacterales bacterium | reverse complement strand
CTCCTCACGTGGGCGAGCCTCGTTGACGGAGATCGTGCGTCCTTCGATGTTCTTGCCGTTGAGTGTGCTGATGGCCGTGGCCGCTTCCTCGTCGGTCGTCATCGTCACGAACGCGAAGCCGCGGCTTTTGCCCGTGACCCGATCCTGAATCAGGGCCACATCCTTGACCTGTCCCGCCTGACCGAAGAGGTCCATCAGGTCGGTTTCGGTCGCGTTGAACGACAGGTTGCCTACGTAGAGTCGATTGCCCATGGGAGTCTTAACTAACTGCTTGCTGCTGTGTTACGGGGTGTTTTGCTGCGGACCGTGGCGTGGAAAAGGAGCGAGGCGAACCGGGTTCAAGCAGTCACTGAAGACGACTCCAACTGACAATCCACCGACCAACTTTTGCGGGGCTGCTTTTCACTGGGGCACACGGTCGGGCGCGATGCTTAGGGAATTTTCCCCGGAAAGCAAGCGCAAAATTGCCCGGACAACCGGGAGAGGATTCAGACGCCGATGTCCTCGTTCCAAAGCTCGGGCTTCTCGACGACGAAGCGCGCCATGATCTCGGCGGGTTCGGGCAGGTCGAGGTCCACGACCTCAATGCCGTGAGAGCGCATGAAGTCGGGCGCGCCGGGGAAGTTGCGGCTCTCGGCGACGACCACCTTCTTGATGCCGAACTGCACCGCTGCCCCCGAGCACAGGTAGCAGGGCATGAGCGTGGAATACAGCGTCGCGCGGTGGAGTCGGCCGGCACCGACGCGGCCGGCGTTGCGCAGGCAGTCGATCTCGGCGTGCGTGATGGGATCTCCGTCCTGCACACGTTTGTTGTGGCCGGCGGCGACGATCTCGCCGTCGATGACCAGGGAAGAGCCGATGGGGATGCCACCCTCGGCGAGTCCCTTTTTCATTTCGTCGATGGCGGCTTGCATCCCTGCGTCGATTTCCATAGGGGGCACGTTAGCGGTTCCTTAGACGCTCGGGGAAGCGAAAAATAGTGCCTACTCGCGTACAGGCGGAGTTTGCGCGCGGTGCTTCTTGAACATCTCTAACGTGTGGTCGCGCGCCTCGGCGTGGTCGACCATCGGCGGCGGGTAATTCTTTGCCAGCCGCATCCCCGGGGCAGGGGCGGCGTGCAACCGCTCGGCCGGCACGTCGCGCAGCTCGTGGCACCACTCCTTGATGAACTCGCCGTCCTTGTCGAAGCGTTCGCTCTGCGTCCACGGGTTCTGGATGCGGAAATACGGCGCAGCGTCTGCCCCGGTGCCGGCGCTCCACTGCCAGTTGCCGTTGTTGTTGGAAATCTCGCCGTCTACCAGTTTGCGCATGAAGAGCGCCTCGCCCTCGCGCCAGTGGAAGCGCAGATCCTTGGTCAAGAACATCGCCGTGATGATCCGCAGTCGGTTGTGCATAAACCCCAACCCGGAAAGTTGCCGCATCGCCGCGTCCACGATGGGAAAGCCCGTCTGCCCCTCGCACCAGCGCGTGAACTGCTCCGGTTCGTCGCGCTCCCACACCCACGGTAGGCCGCGCGTGGCGGGATTGAAGTCCTCGTCCAACACGTTGGGAAAGTGGAAGAGGATTTGCATGTAGAAGTCCCGCCACGCGACCTCGGAGACAAACTTGTTGGCGTGGTCGCGGCGGTCCTCCGGGAGTTCGGCGGCGAGTTCGCGCGATTTGTGGAACACCTCCCGGATGGACAACAAGCCCCAGCGCAGGTCTTGCGAGAGCCGGCTGCTCGTGTCGTCACCGAGGACGTTGCGGCGTGTGGCGTAGTCCTTGATGCCGCCCTTCGGCGTCAGAAAGGTGTGCAGGCGCTTGCGGGCGGCAGCCTCGCCGGCCTCGATGATGCGCGCGCCCTCGCTCGTGAGCTTCCAATGGGAAAGATCGGGCAGTGGCAGGCTCTTGATCTTCGGCGGTGCGCTGAGCTTGCGGAGCGACGGTCCCTCCGGTGGCATCTCCTGCTTCGACCATGCGCGGAAGTACGGCGAATACACGCGGTAGGTATTGCCGGTGCCTGAGAGCACCTCGTCGCGCTCGAACATCGCCACGTCTTTCTCGGGGTGAAACTGCGCGCCGCGTTTCTCGGCCATCGCGCGCACGGCGTCCTCCTGCCCGCGGCCGAACGGGTCGGGGTCACGGTTGCAATAGATCAACTCCGCTCCAGTCTCGACGAGGAGCTTCTCAAGCTCTTCCTCTGCCTTGCCGCAACGGACGATGAGTTTGCCGCCCGCTTTCTCCAGGTCAGCGGCAAGCAGGCGCAGGCACTCGCAGAGGAATTCCTGGCGGTTCGGCCCAACCCAGTGATGCTGGCCCTGCCACTCGCTGAGGATGTAGACCGTCGCCACACAGCCGTCGGCGGCCTTGGCGGCGGCGTTGAGGGCCGTGTTGTCGTGCAATCGCAGATCGCGCCGGAACCAATGAATCGCTGTCTTCATACGCAGAGCTTTACGCGCGGTCCCTCCCAGCCGGGCGCGCCTTTTCAGCGAATAAAGCCTTGGACTTTGCAGTCGGAGGGATGTTCAGGTTCTAGCGTTCCGTGCCCGCCGTTCCTACTCTCGCCGATAACCGCCAGGTGCCCGCCGCCACCGCGCGGTCCGCGGTGGATCAATCCAACGCGACGCTCCTGCGCCGGATGCTCGGCGTCGCGTGGACCTACCGGCGCGGCTGCGTGAAGGTGCTGGGCTTGCAGCTTTTCCTGCTCGCGGGCAACGTCGCCGGCTTGGGCTTGGCGGGGGTTGGCATTGACTTCATCGCGCACCGTGTGGACGCTTCCCGCCCCGCCCCGCACTGGCCGTTCGGCTGGGCACCGCCGATGGCGTGGTCGCCGATGACCGTCGTGGCGCTCTTGGCCGCGGGCGTGCTCGCGGTGGCGCTCGCGCGGGCTTGGACCGACTTCTATTATCAGATGTCCCTCGCCCGCCTCGTGCAGGGCGAGATCGTCGTCGATCTACGCGCGGCCGTGTACGACAAGCTCCAGCGGCTGAGCTTCCGGTTCTTCGACGACCACGCGAGCGGCTCGATCATCAACCGCGTGACCGGCGACGTGCAGAGCCTGCGCTCGTTCGTGGACCTCGTGTTGATCCAGATTTTCATCCTGGGATTGCAGTTCGTGCTGGCGTTCGGGTACATGGCGACACTCCACTTGCCGCTGACGCTGGCCTGTTTTTCGACGACGCCGCTTTTGGCCGTCGGAGCGGTGTACTTCTCGCGCGCGGTGCGGCCGGCATACGTGCGCAACCGTGAGTTGGTGGACCGGCTCATCGGCGTGCTCAGCGAGAACGTCCAGGGCGCGGCGGTGGTGAAGGGGTTCGCCCGGGAGCGGGAAGAAATCGGCAAATTCGCCGCCGCCAACGACGCCGCGCGTGATCAGCAGAACTGGATTTTCTGGCGCCTGAGCACGTTCATTCCGACATTAGGTTTCCTGAGCCAGGTCAACCTGATCGTGCTGCTGGCGTACGGCGGCGCGCTCGTCGTCCGCGGGGAACTGCCGCTCGGCTCGGGGCTGGTGGTGTTCGCCGGGCTGCTCCAACAGTTCTCCAACCAGGTGATCAAGATTTCGGACATCGCTAACAGCGTGCAAACGAGCCTGACCGGGGCGCGGCGCGTCTTCGAGGTGCTCGACACGCCGGTGGAAATCACCAACGCGGACACCGGTTGCCTCGTGCGCCTGCCGCGGGCGCGGGGCGAGGTGCGGTTTGAGGACGTGCACTTCGGCTACGGCGAAGGTCCAGGCGTGCTGCGCGGGATGGACTTTCACGTCGCGCCAGGCACGTGTGTGGCGATCCTCGGGCCGACCGGCTCGGGCAAGAGCGCGCTCCTGAGCCTGATCCCGCGCTTCTACGACCCGACCGGAGGCCGGGTGCTCATCGACGGACACAACGCGCGCTGCATTGAACTGGACGACCTGCGGCGTAACATCGGGCTCGTCTTCCAGGACTCGTTCCTTTTTTCCAACACGGTCGCCGCCAACATCGCTTTCGGTCAGCCAGGGGCCACGCGCACGCAGATCGAACGCGCTGCCGCACTCGCCCAGGCGCACGACTTCATCACCGGTCTGCCCGATGGCTACGACACCGTGCTTGGGGAAGGAGCGAGCAATCTTTCCGGAGGCCAGCGCCAACGCCTCGCCATCGCGCGGGCGCTCCTGCTGGAGCCGGCCATTCTGCTCCTCGATGACCCGACGGCGGCGGTCGATCCCGGTACGGAGCACGAAATCTTGGCCGCGTTGGACGAAGCGATGGCCGGGCGGACAACGTTCCTGGTGGCGCACCGGGTCAGCACATTGCGGCGTGCCGACCAAGTGATGGTGCTCGACACCGGGCGGATCGTGGAGTTCGGGTCGCCGACGGAACTCCTGCGCAAGCCCGGCGGCCACTACCGGCGCGTGGCCGAGTTGCAGGTCGCCGATGCCGAGAGTCTGCGGCGGTTGGCCCGCGCTTGACGTTCTTGCCAACGGTTGCGCTGGTCCCTATCTTGCTCGCTTTCGCTGCCATCCATGACCAAGCCTTTTTCTTCGCTGCTCGCCGCCGGCCTGTTGCTCGCGGCCGTCGCCCCGGCTTCCGCCGTACCTGCCAAGCCCGAAGCCAAACCTAAGCCGAGCGCCTTCAAACCCTCGCGCGATGACGTGGTGCGGCTCCAGATTTTCCTCGACGAGCAGAACTTCGGTCCTGGCCGCATCGACGGCGGCTACGGTGGATTCACCAAGAAGAGCTGGATGCGTTACCAGGAATCGCAGGGAATGGCGCCGAAGGAAGAGTTCGACGCGTCGAAGTTCGCGTCGGTTGATCCGACTTACACGACCTACAACGTCACCAAGGACGATGTCGCCGCTATTGGCACGATCCCATCGTCGCTCGCCGAACAGGCCAAGACAAAGTCGCTGCCCTACACCAGCCTGCCCGAACTCATCGGCGAGCGTTACCACGTCGGCGTCGATTTCCTGAAGAAGCTCAACGCCCCCAAGAACCTCGACCAACTCAAGGAAGGCGACCCGGTGAAGGTGCCTAACATTGTGCCGCCTTTCAACCTGGCGCAGGTGTTCGCCCTGCGGCAGTACACGGCCGAGCGCGAGAAGATCATCAAGGCCAACGCCGAGGCCGCCAAGAAGGACGCGCCCAAGCCTGACGCCACGCCGGCTACCGCCACGGCTGCCGCCATCCCGGAAGCGATCCCGGGGCCGACCGTCCCTGTATCCGCGTCGCCGCCGCCGCCAGATGCCGTGCCCTCGCCGTCGCCCACTGCCGCGCCGGTCGCGGACACCTCACCCAGTCCTGCGCCCGACGAGGCGAAGAAGGCTCCCGACAACCGGCCCGTGCTCACCGCCGTGCCGGCCAACTCCAGCCGGCTGGTGTTCCACGTCAACACGAAGGAAAGTTACCTTGAAGTCCGCGATGGTGAACGACTGGTGGCTTGCTTCCCGATCACACCGGGCTCTACGTCCATCCCGACACCCAAGGGCAACTGGAAGGTCGTTGCCAAGACGCTCCTGCCGCAGTTCCGCTGGGACAAGTCGGTGCTGCTCTACGGCAAGCGCAGCAAGGACGCCTACGAACTGCCCCCTGGCCCGAACAACCCCGTGGGCATCACCTGGATCGCGCTGGACCGGCCCGGCATCGGCATGCATGGCACGAGCGACCCGGACTCCATCGGCCGTTCGGCCAGCCATGGCTGCATCCGACTCTCGAATTGGGATGCGTTCAAGGTCTACGGCATGGTGGCCCGCGGCACGCAGGTCATCATCGAATAACGGCGGCCGGAGTTCCCGCCCATGAACTTCGCCGCCTTCGTCGACGGGCTCGTCGTCCTCGCGTACTTCGCCGTCATCCTGGGCATCGGCCTCTACATGGGCCGGCGTGAGGACAGCCTGCACGATTTCGCGCTGGGCGGCCGGCGCATCCCGTGGTGGGCAGTGCTGGCGTCAATCATCGCCGCGGAGACGAGCGCGGGGACGTTCTTCGGCGCACCGGGGGAGGGGTACAAGCTGCGGAACTTCACATACCTCCAACTCGCCTTCGGGACGATCATCGCGCGGGTCTTGGTCAGCTTCCTTTTCCTCAAACCGTACTACGAGTACAACGTGTACTCGGTCTACGAGTACCTCGCGCAGCGCTTCGGTCCGCGGACCAAGAACGCGGCGTCCGCGGTGTTCTTGTTCACGCGCACGCTGGCGTCGGGGTCACGCATCTACGTGGCGGCCATCATCCTGGTGCTAGCCGTCGAGATGTTCCGCGGCGTGTCGCTGGACGCCAACCACAAGCTGCTCGTCTACGTGCTCGTCAGCGTGGCGATCACCGTGCTGACCTCGAT
>CAXTQD010000319.1:0-6303 GCA_964246175.1 uncultured Chthoniobacterales bacterium | reverse complement strand
GCCGGCTCTACGGCCGTGGCGACGTAATGCGCCACCACGCAGGCGAGCATCAGCGGCAGGATGATCTCGTAGTCGAGCGTCAATTCGAAGAGCATGATGATCGCCATGATCGGCGCGTGGGTCGTCGCCGACAGAAACGCCCCCATACCCACCAGCGTGAACACGCTCAACACCGGCGCGGTGTGCCCGGGCCAGATCGCATCGACGCCTTGACCAAAAACGTAGCCCAGGCTTGCCCCGACGAAGAGCGTCGGCGTGAACACGCCGCCCACCGCCCCCGAGCCGAACGTCGCCGCCGTCGCCACGAGCTTGAGCGCAAGGATCAGAAGCACCGTTTTCCACAGGAGGCCGCCCTGGAGGAGTTCGCCAACGACGCTGTAGCCGTTGCCGACAACTTCGGGTGTCACGATAGCGAGCGCGCCGACGATGAGGCCGCCCAACGCAAGGCGCGCGTACGTCGGCAGCGCCGTGGCGGCGAAGGCACGTTCGCTCCAGCGCAAGCCACGCAGGAACCACGGTCCGGTCAGTCCCGCCACCAATCCGAGGGCGACGTGCGGCAGGATCTCCCAGTTGGAGGCGATCTGCACGGTGGTGTGCGGGATTTCGTAAAGGGGGTTTGCGCCCAGGAACTGCCGCACCGTCAGCGTGGCAACCACCGACGAAAACACCAGCGGCCCGAACGACTCCATGGCGAGCGTGCCCAAGACAATCTCCGCCACAAAGAGCGCGCCGCCGATGGGCGCGTTGTACGCCGAGGCGATGCCGCCGGCCGCACCGCACGCCACGAGCAGACGCAGGCGCGACGTGCTCATGTGCATCCAGCGCCCGGTTAGCGAGGCGAGCACCGCGGCGAGTTGCACCAGCGGACCCTCGCGTCCGATGGAGCCGCCTGAGGCGATGGTGAACAGCGCGGAGGCACACTTCACGAAGCTCGACCGTGAGGAAATGTTCCCGGTGCCGAGTACGATGGCCTCCATGTAGTCGGTGGAACTCTTGCGGCGGTTCAGCCGCGCGCCGAGCAGGAGGGTCAACCCCGCGAGCACCCCGCCGAGTGCCGGCGTGACGAGCCGCCGCCAGTCGGGCAGCAGCCGGAACGTCTCGACGTGCCCGAGGTCGTGTCCGGTGAGGACATCGTGGATCACATCCGTCAGCTTGCGGAAGCCGACCGACGACGCGCCGGCCAGGAACCCGACCACGCCGGCCCACACGAGGGTAGTCTGGAGCGTGTGGTGACGGGCAAATTCCCCGAACCAGATGCGTGCCTTGAGCAGGGGCAGCAGCCAGTTGCCCGTACGGCGGCCCTGGGGTGCTTCCATGTGGCAGAGAGCCTACGCGGCGGCGCGCAGGGCGTCCACGAAGGCGTCCGAGGTCGGAGCGGCGAGGAGTTTCTGCCGGGTGGACTCAGCCCGCAGCAGGCGAGCCAAGGTGCCGACGAGCGCCAGGTACTGCGGCGCACGGTCGGGCGGCGTGCCGATGATGAACACGAAATGCACGGGTTCGCGTTTGGTGCCGAAGGGCACGCCCGCCAGGCTGCGGCCGACGGCGACGACGAGGTCTTTCACCAGAGTGGTGCGGGCGTGCGGGAAGGCCACGCCGCTGCCCATCGCCGTCGAGGAAAGGTGCTCGCGCTCGATGACCTCGTCGGCCAAGCGCGCGGCGTCAGTGACTTGGGGATCGTGGGCGAACAGGCGTGTCACCGTGTGGATCGCCGCCGTCTCGTCGTCCGCGCGCAGGTCGAGAAGGACCCGTTCGGGGGAAAGTAAGGCGAGCGGCGAGGGCGTCATCATCTGTCGCCGGGAATGAAGCGCGCTTTGCCCACCTGAGCAAGGCGGGGATGCGATCAGATGGCGGTCAGTTCGATGGATGCGGTCATGTGCGACTCGACGGGATCGTTGGAGAAGAACCGGCCGCTGATCGGGGTGATCTCGGCGGTCGTCAAGCCGACCGCAGTGGCGATGTATTTGTGGTCGCAGAAGACGCCGTTCGAAGCGTCGAGCCCCGTCCATCCCGCCCCGGGCAGGTAAACTTCCGTCCACAAGTGCATCGACGCCTCCACGTGGTGGTCCTGCGCCTCCTGGCCAAACAGGCACAAGTAGCCGCTCACCAGGCGGGCGGCGAGGCCGAGTTCGCGCAGGACGGCGGCCAGGAGCACGGCCGTGTCGCGGCAGGAACCCGCGCCGAGTCGCAACGTCTCGGCGGGTGGTCGGGCGGCTCCCTCCTCGCGCCGCTCATAGGCGATCCGGTCATGGACGGCATCCAGCAGGCGGCTCAACAAGGAAGTCGTCGGCGTGGCGTCGGCGGGCACTTGCCAAAACGAGAGCGGCAGCAGGCGCGTGCCCGGATCAGTCCCGAAGTGCGCCGCCTCGGAAAACGTCAGGTAAGGCGCAAGGCGGGCCGCATCGGCAGGGGTGTACCGAAAGGGATAATTGGCCGCATCATAATCAAGCAGGAAATTGAACGGGTTCTGCTCGTGGAGTTCGATTTCCAGAGCAAAGTCGAACGATAACGCCGAGTCCTGATCGGGATAGAAACAACGCGCGAAGGGATTGTCGAAGAGATCGCGTCGGAACTGCACGGTCGCCTGGGGATTTGTGGCGAACGAGACCTTCTGCACGAGACGGCCTGGCTCCGTCCGCGCGAAAAGGCGCACAAAGTGCGGCGACAATCCCACGGGTCGTCCGTAGTCATAGCGCGTGTGATGGTCGATGCGGAGACGTAACGGCATAGCTTACCCTTTCTTGGCTCCGTCCGCGGCGGCTGGCGGAGTCGCGCGGCGGCGGACAAAGACCTTGACCTTCATGTTCTGCTTGCCCGTGCCCTTGAAGGTGCCCCGCAGCGGGGTCGCATCGCGGAAGTCCCGCCCGTACGATACTGTGATGTGCCGCTCGCCGCACCATTGCTTGTTGGTCGGATCGAGGGCAACCCACTGCTTGCCCGGTACGAGGGCCTCTACCCACGCGTGGGTTGCCACCGCGCCGACGAGCGTACGCCCGGCGCGTCCGAGGGCGTTGTCGGCCGAGGCGCTCGGCGGGGCAACGGCCTCGATGTAGCCGCACACGTAACGCGCGGGTAATCCCGCGGTGCGCAGGACGCTGAGCATAATGTGGGTAAAATCTTGGCAGACGCCCTTGCGTTGCTGCCAAACGACGGACAGCGGCGTCGAGTTCGTCGTCGAGCCGCTGATATAAGCGAACTCCTTGTACACGGCAAGGTTGAGGGCTTCGAGCGCCTCGCCGTAGGGCTTGTTGCCGGCGAGGTACTTCTTGACCCACTGAGCACTGTCGCGGGACCGCACGGTGACGATGTCGGTCGGCTGGAGGTAGTCGTACACTTCGGCCACCGAGGAACCCATGATCTGCCGCGCCTCGTTGATGCTCACTTCCAGCGCCGCCGCCGGCCGCTCGGGTGTGTGGGTATGCACGTCCACGCGGCTCGTGATCGTCAGCGAACGATGCCGGTAGGGCAGGCTGAAGAAGTCCACCGCGTTGCCGAAGTAATCCAGGTAGCCGCTGAGTTTGACGGCGGGTTCGACGGTCAGACGCCGGTTGCGGATCGTCTGGCTGGGCAGGTTCGGCGGAGTCAGGCGCGCCTCCAGGTACGCCTCGGCCGCGCCGTGCTGGTAGGTGTAATCGGTGATGTGCGAAACTTCAAACTCCATGCGGGAAACCTTTCAGGTACGGCTGGAGCGGCGCGGAGAGGTGCGCTTGATGGTTGAGGAACACGTCGGCGATGACGTTGTGCAAATCCATTGTGCCGCGGATCAGATCGTTGAGGAGGGCAGAGAGAGCCTTGCCGTGGCCAGGGTCGGCAGGACGGTTGGATGGGGCGGCATCGGTGGCAGGTTCCTTGGCTAAGCGGATGGTGCTTTGCGTCTCCTCGACAGGCTGCGGGGATGGGGAAGGTTCGTCGCTGCTAGGCGGCAAGTCGAAGTGTGCCGACCAGTCGATGCGCTGCAATCGTTCGCAGAACCGCTCGACCGCGGCTAGCGGGCGTTGCATGGCCGCCGGGCCGCCGCCTTGATTGGTGGTGCGCAGGAGCGCGGCGCAGTTCGTCAGTGCGTGCAACACGGAGCGCGGAGCCTCGGGGTTCTGGAAGAGCAGGCGCAACACGGGGAGGGGCTCGGCGCGCATCTGGTAGACGCGCCGGTAGGCATCGCGCGTGCCGAGCAATCGCAGAAAGGCGGAAAGTTCGATCTCGGTCTGGTGGCCGACCCGCGCGGGCTGGTCGGCGGGGCCGGTGAATGCCTTGATGCACGCGAGGGGAGCGTTGGCGGTGATGACAGCGCGTTCGAGTTGCTGGCCGAGTCGGCAAAAGCGCCAGCCGTCGTCGTCCATCATGCTGTTCTCGGCCAGGCCAAAGAACTGCGGGATGGCGTAGGTGGTCAGTTCGCCCAATTTACGGGTGACGCTGGCGCAGACGCCGACGGGCGCGCCTTCCTGGAACCGCTGTTTGGCGAAGGTCGCCCGCAGCCGGTTAAGCGCCGACCACGCCTCGGGGCTGAGCGCATCCTGGATGGCCCCGGCGTTGTTCATCGCACGGCGCAGGACGTTGATGAGGGCACCCGGTTCGTCCTTTTGCAGCACCAGCTTGTAGCGGTCGCTGGGTGTGGCGATGGATCGCCGACCGCTGCCTTCAAGGTTAGGCAGGAGGCGGTTCCACATCGGGCGGTAGAGCTTCCGCTCGGTGGCGTTGAGTTCTTCGAGTTCGAGGGTTTCGACAACCTGGACGAGGTAGGCGAGGTTGTTGGCGCGCTCCAGGTAGCGGCCCATCCAGTAGAAAACTTCTGCCACGCGGCTGGTCACGCGCCGGGAGGCGACCCGCATTTCGCCGCTGTGGCGCGAACGTGATTGCAGGGTGATCGGCTCCGCGTCGGCGCTGAGCACCCACGTGTCCTTGCTACCGCCGCCCAGGCCCGCCGCGGTGTAGAGGCTGCCCTCAGGGGCCACACGAGTCAGCGCACCAGGGAAGACCTCAATGTCTTGGCGTTTGCGGAGCGCGAAGACGAGGTGATCCTGCCGGCGCTCGACGCTGCGGCCCTCCTCGAAGCAAAGCGTGCGGGCCCCTTGCGCGATAGGTTGCGCGACGAAGAGGTGCGGGGCTTTGCGGATTTCTGTCCGCAGGGCGTTTTCCTCGGAGGGAGTGGGTACGAGGCCGCGCGGGTTGCCGTAGATGCGGTCGCCTACTCGTGGGAGGATGCGGTATTCGGCGAGGTTGCCAAGGACGAGTTCGCATTGGTCACGGTCGCCGCACCAGTAGGTCGGGATCGTCGGCAGGACGGGAGCTTCGCCGAGGTAAAAGCGGATGATGCGCGGTGCGAAGGCCAGGAGCGCGCGGTCGTCGGCGAGCTGGCTGCCCAGCGCGTTGACGAGCGAGACCGTCTTCTTGCGGATGCAATGTACCAGCCCCGGCACGCCAAGCAGCGAGCCGCGCTCCAGCACGAGCGGATCGAGCCACTGGTCGGCGACACGGTTGTAGATGACGTGGACGCGTTCCAGGCCGCCGATGGTCTTTAGATAGACGCAGTCGTCGAGCACCAGCAGGTCGCCACCTTGGACGAGCGGCACGCCCATGCGCCGGGCGAGGAAACTGTGCTCGGTGTAGAACGCATTCCCTGGCCCGGGCGAGAGCATAACGATCAGCGGTTCGCCGAAGGCCACGTCGGCGGTGTCGCGCAACGTTTCGAGCAAGGAAGTCGGCGTTTCCGCGATGGAAGCGACCGACAGGTCCGAGAATGTCTCCGGGGCCACCCGCGCGAGCAGGCGGCGGTTTTGCACCATGTAGGAGATGCCCGGAGCCTGGCCGAAGTGCTGGCTGCTGACCTGGATCACGCCACTTGGGTCCCGCTTGAGGCAGACCGCGCCGAGGTGCAGGTAGCGCCCACGTGGGGTTTCCAGCCGCACGGCCGGACGTTGGAAGAACGGCGAGCCGAACACCGGCGGGATCGGCAGGACGCCGTGGCGCAGGATTTCCTGATTGCCGTAGATGTCGTGCAGGAACGCCTCGAACGCCGTCATGCGTTGGCGCAGCCCGCGGGTGATGCGCGCCCATTCCTCACCGTTGAAAATGTGCGGCAGCACGTCGCACGTCCACGGTTTGCGGCTGAGCGGCCGGTCCTTGGTCACGTCGAAGGAGACGCCCAGTTCGCGCATGGCGGCCTCCATACGCTGGTCAACGAGGCGCAGCTCGTTGCGCGGCAGGCTGTTGACGCGTTCCAGGAGCGGCGCGTACGCAGGGCGCGGTTGCCCCTGGTCGTCGAGCACCTCCGACCACGCGGCAGGGGGCGGGGAAGTGGCGGCTCGCCCC
>CAXTQD010000318.1:0-6309 GCA_964246175.1 uncultured Chthoniobacterales bacterium | reverse complement strand
ACCGTGTGCGCGAAACACAGCGTCGCCCCCACGAGCAGCCCCCGGCGCGCCAGCGGCACCCGCACCCGCCAGAACGCCCGCCACGGCGCAGCCCCGGACGCGGCGGCCGCTTCCACGAGCGAGTCTGGCACCCCACCCAACGCCGCTTGGAAGGGCTGCACGGCGTACGGCAGACTGTAGAGCACCGAACCCACCACCAGCCCCGCGAATGAAAAGCTCAGCGGTCCGCCGGTCCACTCCCGCCACCAAGAACCCGGCGGGTGTTTGGGCGAAAACGCCACCAGTAAATAAAATCCGATTACCGTCGGCGGCAGGACGACCGGCAAGCCGACGAACGTTTGCACCAACCCGATGCCGCGCGACCGGCTGGTGTTCAGCCAGTGTGCCAGCGGGATGCCGATAGCGAGCAGGATGGCGGTGGTGGTCAGCGCGAGGCGCAGCGTCAGGCCCAGCGCCTCGGCGAATGGTCCTGTCTCGAAGTCGGCGAGTAGCAACGGGATATCACTTCTTGAAGCCGTACCGGTCGAAGATCGCGCGGGCCTCGTCGGTCTTGAGGAAATCGATGTACGCCCGTGCGAGTGGGTTGCTCATGCCGGGCTTGGTCAGGACGACGCCTTGTTCGAGCTTGTTGTAAGTGTCGGCAGGGACCTCCCACCACTTTCCAACCTTGGCGAGCTTGGGCGAGAGCACCAGCGAGAGCGCCACGAACCCGGCGTCGGCGTTGCCCGTTTCCACGAACTGCGCCGCTTGGGCAATGTTCTCGCCGAGAACAACGCGAGGCTGCACGGCGTCCCAGAGCTTCTCGTGGACAAGCGCCTCCTTGGCGGCGCGGCCGTAGGGAGCGTGGTCAGGATTGGCGACGGCGAGCTTTTTGACGGGGCCATCGGAGTCCCTCAGGAGGTCAAATCCCTTCGTCACGTCCACCTTGTCCGGCGTGGAGGTCCACAGCACAATTTTGCCAACCGCGTAGATGCTGAACGTGCTCTCGTCGGCGAACCCGGCCTTGATCAGGTCGCGCGGGAACGACGCGTCGGCCGATAGGAACACCTCGAAAGGCGCGCCGTTCTTGATCTGCGTGGCGAAGTTGCCCGACGAGCCGGAGGCAACCTTCAAATCCACGTCGGGATGTGACTTCTTGAAGGCGGTATTGATGTCCTCCAAGCAGTACGCCAAATCGGCCGCTGCGGCGATGGACACCGACTCAGCGGCACGGGCGACGGTGGCCGTCAGGAGGACACCGCAGCAAGCGGCTAGGCAGGCGCGACGGAAGGATTTAAGGGCGTTCGATGGAAACATCGGTGGCTTTGATGATGGCGTCGACAGTGACGCCGGGCTTGAGCCCGAGTTCTTTCACCGAGCGGGTGGTGATGACGGCGCTGAGCGTACCTGCGGTCGTCTCAACGATCACCTCGGAGACTACCTTGTCGGAGATGATTTCCTTCACGGTGCCGCGGACGTGGTTACGGATGCTGGTTTGGCTCATGGCTTGCGGGGAAATGTCGTGGCGGACCGGCTTTACGGACGTGCGATGTATTGTGAAAAATAGTTCGCTGGTGCGAAAAAGGCCGGCCCCGTGATGGCAGCCGGCCTTCTTATAGCGGGTGACGCGAAGCGGTTAGCTGTGTGCGGGCGCACCGGCCGGAGCCTCTGTACCGAGCTTTTCGGCGATGAGCTTGTCCACCTTGAGGATATCAGCCACGAAGAGCCGGATGCCATCGGCCGTCTTCTCGGTTGCCATGGCGTCCTGGTTGAGGAGGAAGCGGAAATTCTTCTCGTCGGTCGGGACGCGTTCGATGTCGCTGTCTTTGGCCTTGGCGGCGTCGAGTTTCTTCTCGATGGGCTGCTCGCTTTCGGCGAGTTCCTTGAGCAGTTTGGGACTGATCGTCAGGAGGTCGCAGCCGGCGAGTTCGGTGATCTGGCTGGTGTTGCGGAAGCTGGCTCCCATCACCTCCGTTTTGTAGCCGAACCTCTTGTAGTAGTTGAAGATGCCCGTCGTGCTCTGCACGCCGGGGTCCTCCGCACCGGTGTACTCCTTGCCGGTGCTCTTTTTGAACCAGTCGTAGATGCGTCCGACAAAAGGCGAGATGAGCTGCACTCCCGCTTCGGCGCACGCGGCAGCCTGCACGGTCGAGAACAGCAGCGTCAGATTGCAGTGGATGCCTTCTTTCGTGAGGACTTCGGCCGCCCGGATGCCTTCCCAGGTGGAGGCAATTTTGATGAGCACGCGTTCACGCGACGTGCCGTGTTCCTCGTAAATTTTGATGAGGGTGCGTCCTTTTTCGACCAAGCCCTCGACATCGAAGGAAAGCCGGGCGTCCGTTTCAGTCGAAACGCGGCCCGGCACGATCTTGAGGATTTCGGTGCCGAAAAGCGTCAGGAGCCGATCCGTGATGTGGTCAGTCAGCTTGGCACCGGTCAGCGAGGTTCCTTTGGATTCCTTGACCGCTTGGTCAAGCAAGTGGCTGTACTTGTCCTCCTTGACTGCGGCGTAGATCAGGCTCGGGTTTGTGGTGGCATCCTGAGGCTTGAACGCCTCAATGGTGCCAAAGTCGCCGGTGTCCGCGACGACCTTGGAGTACTGCTTCAGTTGGTCAAGCTGACTGGTTTTGGAGCCGGCAGCTTGGGTGGGCGGTTCGGCGGTGGCGGTAGGCATGAGAACAGAATCGTGCCAAACTCCCGCACAGGTCGCCAGCGCGACATCCAGTCGCTACCCGTTGCGCCGGTTGAAGCGCGCCACTTCGCGGTCAGTCTCGCGCTTGGTGACGCGTTCCTTGAGGTCGGCGCGCTTGTCGGAAGCCACCTTGCCCTTGCCGACGCCGATCTCGACCTTCACGCGGCCGTTCTTCCAGTACATGCGCAAGGCCACGAGCGTGTGGCCGCGGACCTGTGCCTGGTTGTAAAGCTTGAGGATTTCCGCCTTGTGCAGGAGCAAGCGGCGGTTGCGCTTGGGCACATGCTGGCTGTCGTGGCTGGCCTGCGCGTAGGGCTGGATATCGGCGTTGAGCAGGTACGCCTGGTCACCGTCCACACGCGCAAAAGCGTCGTTGAGGTTGGCGTGCCCAGCGCGGATGCTCTTGATCTCCGTGCCTTGGAGCTGGATGCCGGCCTCGAACCGCTCCAGGATGTGGTATTCCCGCAGGACTTTGCGGTTGTTGATGATGTCCTCGGCCATTTGCCGGCGGGCAACCGTGTGCGGGTCAGGCTTCCTCTTCCGTCTCCTCGTTGGAGTCGCGGAAAGTCAGCTTGCCGTCGATGAGTTCCTTGAGCGCGATGTCGCTGTAGACCATGCGGGGCTGCACCGGCACGAGCGGGCGGTGGCCCTGGCTGAGCTGGCGCACGCGCTTGGAGACGATGTTGATGAGCTTCTGCTGGTCGGGGATCAGCTTGGAGGCTTCTTCGAGAAGGGAGCTTTGCATAGACGACGACGGGGCGGACGCTGGCGCGGGCGCGGCCATCTGGTCAGGAGGCGGCAACACGACGAACCGGGGGCTGGAAGGCAGATCAGGCATGCGAACGGGAAAAATCCCGGGCAGCGGCACGGGAGGCAAGACCATGAGGGCAAAAGCCGTTTTGTCAATGCTGAAAACGCGCGGGCCGGTCGGTTTTTCAGTTGGCGGCTTCTTGGCGCACGACAAACACCCCCACCAACACCAGCGCCATCCCGGCAATCTGGGCAGAGGTGATGTGCTCGCCCAGCAGGTAAAAGGCAATCGTTGCCGCGGCGACGGGCTGGATGAGCAGCGTCACGGAGGCGACGGCAGCCGGCACCCGCGCCAGCGCGTAGGTGATGAGCGTCTGGCCGCCGACGTGCGACACCAGCGCCAGCCCGGCGACCGCTCCCCAACCCCGCGCGCTATGCGGCCAGAACGTTTCTCCCGACAAGGCCGTGGCCGGAATTAATCCGAGAGCGGTCAGAAGGCCGGTGCGCGCCATGATCATCGCCGTCGGGAAACGTCCGCGCAGGGCTTTGATCGACAACAGGTAACCCGCGTAGAACGCCGCCGTGACCACCCCAAGCACATCGCCGAGCAGCGCGCGTCCGTCCAGCCGGAAGTCCCGCCCGATCAAGAGCACCATACCCACCATCGCCACCGCCATCGCGCCCAGGAACCGCCGACTGGCGCGCTGGCGGTGCACGAACCGCGCGTAGAGCACGACGTAGATCGGTGCGAGGTTGGCGAGCAGGGTGGAATTGGCCACACTCGTGAAGCGGATCGACCAGTGCCACACCGCGAGATCGCCCGCGAAGAACAAGCCGGCGGCAAGCATCAGCCCCCAGCCGCCGGCGCGTCCAGCCGGCGTCAGCGGCCGAACGGGCACGGAGCGTTCGGCCGGCGCGAACCCGGCGATGATCCACAGAACAGGTACGGCGATGACCACCCGCCACAAGGCGGTCGAGACCGGCCCGACCTCACTGAGCCGCACGAAGATCGGCGCGAACCCGATGGCGAGCGCCCCGCCCACCAATGCCAGGAAGCTGCCGCCGTGCGCCTGGCCGGGTGCGGTTCCAGCGACGGTGGCGATGGCGGGAGTCTGGAGCGTGGACATAAAGCTCGGGCGGAATCGGGAGGGCCACCGTAGCACAGGAAGACCGCCGGTGTGGACGAAAGCGAATCGACACCCGTTAGCGGGTTGGTGTGATCCGGGGTCAAGGCTCGGTTCCTCGTTTCCGTGAAAATCCTTCTCTCCTTTCTCGCCGCGGCGGCTGGCGCCGGGTTCGTGTTCCACGATGGACTGCAAGCGTGGCTGCGGCCGGCGCACGGCAGCGTTGCGGAGGTGTACTACCTGCGCGCGGCCCAGCATTCGACGAACCCGGACGGCACGGTTGTGAACTGGCCCACCGGCTAGCCCCTGCGGACGACCACCCAGGCCGTGGCGGCTGAAGGGGCGGTGGCGCTCACCGACGGCAAGAACGTCTTGCAAGTGCCGCGCCGCCTCTTGACGCGCGACCCCAACGACGCTGCGCCGTTGCGCCAGAACCACTTAGTCAGCCAGAACCCCCCGGCGGCATCGTTCGCCGAAATCGGCATCCCACGCACCTACCGCTCCGAGCCTGACACCACTGCCAACGCGGCCCCGGCCTATTATCCCACGTACGTCGTGACTGTCCAAGCAACGCCGGCGCCGCAGGTTCATCACCACGTGGGCGCGGTGGCAGTCTCCCGACCGCTGCGGACAAATAATCCTCCCACTCGACCTACCCCGCCATCAAGCCATTGAACCCCCGGATTGTAGGACAGGCGCACCACCTGCCGTGCGACAGAGCGTAGCCTACGAACTAATGGAAAGAAGGGGAAGCGTGCAACGGGCGAGGTTCTTTCCGAAACGAGGCGGGCGGCGCGCCTGCCCTACAATCCAGAAGTTCTCCGTTTGAGCGGCGCTACTCCGCCGCGCTCTGCGCGAACTCGGCAGCCTGTTCCCACTCCCGGGTTAGACGGGCGAGTTGGTCATCCACGGCGCGAAGCTCGCGATTGAGTTCCATCGGGCGGCCGGGCTGTTGGTAGGTCGCTTCCTCCTCCATCTCGGCGGTGATCGCCTTCTGGCGGGTTTCGAGCTTGGCGATTTCGCCTTCCAGGCGACGCACCCGTTCCTCGCGCTCGCGCTTCTCGCGGGAAACGGCTTGGCGCGCTTCCGCTTCCGCGCGTTTTTGCTCCTTGGTTTTGCGGGCAGGGTTCGGAGCGGACGACGCCAACGGCGCGGACGTGGCGGAGGCGGGCGCGTTGCTCGCCACAAGCGCCTCGCGGGCGTCAGTGGCGTTGCTCTTCTCCAGATAGTAGTCGTAGCCGCCCGCATACGGGGTCAGCCGGCCGGCGTCGATGTGCAGGACCTTCCGGGCCAACGCCCGGATGAAGTGCACGTCGTGCGAGATGAGGATCAGCGTGCCCTCGTACTGGTCGAGCGCGCCGATGAGCGCATCGATGCTCGCCATGTCCAAGTGCGTCGTCGGCTCGTCCATCAGGAGCAGGTTGGGCGGGTTCATGAGCAGCTTGACCAGCGCCAGCCTGCTCTTCTCGCCGCCGGAGAGTACCGCCACTGGCTTGAATACGTCGTCACCCCGGAACAGGAACGACCCGAGCACCGTGCGTGCGCCCTGTTCGTTGATGGGAATCGGCGCGTCCTGGGCTTCCTGCAAGACGGTGCGCTTCACGTCGAGGGTCTCGACACGGTGCTGCGAGAAGTACCCGACCCGCACGTTGCTGCCGACCTCGCGCGTGCCGGACTGGTGGGGGATCACACCAGCCAGGAGCTTGAGGAGCGTGGATTTACCTGCACCGTTGGGGCCGACGAGGACCAGGCGCTCGCCGCGCT
>CAXTQD010000317.1:5049-6317 GCA_964246175.1 uncultured Chthoniobacterales bacterium | reverse complement strand
CGGCCCAGTTCCTCGCTCATCTGCAAGGAGACCCGGCGCATCTTGCTGATCTTGTCTAAGAGGTGAACCGGCAGGCGGATCGTCTTACTCTGGTTAGCCAAGGCGCGCTTGATCGACTGCTTGATCCACCACGCGGCGTAGGTTGAGAGCTTACCGCCCTTGGCCGGATCGAAACGCTCCACCGCCTTCATCAAGCCGATGTTGCCTTCGCTGATCAAGTCGAGCAGCGGCAGGCCGAGGTTCGCGTAGTCATGCGCAATCTTGACGACCAAGCGCAGGTTGGAGCGGATCATCAACGAACGCGCTTCTTTATCGCCCTTCTTGATGCGGGCGGCCAGCGTAATCTCGTCCTGCGGGGTCAGGAGCGGGATTTGGCCGATCTCGCGCAGGTAAATCTTGATTCCAGTATCGCTGTCTTCGACACCCATAAGTTTAAAAGTAAAAGGTCTCTGGTTGCTTTCGCCAGCGCACCGGCGAAGGTATGGTTAGTAAGAGTAACGTGCCCGGGATGCGCTCCGGTCTGCTCCGCGCTTCCCACAAGGGAAAAAAAGCCGGATGACGGACCCCTTCTTACGAGGAATCAGACAACCGGCGGCACTCGGCGTTCAATCTTTTCGGCCTCTTGGGGTCAAGGACCCCGGTGTAACATAGGCGATATTCGTCACTCGTCCTTTGCTTGGACGCACGCCATCTGAAGAAATTCAAACGGCATCGTCAAGCTTGAAATTCATGCCCTCTGCCCTCGGAAAATAGGTATCGGGCAAACGCCTTATTTTTAGCCCGGACAGCACTTTGTAAGGACGGGTGTGGGCATAACGGCGTATAGTTAATGCAGGTTTGTATCCTTCGCAGAGGACTGACCTTCATCCCAGTTTTGACGCGTATGGCAAGCCTTCCTCTCACCCGCGACGAGTCCCTCGAAATCGACCTTTTGGAAGCCACCGGCCGTGGCAACCGCGACAGCTTCCGGCAGCTTCACGAGCGCTACGCGGGGGTCCTGTTTTCGACCGCTTATCAGGTCCTCAACGACCCTGCTGAAGCCGAGGACGTGCTCCAGGATGTGTTTGTCCAGATCTGGGACAAGGCAAAGCTTTATGATCGCACTCGTGGCAAACCCCTGACGTGGGCGTTGACGCTCACGCGCAACAAGTCCATTGACCGCCTGCGCGCCGCCCAACGCCGCCACCGGCTCAAGGACGAGGTCGAGAAGGAGACCGCCGCCGGGGGCCAGCGCAACGGTACGAGCACCACACAAACCGGGGCAGACT
>CAXTQD010000317.1:0-5039 GCA_964246175.1 uncultured Chthoniobacterales bacterium | reverse complement strand
CGGCTGAAGGATGAGGTGGAAAAGGAGACTGCCGTTAACGAGCAGCGTGGTGCTGGTGCGGTCCATAACGGCGACGATTCCGTCGAGCGCGTGTGCGCGCGGGAAAAGAGCACGCTCATCCGCAACGCCGTGCTCCAGCTTTCCAACGAGCAGCGTCAAGCCATCGAGATGGCGTTCTTCGGCGGGTTGACGCAGAACGAGATCGCCCAAGAACTCGATGAGCCGCTCGGCACGGTCAAGGCGCGCATCCGACGCGGCATGATCCGGCTCAAGGATCTGATTGAGCCCCGGCTCTGAAGCACGCTCGTTTGGGCAAGCTAAGCCAGTTGGTTATAGGGCAAGTGCCCCACCTACCGTGCGCTGACGTGGCTGGGTTTATTCTCCGACGATCTTCACATCCACGTAGAACCCTTCACGGTCGCGGTAGACGGTGACGGTGATCAGCGGCGTGCCACCCATGATGGCGCGGTAGGCGGCGCGGGGGGTGTGGCCGCGTTCGAGGGCGCGTTCAAGCAGGGCGCGGTGCTCGGCGCTGTCGAAGAAGTCGTCGCCCTCATCCTCCGGGTCGGGGCGGTGGAACTTGTGGAAGTTCGCTCGATCTTGGCGGATGACGGCGGCTGGGGACTCCAGCCGCACGCCGTCGCTGGCGTAGTGATCCTGACGGCTGAGCCGGGCAGAGTACACGGCGACGATGTCCTCGCCCAGCGCGGGAGCGGTCGGCGCCAGGCCGAAGAACAGGGCAGCAACACACAGGGCGAGCAAAAGTTGGCGGGTCATAGATGGATGGGGAACGCCCCGCGCGCGGAAGTTTGCAGCCCGACCGTCGCGCGGAACGCACCGCCGGTGTAAAGTCCCGACCCACGCCGATGCCCCTGCCCGCCACCATCCGCTATCCCGCCGAACTGCCCGTCAGCGCCCGGCGCGAGGCAATCCTCGCCGCCCTGCGCGCCAGCCCGGTGGTGATCGTCGCGGGCGAGACGGGCTCCGGGAAAACGACGCAACTTCCGAAGCTCTGCCTTGAAGCCGCCGGCCCTGAAGCTCCCGGCCGCCGCCCGCGTCTGATCGGCTGCACGCAGCCTCGACGCGTCGCTGCCCTGAGCGTGTCACGCCGCGTCGCGGAGGAACTCGATGTCCCCTGGGGCCGGGAGGTCGGCTGCAAAATTCGCTTTGATGACCAGACGGGCCGCGACACGCGGGTCAAGTTCATGACCGACGGCATCCTCCTGGCCGAAATCCAGAGCGACCCACTCCTGCGCGCGTACAGCACGCTCATTATCGACGAGGCGCACGAACGTTCGCTCAACATCGACTTCCTGCTCGGCTATTTGAAGGGGCTGCTGGCCCGCCGTCCGCCGGGCGATCTGCGTCTGGTCATCACTTCGGCGACGATTGACACGGCGGCATTTTCGGAAGCCTTCGGTGGCGCGCCGATCGTCGAGGTATCCGGGCGGTTGTACCCAGTGGACGTGCGTTATCAGCCGGTCGGCGGCACGGTGGAAGAGGAACTGGAGGATGAGACGTTCGTGGAGGCCGCCGTCCGTGCGACGGAAGACGCGCTTATCGAGTCGAACGCGGGTGACGTGCTTGTCTTCATGCCCACGGAACGCGACATCCGCGAGACGCGCGACCTACTGGAAGCCCGCCTCGGACGCGGCACGGAGATCGTCGGTCTCTACGGAAGGATGCCTGCCGCCGAGCAAACGCGCGTGTTCTCTCCCGGCGTGGCACGGCGGGTGATCGTGGCGACCAACATCGCCGAAACGTCCCTGACCATCCCGCGCATTCGCTACGTCATCGATACCGGCCTCGCGCGCGTCAGCCGCTACAATCCGCGCACCCGCACCAAGCGCCTGCCCGTCGAACCGATCTCCCAGAGCAGCGCCAACCAACGCGCCGGACGCGCCGGACGCGTGCAGGACGGCATTTGCATCCGGCTCTACGACCAGGAGGACCACGACAAGCGCCCGCGGTTCACGCAGCCCGAGATCCAGCGCGCCAACCTCGCGGAGGTCATCCTGCGCATGAAGGCGTTCCGGCTGGGCGAGATCGAGACGTTCCCCTTCCTGCAGCCGCCCCTGCCCGCGTCGATCCGCGCCGGCTACGCACTCCTGCACGAACTCGGCGCGCTCGACGACGCACACGAACTTACCCCGCTGGGCCGCGAACTGGCTCGTCTGCCCGTCGACCCAACCCTCGGCCGGATGCTCCTCCAGGCCCGCGAAGAACGCGCCTTGCCCGAGGTGCTCGTCATCGCCGCCGGCTTGAGCGTGCCCGACCCACGCGAACGCCCCGAGGACCAGAAGGAAGCCGCCGCGACGGCGCACCGCGCCTTCGCGGACACGGCCAGCGACTTCCTCTCGCTGCTGCATATCTGGCAGGGAATCCCCGAGAGCCCGAGCCGCAACGCCCTGCGCCGCTTCGCCAAGGCGAACTTCCTGTCCCAGACCCGCCTGCGCGAGTGGCGCGACATCCACGGCCAACTCGCCGACGCCATCCGCGACGAAGGCAACGACCGCCGCCCGACGTCGGGATTGATGAACGACTTCTCCGACCCTGTGGCCTACGCGCGGGTCCACCGCTCGATCCTCACCGGCCTGCTCGGCCAGATCGCCCAGCGCAAGGAGCGCAACCTTTATACCGCCACCGGCAACCGACTGGTGACGCTCTTCCCTGGCAGCGGCCTCTACGCTCGCCAGGAAAAGAAGTCCAAGGAACCCGCTGCCGAGAAGACCACTCAGCCCCCATGGCTCGTCGCGGGCGAGATCGTGCAGACCTCGCAGCTTTTCGCACGCACGGTTGCGCACATCGACCCCGCCTGGGTGGCCGAACTCGGCGCGCACCTCTGCCGCTTCTCCTACACGGACCCGCACTGGAACGAGAAATCCGGCCGCGTCCTCGCCTGGGAGCGCGTGCTGCTCAGCGGCCTGGAGGTCGTCCGCCGCCGTGTGGACCACGGCAAGATCGAACCCGCTAAGGCCACCGAACTCTTCATTCGCGGCGCGCTCGTGGAGGGCGAGGCGCACGTCGAACACCGCTTCGCCAAGCACAACGCCGCCCTGCGCGAGCGCGTCGAGGCCGTGCTGACCCGCCTGCGCGACCGGCGCGTGGACAACCTCGATGAGGCGTTCTACCGCTTCTACGCGGCGCGGATCGAGGGAGTCTCCTCCCTGCACGACCTCAACGCGCTCGTGCGCTCACGGGTCTCCAAGCAGCCGAACTTCCTCTGCGCCGAGGAGGACGATCTCCTGCCCTCCGGGGCGGAGGCGCTCGACCGCACGCTCTTCCCCGAACAGGTCGCGCTCAACAACACCGCCCTGCCGCTTGAATACCTCTACGCCCCTGGCGAGGAGCGCGACGGCGTGACGGTGCGTGTGCCCCTGCCCGCCGTCGAGACTCTGACCACCGGACAGGTACAGTGGATGGTGCCCGGGCTGCGCGTCGAGCAGGCCGCCACCCTCCTGCGTGCGTTGCCCAAGGCGCGCCGGGTCGCCTTGCAGCCCTTGGAGCCGAAGGTGCGCGAGGTCGCCGAGGGCTTCGAGCCGGGCCGGGCGGAGTTTCTCCCCGCGCTGGCCGCCTTCCTCTCGCGCCGCTACGGGGTAGACATCGACGCCACCGACTGGCCGCCGGACAGCCTGCCCGCGCATCTCCGCCCACGTGTGGAGGTCGTGGACCGCAACAACAAACCCCTCGCCGCCGGCCGCGACCTGCCAGCCGTCCAAGCGGCATTGGCGAAGACCGATCTGCGAAGCGACGCTTGGGAACGCGCCGTACGGCGCTGGGAGAAGCCAGCCATCACCTCGTGGAGCTTCGGCGACCTACCCGAATCCGTGGAAGTCGAGACCGTCGGCGGTGTGCCGCTGCTGGCGTTCCCGGGATTGGCGGTCCGCGAGGGCGCGGTGGACGTGCGACTCTTTCGCCGCCGCGAGGAAGCGGAAACGGCTTCCCGCACCGGCGTGCGCCGCCTCGCTGAGCGTACCCTGGAACGTGACCTCGCGTGGGTGCGCAAGGAACTCGGCCACCTGCTCACCAAGGCCTTCAACCCCGCTGCCGCCATCAGCAGCAAGGTTCCTGATTTCCGTGCAGCTCTCGGCACATGGTCCGTCCAGGCCAAGCCCACGGCGTCGAAGGCAACTCCCGCCCGTTCTCCGCTGGAAACGCTGCAAGAGGCCACCTACCGGCACGTCGTCGACGCGGTGTTGACGCTTGATCCCGTGTTCCCGCTCACACAGGCGCGCTTTCAGGCTCTGACGGACCGTGCCCGCCGCGAGCTTCCGCTCCTCGCCCGCGCGACCGGCGAGGCCGTTGGTAAGGTGCTTGCGCTGCGCCGCCAAATTCTCGCTTCACCTAAACGCTACCCCGGCCTCGAAGCGGACGTGACCCGGCTGGCCGGCGACGATTTCCCCGCGCGTACCCCGCCCGCACAGATGGCTCACCTGCCGCGCTACCTGCGCACGGTCGCCGTCCGCGCCGAACGCGCCGTCCTCGCCCCTGCCAAAGACGCCGAAAAGGCCCGCGCACTCGCACCGTTCGCGGATTGGGAAACGCGCGTGCCGCCCGCACAGCGGGAGGCGTTCCGGTGGCTGCTGGAGGAGTTTCGCGTGTCGGTGTTCGCGCAGGAACTCGGCACCACGCAGCCCGTCTCCGCCCAACGTTTGCGCAGCGTTGGCGGCCTGTAGCGGGAGCGGGAAACGCGACCGGGTTTCACCGCGGATGTGGTCGGGCCGGTGCGTGGCATGGCGCCTGCCTTCTCTGTGTGGAAACCAGCGCGTCCACGTCTACGACACCCCTGCTCACCGTCACCCACTTCTCTCTCCTCGCCAGCGCAGCCTGTACCCTTGCCGCCCTCCTGCCTACCCCTCACGCCCAAGCGGACACGTTCTCCCGGGGAGACCACACCTATGCGCCGACCGCCGCGCAGTCCACCAACCAGACCAACCTGACGTACGCCGTGCCGGAGCCTTCGACGTGGACGTGCTTCGCCGCGGCGGGTGGCCTGAGCGTCCGGACGCTGCGCCGCCGGACGTGCCGGACGGCCGGAC
>CAXTQD010000316.1:2610-6335 GCA_964246175.1 uncultured Chthoniobacterales bacterium | reverse complement strand
TGGACATCAAGAAGGAATATTACCTCGCCATCCTCATGGACCGCGGCAGCGGCGCACCGGTGGTCATCGCCAGCACGGAAGGCGGCGTGGACATCGAATCCGTCGCCGAGCATACCCCGGAGAAGATTTTCCGCGAGCCCGTCGATCCTGCGCTCGGGTTGCAGCCCTACCAGGCGCGCAAGGTGGCGCAACACCTCGGCTTCGGCGGCGCGCTCAACAAGCCGGCGGCCGAGGTGATCTCGAACCTCTTCAAACTCTTCACCGCCTGCGATTGCTCGATGGTCGAGGTCAATCCGCTCGTGCTGACGCCCGACGACAAGGTCCTGGCGCTCGACGCGAAGTTCAACTTCGACGACAACGCCCTCTACCGGCACAAGGACATCACGGCGATGCGCGACACCGCCGAGGAAGACCCGCGCGAGGTGGAGGCGAGCAAGTTCGGGCTGAACTACATCGGCCTGGACGGCGACATCGCCTGTCTGGTCAACGGTGCGGGCCTCGCCATGGCGACGATGGACATCATCAAGTACCACGGCGGCAACCCGGCGAACTTCCTCGACGTGGGTGGTGGTGCCAACGAGCAGCAGGTCACTGAGGCGTTCAAGATCCTCGTCGCCGACAAGAACGTGAAGGCGATCCTGGTCAACATCTTCGGTGGCATCATGCAGTGCGACATCATCGCGCGCGGGATCATCGGCGCGGTCAAGGCCGTCAACCTACCCGTGCCGCTCGTCGTGCGCCTGGAAGGCACGAACGTCGAGGCCGGCAAGCAACTCATCCAGGAAAGCGGCCTGCCCGTCATCACCGCCAACGACCTGACCGACGCGGCCGTCAAGGTCGTGGGTGCCGCAGCGACGGTGGCCTGATGCCAACGGATCCGGATGAGATCTTTCCTGCTCGCTTTGTGCGCGCTTGGGCTGCTGGCGTTGGTGCCTGTCTGCCCAGCGCAAACGACCCCGGCCGCCGACAAAGGGACACCGTTCCTGTATGTGTACGCCGCCAAGGACGCGGGAGCCTTGCCTCGCATCGCGTTGGGGATGGAGAGGCCTGCGCTAAAAATCAGCGCATTGGCCAGTTGCGCGCTCATCGCCCCGGCGGAGAACGCCAAACTGGCCGGGGTGGCCGTGCAGTTGAACCCGGCTGATGCCAAGGTGCTCACCACCACCATCAAGGAGGTGGCCGCGTCCACGGAGGCAAGCGACTCTCCGAACGTGGTGTTGTTCTTCGCGACGCCGGACAACAAGGCGTTGGGCTTCCTCTCGCTGGAGAACCAGGCCGCCGAGCACAATCTGTTCAAGTCCGGCGTGATCGGATTCTACCCGGAAGAGCAGCCGGACGCCGTCCGTTACCTGACGGAGAAGCTGCACCCGAAATGACCGTCCCATGAACCTCGCTCCTCGCCAGACCAGGCTGGCGGTCCTTGGCCTCGCGCTGCTGCTGTGCCTTGTTGGCGTGGCGACGGCGACTCCCCGGGCAGACCCCCGCTACACCGGCCGCGTCCTGTATCGCGCCACCCGCGGCCCGGTGCCCGGTGTCCTCGTGGAAATCGTGGAAGCGGACGGTGACGGCCGACCGACCGACGAGGTCCTCGGCAGCACGCACGCCGACGCGCAAGGACGCTTCGTGGTGCTCGAAACCAACGTCACCGACGCACCGGTCGCGCTGGTCGTTTCCGCCGTGCGCGAATCGGCCGACAGCGGCGGCGACCGGCGCGGCGAGGGCTACGAGATCAGGACCCACCGCACGCTTCTGGGTTTTCTGCCGCACCCCAGCCTGACGAAGCCGAACACGATCCTCATCGAACGCCGCCGGCCGGGCCGGGATGGCGAGGGTGGGAACGACTGATCGAACCTATGGGCCTCGCCACCGCTAAAATCACCCTTGTCAACCCGAGGCTCGAATCTTTGCGACCCCTGGAAGTCGAGGCGCTGGCAGATTCTGGCGCGGTGTTCCTCTGCATCCCGCAGCATGTCGCCAACCAACTCCAGTTAGAGAAGCTGTTGGATAAGGAAGTCACCACCGCTGACGGCAAGCGTGTGCTTTGCCCTTACGTGGGGCCGGTGCAGGTTCGCTTCGACAACCGTGGCTGTTTTGTCGGCGCGGTCGTTCTTGGCGATCAGGTGCTGCTTGGAGCGATTCCGATGGAAGACATGGACCTCGTCTTCTTACCGCTGGAACGGCGCACTGCCGTGAACCCACTTAATCCGAACTTCGCCGTTGGCCTTGTCCAATAACCTTTCTTCCATCCCCCGAACCTTATGTCCGTCCTCGTCGATAAAAACACTCGCCTGCTCGTGCAGGGCATCACTGGCAAGTCCGGCGCGTTCCACGCCCGGGGCTGCCGCGACTATGGCACCCAAGTCGTCGCCGGCGTCACCCCGGGCCGGGGCGGGGAACGGTTCGACGAGACGATCCCCGTCTTCGACACCGTGGCCGAGGCGCGCGCGCAGACCGGCTGCAACGCCACGATGATCTTCGTGCCGCCGCCCGGGGCCGCCGACGGTATCCTTGAGGCCGCCGACGCCGGCGTGGAACTCATCGTTTGCATCACCGAGGGCATCCCGGTCATGGACATGATGCGCGTCAAGGAATCTCTCAAGTCCAAGCCCCACGTCCGCCTGATCGGTCCCAACTGCCCCGGCATCATCACGCCCGAGCAGTGTAAGATCGGCATCATGCCCGGCTACATCCACAAGCCCGGCAACATCGGCGTCCTCTCGCGCTCAGGCACGTTGACCTACGAGGCTGTCTGGCAACTCACCTCGCGCGGCTACGGTCAGTCGACGTGCATCGGCATCGGCGGGGACCCGATCAACGGCACGAGCCACCTCGACGCGGTCAAGCTCTTCAACGACGACCCGGACACGGAGGCGTTCATCCTCATCGGCGAAATCGGCGGCAGCGCGGAAGAAGAGGCCGCTGCGTGGATCGGCGAGCATTGCAAGAAGCCCGTGGCCGCCTTCATCGCCGGGGCGACCGCGCCTTCCGGCCGCCGGATGGGCCACGCCGGAGCCATCGTTTCCGGGGGGCAGGGCACGGCCGAGGGCAAGATCGCCGCGCTCGAAAAAGCCGGCATCGCCGTCGCCAAGTCGCCCGCCACCATGGCCGAGACACTCATCGCCCACCTGTAGGTTTAGCGCGCCCGCGGTTGGTTGTGCGGGAGAGCCTGGGAATTGTGATCAGGCCGGGCAAGAGAAGTCTTGCCACCTCGGCGTTCATCTTCGTAGAAGAACGTTGGCAGCATCTTCCAACCTGCGCTGATCCTGATCCACGCTCTGTGCGCCGCTGCCGCCTGCCTCGCCCCAGCCCTACCGGCCGCACACGCCGCCACCGTCAACCCCGCCGCGACCCTCTACGTCACTAACTACGGTAACAATTCGCTCAGCACCTACGACGCGGTGACGGGTGCCCTCACCGACTCCGCCTTCGTCTCCGGCGGCGTGCTGGTCGTGGGCAACAACCTGTTCACCACGGGTTTGGGCGTCAGCCAGATCAACGAGTACAACGCCCCCACCGGCGCGTTGGTCAGGAGCGCATTTGTCTCCGGGTTGAGCCAGCCCTTCGGTTTGGCGCTTTCTGGTTCCAACCTGCTCGTGGCCAACTACGGCAATGCCACCGTGGGCGAGTACAACGCCGCTACGGGGGTGACGGTCAACGCCGCCTTCATCACCGGGCTGAGCAGCCCGCAGGCTGTCCTGACCGCGGCTAATGGAGTCTACGTGTCC
>CAXTQD010000316.1:0-2600 GCA_964246175.1 uncultured Chthoniobacterales bacterium | reverse complement strand
CCGGGGCAGCAACGCGGTCGGCCTCTACAGCGCCACGACCGGTCAGGCCGTGGCCGGTTTCACCTCGCCCACGGGCCTGAGCAACCCTTTTGGCTTGGCGGTGCTGGGTAACTTCCTCTTCGTCGCCGACTCCAGCGACAATCGGGTGGGGAGTACAACGCCGCCACGGGCGCGGTTATCAACGCCAACTTCATCGTCGGCCTCAACGGTCCCACGGGCTTGTACCTGTCGGGCACCACTCTGCTCGTCAGCAACGGCGGCACCAGCGGCAGCGGCACCACGGTCGGCGCGTACAGCGCGTTGACGGGCACGGCGGTCAACGCCAATTTCCTCACCGGTCTGAGCGGGCCGTTCTTCATCACCAACCAGGTGCCCGAGCGGGGACGTGGGCGCTGGTGGGACTGGGCTCGGTTGGGCTAGGGATTGTGGGACTGCACCGCCGCGTTCGCCGGGTCTGAACGCACCCTTTGCGGTGCTCCACTGTCTGAGGCGGCTTTTTTGCCGCGGTTGAGCAGACCTTGACCCCGCCGCCGGGCCGGGCGAGTACGATACAAGGTGCTTGCCGGTCGTTCCGGCGGCAGGTTGTTGTGCGTGGGCGTGCAGGGCGCTCGCCACGGGTTTGCGTTCCTCGCTTACATTCCACTCTCCCCATGATCTCCAAAGGACTCGAAGGCATCGTCGCTAACACCACCCGCCTGAGCGACGTGCTCGGCGAAAAAGGCCAGCTCATCTACGCCGGCTACGATATCAACGAACTGGCCGGCAAGGTGACGTTCGAGGAAGTCATTTACCTGCTCTGGAACGAACGACTGCCTAACCGCGCCGAGCTGGACGGGCTCAGCAAGGAGTTGCGTGCTCACCGGGAGTTGCCTGCGCAGGTCGTGGAGTTCCTGAAGGCGGCACCCAAAGCGGCGAATCCGATGGATGTCATCCGCACGGCGGTGTCCATGCTCGGGCTCTACGACGAGAACAAGGGCTACGACCGGGATTCCAACTACGCGCGCTGCCTCTCGCTCACGGCCAAGATGGGCGTGCTCGTGGGCTACTTCCACCGTGCGCGCCAGGGCAAGGACCTGCCGCCCGTGCGCACGGACCTCGGCGAAGCGGCGCACCTTCTGTATCTCCTCAACCGCGAGGAACCCACGGCCGAGGCCGCCAAGACCCTTGACCTCGCCTACGTACTCCACGCCGACCACGGCATGAACGCCTCGACGTTCTCGGCGCGTGTGGTCGTAGCGACGCTGACGGATGTGTACTCGGCCGTCACGGCGGCTATCGGCGCGCTTAAAGGACCGCTGCACGGCGGGGCGAATGAGGGGGTCATCCACATGCTCCAGGAGATCGGCGACGAGGACAAGGTGGACGCGTGGGTGGAGGAGCAGTTCGCGCAGAAGAAAAAGATCATGGGCATGGGCCACCGCGTCTACAAAACGCTCGATCCCCGCGCACCGCACTTGCGGGACATGGCGGTCAAGCTCACCGAGCAGTTGGGCGAGCCCAAATGGGTGCGCATGAGCGAGCGCATCGCCAAGCTGGTCAAGGAAAAGAAGAACCTCAACGCCAACGTCGATTTCTACTCGGCGACCGTGTACTACTCGTTAGGATTGCCGACGGATTTGTTCACGCCAATCTTTGCCATCTCGCGCACGGCGGGCTGGACGGCGCACATCCTCGAACAGCTTTCCGACAACCGTCTCTACCGGCCGCTGAGCGAATACACCGGCACGCCGGTCGGACTGACGGTCACGCCTATCGACGAGCGGTAGACCGCTTCATCACCCTGCCGGGTCGGCTTCTCCCAGGCTGCGCGTGGCGGGGTCGACCAAGGAGCGCGCCATCCGCGGCTTTGGTGGTGCGTTGCTCGGGGCGGCAGAGGAGAGGGTAAATCTAATGCCGCCGCGATGTCCGGCTGCGCAGCCTGCGAACGGAAAACGTAATCGTACACCCGCGATTGGAACGTGGCTGTGGCTGAGCGCGTCGGCCGCTGTCGTGTTCCCGTTGCGGCGCAGGCAACTCGGCCCGGAAAAATAGTATCGTGGGCTGAACAGAGCCGCGTAGGCCAGGAGATCGGCTGCCTGCTTAGACCTCCCCACGCTGCATCGCTTCCAGCGCGAGGTTGACGGCGTTCACGGCCCGCTCCGGGGGCTCCGCCTCCAACGCGACAGCACTTTGGCCGCGCGTGGCCAGGTCTCCCGCGGCCGCCGCGCTCGTGCCGCTCGGGGAACCCTCGGTTCGCACCCAACCGTAAGCGGCTAAGGCTGCTTCCAGGTCGTCCTCGCTGGCGTCCGGCGGACAGGCACCGTCCGGTTCCCGCCAGCAGTACGTGAACGGGTCTACGTCGTCCACCCGCGCCCACTGGGCGTCGTTTTTACCGCGTCGAACTCGCCCATAGTCCGACCCGGCGGCGTCAGTTGCCGCTCTCGCTTTCCTTCGGCTTGAACTTGCCCCAGTACGCGTCGGCGTCGTCGATGACGGGGGCCACCTCCTGGATCGTCTCCGGGTTGACCTTCACGCCCGCCTCGATCTTTTTGCCGAACAGATACGGTCGGCCCGTCACGTCTTTGCCGTCGGAGTTGTAGGTCGAGGCGTCAGGCTTGAGG
>CAXTQD010000315.1:3565-6404 GCA_964246175.1 uncultured Chthoniobacterales bacterium | reverse complement strand
CTCCTGCGCAACGCCCTGCGCTACGGTGGCGACGCCGGGCCGATCCTCGTGCACGCCGAGCCGCCGACGGCCGACGGCGCGGTGGCGATCAGCGTGGTCGACGGCGGTCCGGGTGTACCAGCGGAGGAACTGCCGCGGATCTTTGACGCGTTCTACCGCGTGGACGCCTCACGCACGCGTGACACGGGCGGCGTGGGGTTGGGCTTGAGCATCGTCAAGTCGTGCGTGGAAGCCTGCGGCGGTACGGTGGACGCGCGCAACCGACCAACGGGCGGCTTGGAAGTAACGCTGCGCCTGCCGGCCGCGAACGACAGCGCTTAAGCCGTCGGCGGCTCGCTCGCGTTGATGGCGTCGATCAGCAGGCGCATCCGGCCGAAGTTACGCCGGTTTGGCGTGAAGATCAGCCGCGGCAAATCAGCCAACTCGGGCTCGTTCTTCTCTTGGCGCAACGCCGTGCCCTGCACGAACCGTCCGCTGCGCAAAAGGTCGCCGAACTGGTCGTTGAGTTCCTCCACCGTTGCATCCGTCAACTTGCGCGCCAACCGGATGATCATCTGCTGGCCCACGTAGCGGCTCGATTGGTAGACCTTGTAAAAACCGACGGTCTCCGCCACGGCTTCCTCCACGTCGCGTGTCAGCCGGAACAGCGAGAAATCTTCCTCCGAAATGAGCCCCAGCTTGAGCAAGTGGCCGCGCATGAATTGGTCCCACGTTTCCCAGTAGTGGCCGTTCGGTTCATCGACGAGCACGACGGGGATCATCTTCGCCTTACCGGTCTGGAGCAAAGTGAGCACCTCGAACCCCTCGTCCATCGTGCCGAACCCTCCCGGGAACAGCGCGATGGCGTGGCTCTCCTTCACGAAGTTGAGCTTGCGGGTAAAGAAGTAGTTGAAATTGATGAGCTTCGGGTCGCCGTTGATCGTGAGGTTGGCACCCTGCTCGAACGGCAGGCGGATGTTCAGCCCGAAGGAATGCTCGGCCCCCGCGCCCCGCTGCGCCGCGCCCATGATCCCATCGCCGCCGCCGGTGATCGTCATGAACCCTTCCTCGCTCATACGGTGCGCGTAGTGCTCCGCCGCCTTGGCCTCGGGCGCCTCGGGGTTCGTGCGCGCGCTGCCGAAGATCGACACCTTGCGGAACGGCCGGTACTTGGCGAAAAGCCGCGCGGCGTAGCGCAACTCCTTGAGCGAGCGGTTGTACATCTTCAGGTCCGCGACGCTCATGCGGTCCTGCGCCATCTTGAGCACGGTGCCGACCATCTCCTCGATCAACTCGGGCGAATGGTCGTAGCCCCATTGTTTGACCAACTGCCGGACCGCCTCGTTGATGGTCGGGTCGGGCGTGGGCGGCTGAACCTGCGTGACGGGCGGCGTTTCTTCGTTTTCCCCGGGCGGGAATGGGTCTGACTGCACGGCGCAACCTAGCGCAAAACGCACGCTTTGCACTCAAACGTTCTCCACCCGCGCCCGCCGCAGTTCGTCGGCCGAGGCCAAGGTGGATGCAGCTATTGCCCTCACGCCCGGCGCGACCGCTTTTTGGATGGGCGCTGAAAGCACCAGACCTAGTCCGGCCGCACCACGACCGTGGTGCCCAGCTTGACCTTCTCGTAGAACATCGGCGCGATGTCCGAGGGCATCCGCACGCACCCGTGGCTAGCCGCGTAGCCGGGCAAGATCCCCACGTGCATCCCCACGCCCTCGCCCGTCAGGCGCATAAACCACAGCATCGGCGCGCCCTCGTAGTGACAGCCGGCGGGCGCGGCGTCGATCTTGGCGGAGATGCCGCTGCGCACTACCAGGCCGTTGCGGTCCACGTAGTTGCCGTAGATGTTGGACAGGTGGGAGCGGTCTTTCTCCATGATGTGGAAGGTCCCCGTGGGCGTCGAGTGCCCGGCGCGTCCGCTGGACACGGGTGAATCGATGGCGACGGCGTCACCGGCCATCAGGTAGGCGCGCTGCCGGCCGAGCGAGACGATGACGTGCGCGTTCTCCGGGGTGACCTGGTCATAGGTGGCGCGGTCGATGACGGCCGGGGACTGCGTGGGGTTGATGAGGGCCGCCGCCGGCTTCTGCGAGGAGCGGAAGAGAAAAAATCCACCCTGCCGCGGCGTCGGCGTGGGCAGCGGCGTGGGCATGGGGCGTTGCGCCAGGGCCGGCGTCGCCGCGAGGCAAATCCCCAAGGCCAGCGCGACGACGGGGTGGAGGCGGGACCGGGTAAACAGGCTCATGGATGGACGGCGGATGTGGACCATGATAAAAGGCAAAAGGCAAAAGGCAAAATGCAAAAGGCAAAAGTGCAGAGCAGGAAGTCGGCCGCCCTCCTTCCACTGGCGGTTCTCTGCGGCTGGATTTTTTCCTTTTGCCTCCTGTCTTCTGCCTTTGGGGACATCCAACTTCCCGCCAAAGGCCACACGCGTGGCGAGCGCGAACTGCAGAAACTCTCCCAGCGTCTCTCTCCACCGCCCACTCCGCTGGCCACGAGCGTGCGCCTAGAACCGGGCGGACGCGCGGAGGTGATCCTCCAGGCTACCGGGGCGCTGGGACGCACGGTCGATTTTCTGCTGCGCACCCCGCCGGCGCACGGGGCGTTCGAGGGCACGCCGCGGCGGCTGGACCAGTCCCGGGTGGCCGTGATGTACGTCCACCGCGCCGCCAATGGCCCCGGGCGTGACACCTTCGCGTTCGCCGCGCAGGCTCCGGGTACGCCGGTGTCCGCCGCCGCGACGGTAGACCTCGAAATTTCCGACTCCGCCCCGCCCGCCGCTTCTGCGCCCGCCTTGGCCAATGCTCCGGACCTTGCGGCGACTCCGGCCGACCTGGACTTCGGCGCGGTGGAGGTC
>CAXTQD010000315.1:0-3555 GCA_964246175.1 uncultured Chthoniobacterales bacterium | reverse complement strand
CCGCCGCCCCCCGCGGCCCGCCGCCCGGGCCGGGGGCGGGGGGGAGGGCGGCCGGTCCACAGGGGTGACACTCACGCTGGAGAACCGCGGCGGCGGCCTCGCCAGCGGCCGGCTCGAACCCCCCGCGCCGTGGATTGTCGAGGGCGACCCGGCCTACGGACTCGGGCACGGGGCGCGGCAGGCGTTCCGGCTGGTGTTCCGGCCGGAGAAAGAAGGGTCGTTCGCCGAGACCCTGCGTGTCCCGGTGGAGGGCGGCGACCGCACGGCCGGCTGCGTCGTGCGTCTGGTGGGCACAGGCTTGGCCGCCGTGTTACCCTCCGACGCCCCGACCCCTGGTCCGGTGGCCGCGGCGTCGGTTGCACCCGCCATTGTGCCTGTTGTTGCCGCCGCCCCGCCGTCACCCGCGCCGCTGGCCGCCGCGGACGCCGCGCCGCACGATCTTCCCGGCACGGCGGACCCTGGAGCATTTTCCGTCAACGAGGCCGCCGTGGCTGCCGTCGAGGTGCGCGCGGCCGGGTCCGCCTCCGTCGAACTCGCTTGGAAGCCACCCGTGCCGCTGCCGCGCGCCTACCGCGTCGAGCGACGCTCCTTTGCCCGCGACGAAAGCGAACTCGGCGGCGTGCGCGTCGACTGGCGGTTGTGCGAACGGGTAGACTTCCGCGTCCACGCCAACGAGGTGGTGGCCACCGTGCGCGGCCTGGTCCCCGGCGAACCGCTGACCCTGCGCGTGGTGTCCGTGGACACCGCCGGCCGCTTGGCTCCACCCTCGCCGGAGGTGAACGTCCTCACCGCCCCGGGTTCGACCTGGTGGCGGCCTACGTCGTTGAAGGCCCTGTTCTTCGCGTTGGCTGTCTGTCTCGGGTTGCTGGCCCGACAACGCTGGCAGGAGCGCCAGTTGCTGCGCGACCTCGACGCCCGGCACCATGCGCCCGACGAGCCGTCGCTGTTTACCTCCTAGAAACTCGCCTCGTTCACCGCTCCGGCAGCGGTTCATCGTAGGAGATCGGCACCGCGTCGAACGCCGTCACCCGCGCCACCGGCCGCGGCTGGGGAACAGGCGCACTGCGGTGCGCGAGCATGTCGCCGGGTAGGCGAGCGCGGCGGCGCGGTGGCACGTAGGGCATCTCGTCGTCGGCGCGCAGCACGAGGCAAGCGAACTCCCGCCGGTCGTGCGAGGTCATCCCCTCGGGCACGATGAGCGCTGCCTGTGCGAGGTGGCCGCGGTGGATGCCGGTCGAAATCGTCGCCGGCCGCCCGAGCGAGAGCGCCAGCGCGCTGTCGTCGCGGGTGAACAGTTCCCAGGAATCGGCGCGGGCGAGATTGCGCAAGAGGGCTTCGCGGGTGAGCCGGGCACGTTCGCCGATAAGACCGTTGGCCGCGAACGCCCGCGCGATGACCGCCTCCGGAGCCACGTCGCGCCGCCGGGCAACGTGCAGCCAACCCAGCGCCGGGCCGAGCTGCGAGCGGAAGGTCTCGTCGGAGAGTGTTTCCAGGCGGTGCGGGTCGGTCAACTGCGAGAGCGACGTGACGGCCGAGTCCACCAAAGGGTCGACGCCCCACACAACGCGTGGCCACAAGGCACCCGCCAAAAACAGGAGCAAAATGCAAAAACTGGAGCGCATGTTCGGATTTGCGACCTCAAAATCGAAAGTTCATCGGGGAATGTTCAAGCCAATAGCATCCTCTCTTCGCCGCAAGAATCGCACCACCTCGAAACCTACACCGCGACGGATTGTCTCCGCACACGGAAAATCCTCCTCGAACGCCGGGAAGAACGCATCGCCGCCGTCCACCTCCACGTCCACGAGCGACAGGTACACCGCCACGCAAAGCTTCAGAGTCTGTGCGAACACTGCCTGCCCGCCGATGACCCACACTGGTCGCGGCGCGTACAAGTCCGGTCGGAACGCCGCCAGGTCGGGCACGGTCTGCACATCGGTTCCCTCTACCAGCGGTCCGCGCGTGGCGACGAGGTTGAGCCGGCCCGGCAGCGGGCGGCCGATGGATTCGAAGGTCTTGCGCCCCATCAGCACCGCCGCACCGGCGGTGGCTTCCCGGAACCAGCGCATCTCCTCGGGCAGATGCCACGGAGTCCGCCCCGCCCGTCCGATGACGCGCCCACGGCGAGTCATGGCGGCGATGGCGAACACGGACATTCTCCGAAGGATGAAACGTCCCAGGGTACTTCACAAACCCGTTTCCATGCCTTTCCAGGCTTTTGCGTTTCGCTTTTTGCCTTTAGCCTGCCCCTATGCTCTCCCGCCGCCTGCCCCTCCTGCTCGCCGCTCTCGTCCTTCCTCTCATCATGCGCGCCGCCGACCCTGAGATCACCACCGAACCCGTCACCTACCAATTGGGCGACAAAACCTTCGAGGGCTACGTGTCGCGCCCCGTCCATCTCACGGGCAAGGTGCCCGGCGTGCTCGTGGCCCACGATTGGACGGGGTTTGGCCCGTTCGTGCGCGAGCGCACCGAACAGTTGGCCAAGCTCGGCTACGTCGCGCTTGCCCTGGACATGTACGGGCAAGGCATCCACGCCAAGAACCCCGAGGAAGCGGGCAAACTCGCCACGCCGTTCTACAAGGACTCGGCGCTGTTCCGCACCCGCGCGTCGGCCGCCCTGGAAGAACTTCTCAAGCAGCCCGGCGTAGACCCCGAACGGATCGGGGCCATCGGGTTCTGCTTCGGCGGGGCGACCGTGCTCGAACTCGCCCGCTCCGGCGCCGACGTGCGCGCGGTGGTCACCTTTCACGGCAGTCTGAAGACCTCCGCGCCGGCCAAGCCCGGGCAGGTCAAGGCCAACGAGATCCTCGTCCTCCACGGTGCGGACGACCCGCTCGTGCCGCCAGCGGAGGTGGACGGCTTCAAGGCCGAGATGGACGCGGCGAAGGTGCCCTACAAGATCATCGCTTACCCAGGCGCGGTCCATGCCTTTACCAACCCTGAAGCGGGTAACGATCCCGCCAAGCCAACGGCTTACAACGCGCAGGCCGCCGAGGCCGCATACGGCGAGATGCGGATGTTCTTCGAGCGAGAATTCAGGCGCTGAGGCCCAGAGGAAGGGAATCGTTTCTTGCACCCGGCGGCGAGAGGCAAGTATGTACGGGGTATTTACCAAGGGATTGCCTCTCAGGAAAATGCTCATGTGGGTCAGTCAAAGACGTTGACAAGCATCCGCACGGAACCTCACTCTACAAATTCCCCCGGGGTGGCCCCCCCTTCTCTCCTGAGGGCTGCTTTCCACTCCGTTCCTCCCTTTATGCCGAGCGACAACGAACCCAAGAAGGAGACCGTGCGCATCACGCTGCCACCGCGGCCGACCGTCGGTGAGTCGGTGGGCACGCCGGTCAAAAAGGAAACGGTGCGGATCAACCTGCCGGCCCGTCCAACCTTGGGTTCCGCGCCACCCGCGCCCGCGGAAGCGAAGCGGGAAAACACCAAGACCACGAAACTCGCCGCTCCGCCGGTCATCACGCCGCGGCCCATCAACCCGCCGCCCCCGAGCACCCCCGGAGCCCGTCCGGCGGTGGTTCGTTCTGCCGCGCCGTCCATTGC
>CAXTQD010000314.1:0-6428 GCA_964246175.1 uncultured Chthoniobacterales bacterium | reverse complement strand
AGAAGTTCGCCGCCGCCACCTCGGCCTCGCGCGGCAGGTGGCCGAGGGAGCGCACGATCTCCGCGAAGGTGCTGTTGACGTGCAGAAACCGCTCGCCCGCCGGGTCCACGAGCGCGATGCCCACGGGCATGTTGGCGAGGATCTTCTCGCTGAAGATTTGTTCCCGCTGCGTGCGCAGGCTGCTCAGGAGTTGCCTTCGGTGGAAGGATGCGATCATCACGGCGGCGAACAGCGTGCCGACGACCAGCCAGCCGACTAGGAACAGCGTGCGTCGCAGGAGGTCGTGGACCGGGCGCAGGAGCAGATCGGCGGGACGCTCGACGACGGCGATCCAGCCCGTCGGCTCAATGGTGGTGAAGACGTGCAGCGTGCCGTCGATCTCCTGCACGCCGCGCTGGTCATGGCGGTAGATACGCAGGAGCGCCGGGTCGGCGGGCGGGTCGGCAAGCTTGCGGGCGTCGAGTTCGCGGGTGAAGAGCGGCCGGCCCGTGCCGTCGATGAGCTGGAAGTGAGTGTTCATGCCCGTGCCGTGCTCAATGGCGAGCAGCCGCCGGCCGAGGCGTTCGACGAGGATATCCGCGCCGAGGTAACCGAGGAGATTTGCGCCGCCCTTGTCGCGCACGGCGGCCACGACGCTGACGACCAGTCGGCCGTCGGAAGCGCGTGGGTAGGCGGCGGAAACGCGGAAGCCCGGGCCAGCGGCGCTCGGGTCGATAGCGGCGGCGTGTTCGGCGGCATCGCGCCACGGGGCATTGGCAAGATCGGGGGCTGGCTGGTCGCGCAGCGGCGGCGGCAAGGAGGCAATGACGCGGCCACTCGTGTCAGCTAGGAACATGCCGTCGATCCGGTTGACCTGCGGGTAAAAGACTCCGGCGAGCCACTCTTGGGCCGAGGGCATGGCGGACATTGGCGCCGCGACGGCGGGAGCCACCGGGATCGGCGTGGGCGACGCGGCCGGGAGGACGGTGACGGCGCGGGGAGCGTTGTTATTCCCGCGCCGGGGCGGAGGGCTCGTGGCTGGAACCGGACTGGCCAAAGCAGGGGCAGCCGGCGGAGCGACCGGGGGCGAGAGGTAGTTTGCCGTGCCGGGCAGGGTGCGGTAGTAATCGACCGTCTCACCGGCGCGGTCCAACTCGGTCTCGACGTGCTGCGCAAGGCTGCCGACGAGTTCCTGCGCGTCGTCCATGATCTTGTTTTCCAAGGTCCGGCCGAGCACGCGCTGCGAATAGTAGGCCAGCAAAAGCGATGGCACCCAGCCGACCAACAGCACGCAAAACGCCAGATGCCACGGCCGCAGCCGGTGTCTGGTGACGTATCTGGCGAGTGACTCTTTCACAACTGGCATGGGCGGCCTGACCACCCGCGGCCTAACCCGCGTCCCGGGCGGACCACCGGCCGGTTTGCTCTTGACGGTCGGGGAGAAAGAGCCATCATTTGCGCCGGAAATCCAGAGGGATGCCTCATTTTCCCTTTTTCTTGCTCCATTCGCTATGTCCGGTCTTTTTGGCAATCCTCTGTGGTCGTTTTGTTACTTCGCGGTTCTCGTGGGGTTTTCGGCGTACGGGGTCCATCGTTGGGCCATTATCTACCTGTTTTTGAAGAACCGCCGCCGCGTCCCGCAACCGGTGGCGCGCTTCGACGAACTGCCCACGGTCACGGTGCAGTTGCCCATCTATAATGAGCGGTACGTTGCCGAGCGGCTGCTGCGCGCGGTCAGCGCCCTCGACTACCCGCGCGAACGGCTGGAGGTCCAGGTGCTCGATGACTCCACCGACGACACTCGCGAGGTCGTTGCCCGGGAGGTTGCACGCCTGCAAGCGGCGGGCCTGAACGTTGTCCACCTTCATCGCACCGATCGCACCGGGTTCAAGGCCGGCGCACTGGAGGCTGGCATGGCGCGGGCGACGGGGGAGTTTATCTTCATCCTCGACGCCGATTTCCTGCCCGCACCGGATATCCTCCACAAGACGGTCCACTTCTTCACCGACCCCGGCGTCGGGATGATCCAGACGCGTTGGGGTCACCTCAACCGTGCCTACTCGCTGCTGACCCGCGTGCAGGCGATGTTCCTCGACGGCCACCTGTTGCTCGAACAAACCGCCCGCTCGCGCTCGGGCCGGTTCTTCAACTTCAACGGCACCGCCGGGCTGTGGCGGAAATCCTGCATTGAACAAAGCGGCGGCTGGCAGCACGACACGCTCACCGAAGACCTCGACTTGTCCTACCGCGCGCAGTTGGCTGGCTGGCGCTTCGTGTTCCTCTCGGACGTGGTCACGCCCGCCGAGCTGCCCGTGGACATGAACGGCTTCAAGAGCCAGCAGCACCGCTGGACGAAGGGCTCGATCCAGACCTGCAAGAAAATCCTCCCGCGCATCCTGCGCTCGGATCTGCCGTGGACGATCAAACTGGAGGCAACGCTCCACCTCACCAGCAACTTCTGCTACCTGCTCCTGGCCTGCTTGTGCGTGCTACTCCAGGCCGGCAGCCACGGCTGGACCGGCTGGTCGCGGGTGTGGCTCTTCGACGTGCCGGTGTTCATGGCCGCGAGTCTCTCGGTGGCGGTGTTCTACCTCTGCGCCCAGCGTGAACTCCACCCGCGTACCTGGATGCGGGAGATGCTCCTTTTGCCCGCGCTCATCGCCCTGGGCATCGGCTTGTCGCTCAACAACGCCAAGGCCGTGCTGGAAGCGATCTTCAACCGGTCGAGCGCCTTTGTGCGCACGCCCAAGTACGGCATCGGCGACCGCCCGGCCACCCGCGCTTCGCAGCACGCCTGGCGCGCGAGCCGCTACCTGCCGATGCGCTCGCTCCTGCCACTTTTAGAACTTGCCTTCGCCGTGTATTTTACTTGGTTCGTCTACAACGCGGCGGTCCGGGGAGAGTTCACGAGCTTGCCGTTTTTGATCTTCTTCCAACTGGGCTTTTGCTACGTGGCGTTTTGTTCGCTGGCCCAGTGGCTGCCCGAACGTCCGCGCGCGGTGGAAGCTGCGGCGGCCTGAAACGCCCGGCGAGTTTTCTTGCCAAAGGCCGCATTTTGTGGCTGAACTTTTCCCGGAATCTGGTGTCATAAGACCGTTCCGCCCCCGCCAGTGTGAATTCTGCTCTGCCCCTGCTTCCTTCCTAGACCCTCGATGGAACCCAACGCTGCCCGCACCCCGGTGCGCTCTCTGCGTCTGCTTTCTCTACCCGCCATGGCTGCGTTGTTGCTGCTGGGCGGGTGTGCCACCACCCCGCCGCTGGCTGCCACGCGCAACCAGATCATCATCAGCGTCAAGGACCAGAAGCTGACCCTGGTGAAGGAAGACCACACGCGCGAGTCCTTCCCGATCAGCACGTCCAAGTTCGGCCTCGGCGACCGCAGCCGTTCGTACGAGACTCCCACGGGCGAACTCGCCGTTGCGGCCAAAATCGGTGCGGGGGCTAAGTCTGGCACGGTGTTCCACGGTCGGGTGAGCACGGGTGAGGTGGTCGCCATCGACGCACCCGGACGGGATGCCATCGTCACGCGCATCCTCGCCTTGAAGGGGTTAGAAACGGGGAACCAGCAGGCGTTCTCACGCGGCATCTACATCCACGGTACGCCCGAGGAGCGCAACATCGGCCGGCCGACGAGCTACGGTTGCATCCGGATGCGTTCGCGCGATGTGATCACGCTCTTCGACGCCGTGAAGGTGGGCGCACGCGTGCAGATCATCGACTCCACGCAGAATCAGGCCATCGCCTCGAATATCCTCACCTCGCCGCCGGATTCTCCGGCCGCCGCGAACCCGGCCGCCGCGCTCGCCTCCGCGGAGGCCGCCGCCACCGGATCGCCCCCTAGCGTGGTGACGACCACAACCTCGACGGCTCCCGTCGTGCCCGGTGCTGCGAACGTGGTGACGAAAATCACCGCGACGACCACGCCCGCCGCGCCGGGTGCCGCCGTGGTGACGAAGACCACCGTGACCACCGCGCCTGCCGCCGTGGCTGCCGCGCCCAAGCCAGCCGCCAAGACAGGGGCGAAGGCCGAGTGGGCCGGTGCACCCTCGCAGATGCTCGCCAAGCAGGCCGCCAACGACGCGCGCGCCAAGCAGAACGCCAGGCCGCCCGTTGGCGCGCCGGCCGGAACGCAGCCCGTGTCCAACGACAACGCCGCGAACGAAGAGGCCGCCCGCCGGCTCCGGCGCTCGGGCATCGACTCCCTGTAGCGCCTTCCTCCCGTGCCGAACAAACTCTGGTGGAGGCCGACCCTCGCGTTCCTGATCACCTTTGGTGTCTTGGCGATGGTCGCCAGCGTGGTGCGGGTGATCGCCGTGTACCAGCATTTCTACGCGTTGGGGATGCAGCCTGACGACCCGGCAGTAGCCGTGCGGGCCTCGCAGGAGCTTTCGCAGATGGACCGGGTTTACACGCCGATCTTTCTGCTGGTGGCGACGGTGGTGTCCGCGCTGGTGGCGGGGGTGTTCGCATGGTGGCGTCCGCGGCCGGCCGGTGGTCTGCCACCGCCGTTGCCGGACGAAGAGCGTGCAGAAACCCGTTGACAGGGGACCAAGCGCGCGGCAGCTTGGCGGCCCTTTTCCTTTTCCGAAGCCATGGCTAACACCAAATCTGCCGCCAAACGCGCCCGCCAGACGATCAAGCGCACTGCCCGCAACCGCACCGTGCTCACCACGCTCAAGGGCAAGGCGAAGACGGCCCGCGCCGCGTCCGGCGACAAGGCGGCGGCAGCGGTGCTCGTCTCGGAGTTGGACAAGGCGGTCAAGCGCGGGGTGATCCACAAGAACGCCGCCAACCGTCGCAAGAGCCGCCTCGCCAAGAAGGCGGCAGCCATTGCGACGACCGCCTGAAGGCCGCGGACTGCCGTCTAGCGAGACTTTCCTCTTCCTATCGCAGCAGGAAAGAGGATTTTAGCGGGATCGTCACATGGCGCTGGTTGTCTTTTAGGGAGATGCGCACCGTCCATTTTCCTGTGGGATCTCCGGGGTCGCCGACGAATTCGATCACGGTAGCCGCCAAGCGCATGTTGCGACGGTCACCCGGCATGACTCCTTTGAGGCAGACGGCATCGGCTTGGTGCGCCTGTGAAGTGCCGTCAGGTTCGAGCACGTCGATGTCACAGGTCACGTTGACCACGCCGCCGTCGTCGGTCTGTGGGTTGGCGAAGAAAATGAGCACGAAGAGGCGTTGACCGCGTTCCGCTTCTTTCGCCACGTTGAAGTTCGGGGTCGTCTCGGCCGGAGTGTCCCACTTCTTTTGCCAGTCGGCATCTGAGGTAATGAGGACCATCCCGGCGAAGTCGTTCACCGACTTACTCGAATCGGTGTCGGGTTTCACGCTCCCATCTTGGTTGCGCCAGCCTTCCTGCGCGTTCGCGCCAGTGGCTGCGAGAAGCAGCAAGGTCAGCAGCAGTGTTTTCATGGTGGCTTGAGGAGAGGGGCAGAAAGAATCCGTCTGTCACCGGAGGGCGCTGTGATCCAGACGCTCCTTGATCGTGCGCGTTTTTCCCAACGCTTCTTCCACCGTCGCAGCCAGCACGCAGAAGTGCCCCATCTTGCGACCCGGCTTGGCGCGGGCCTTGCCGTAGAGGTGGAGCTTGGCGGTGGGTTCGGCCAACACAGGCGTCCAGTCTGGCGCACGCAGACCGTCGGCGCTCCACAGATCGCCGAGCAGGTTGACCATCACCGCGGGGCGCAGGAGTTCGACTCCACCGAGCGGCAACCCACACACCGCCCGCGCGTGCTGCTCGAACTGGCTCGTCAGGCTCGCGTCGAAGGTCAGGTGGCCGCTGTTGTGCGGGCGCGGGGCGAGTTCGTTGACCAGCACCCGGCCGTCGCGCGCCAGGAACATTTCCACGGCGAGAAGTCCCTCCACGTCAAGCGCCTCCGTGATCGCGCGGGCGAGCGCGTCCGCCTCGCGCAACACCGCCGGGTCGAACCGCGCCGGGCAGATCGTCACGTCGAGGATGTGGCGGGTGTGCTCGTTCTCGAACGCGGGGAAAGGGAGCAGATCGCCCCGGCTGTTGCGCGCGCAGATGACGGAAAGCTCGGCGTCGAAGTCCACCCACGCTTCCAGCACGCCGCGCCGCGCTTGGCCGCCGCTCCACTGCGCCCAGGCCGCGGAGGGGTCGAGGTCGGCGGTAATCTTGAGCTGGCCTTTGCCGTCGTAGCCGCCGCCGGTCGTCTTGAGGACGCACGGGGTTCCTAGAGCCGCGACGGCAGTGGCGAGTTCCTCCGGACCCGTCACAATCCGGAAGTCCGCGTGCGGGAAGCCGTGGCGGTGGAGGAAGGTTTTTTCGCGTTCGCGGTCCTGGCAGGTTTCGAGCGCGGACGGACGCGGACGCACCGGGCAGGCGCGCTCGACGATCTCCAAGGCGGCCACAGGGATGTTCTCGAACTCGTACGTCGCCACATCCAGCCCGCGGGAGAAAGTTTCCAGGGCTGTGGGATCAT
>CAXTQD010000313.1:0-6463 GCA_964246175.1 uncultured Chthoniobacterales bacterium | reverse complement strand
CAGCGTGAGCAACGCCAGCAAACCGAGCAGGCGCAACGCCAGCAAGAGCAGGGTGCCCGCCAACAGCAGCAACAGCAGCAGGCCGAGCAGCGCCAGCAGCATCAGCAGACCGAGCAGGCGCAACAACAGCAGCAGCGTCAACAAGAGCAGGCTCAGCACCAACAGGAGCAAGGCCAACGCCGCCAGGAAGCCCAGCCCCAGCGCCAACAACCGCAGCCGCAGCAGCAGCAGCAGGGCAACGACGACGACAAGCGCAAGCAGCACCCCAACAACTGACCGACGCCGCTCCTGATCTAGCGTGAACGGTTTCACAGGCCCCCGGCGTTCCACGCGCTGGGGGCCTTTCGTCCATAAGGTAGGGATGGCTCTCCGAGCCGGTCCCTAGGTTTTCTTTTGTTTGGACCGTTCCAGAACAGAGGAGAGATGGGGAACGGCTCTGTGAGCCATCAGGACCAAGGGCGGCGAACGCCACCCGCGCACCGGGAAAATTCCGCTGGCATCCCATCCCTCCCGGGCCACATTGTCCATCCTTCCCGCCCCATGCGACTCTATTTGTTCCGTCTCGCCTTGTTGATCCTAGCCGCCGGCCTCCTGCCCGCCGGAGCGTTCGCGCAACGCCCCAAGCCCTCTCCTTCCCCGGCGAAGGCCACTCCTTCCCCCTCGCCCCTCGTCGCTCCCACACCGACGCCGCTGCCGCAGTACGCCCTGCCCGACCCTGTCGCCACCGTGAACGGCCAAGCCATCCACCCAGCCGAACTCACGCGCATCACCGAGGCTCTCCTCAACGCCAGCGGCCGCTCGCTGAAAACCCTTTCGGTCGCCGACCAGAAGCGCGCTTACCAGCAGACTCTCAGCAGCCTCGTCATCGACCGCCTCGTCGCCGCCCAGGCCGCCAACGAGACGGTCTCGCCCGCCACCGTGGACGCCCGCCTCGAACTTCTCCACCGCCAGTATCCGAACGCTGCCGCCTTGGACGCCGACCTCAAGCGCAACAACCAGACCCCCGAACAGGTCCGCACCAACATTCAGAACGAGGTCGCCCGTGAACAGTGGATCGACCGCCAGATCGCCGGCGAGATCGAGGTCGCTCCAGCGGAGGTCGAGAAATTCTACCAGGAAGGCCCGCCCAACAAGTTCGACGAACCCGAGAAAGTGGCCGCCAGCCACATCCTCGTCAAGGTGCGCCGCGACGCCCCGCCCGAGGAGGCGCTCACGGCCGAGAACCGCGCCAACGAGGCCGCCGACCACCTCAAGAAGGGTGAACCCTTCGACGATGTGGCGCTTAAGTACTCCGATGATCCGACGGTCAAAAAGAACCACGGCAGCCTCGGCCTGTTCGGGCGCGACGCGGTCATGCCAGAGTTCGCCACGGCGGCGTTCGCGCTCAAGCCCGGCGAGATCAGCACGCCAGTACGCACGCAATTCGGCTACCACATCATCAAGGTCACCGACCACAAGCCGGCCCACACCGACACGCTCGACGAGGCGCGCCCGCGCATCCTGAACTACCTGCGCGAACAAAAGCGCCAGCAGGCTACCGCCCGGCTCGTGCAGCGGCTGCGCGCTGGTGCCAAGATCGAGATCCCTGAGGATCTGCGCGACCCCGCGGAGGTCCCGGCCGCTTCGCCCACGCCCTGAAGCGGAACGCCCGGGCGCAGAGATTCGAGTTTACTTCCACGCCCGCACCGGCTTAAAGGCTGAACGTACTTCTTTCCTCAAGGATGGCGACAGCACCCAAGAAAGCGCGCGGCAAGGTCGGGGTCATCGGCCTGGGCATCATTGGCACCCGGGTGGCGGCCAACCTGCGTTCGGCCGGCCACCAGGTGTACGTCTGGAGCCGCACGCCGCGCGCCGCGCCGAACTTCCTCGGTTCCGTTGTGGAGGTCGCCGACCTGTGCGACGCGATCCAACTCTTCGTCAGCGATGACGCGGCGCTGGCGGAGGTCACGCGCACGGTGGCGGCGGCGTTGCGGCCCCGGCACGTCGTGCTGTGTCACGCAACGGTGTCGCCCGAAGCGGCCCGCGAGGCGGCGAAGGTTGTCGAGGGTCAGGGAGCACGGTATCTGGACGCGCCGTTCACCGGGAGCAAGACCGCCGCGCAGAACCGCCAGTTGGTCTACTACGTTGGCGGGTCCAAGCCGGCGCTGGAAGAGGTTCGTCCGATTCTAGATGTGACCTCCAAGGCCATCCTGCACGTCGGGGCCGTAGGCGATGCGGCGCTGCTGAAAATCGCCACGAACATGGTCACCGCCAGCACCGTGCAGACGCTCGCCGAGGCGCTCGCGCTGGTGCGCGCGGCCGGCATCGACGCGTCGCGGCTGGTCGAGGCGCTGGAAAACAACGCGTCACGCTCGGGCACGTCGGACCTCAAGCTGCCGGCGATGATCGCCGCCAACACGGAGCCGAACTTTTCGCTCAAGCACATGCTCAAGGATGTGCGCTTCGCCCAGACCTTGGCCGACAAGTACGAGCTTTCCCTGCCCGTGACCGACACGACGGCCGAAGTGCTCGGCATGGGGATGCACAACGGCTGGGCGGAGGAGGATTTCAGCGTCGTGGCGCAACTTTACGCCGCACCCGCCGCTTCGGTCGAACCTCCGCCCGAGGCAACGGACAAGCCGCCAGTGGCCGAAGAAGCCAAACCACTCGCCGCCGAGCAGCCGAAACCGGCCGTGATCGAGGAAACTGAACCGCTCGTGTCCGGGCGAGCCAAGCCGCCGGTGATTGAGGAAACCAAACCACCTGTGCCCGTACCGGCCGCAGAAATGGCTGCCCTGGACTTGCCTCCCCGCCCGGACGCGCCGCCCGCAGAAAAGAAGGACGAACCGGCCGTTGTTCAATTGGTGGAGCCCACGGCCGGACCGTCCATCCCCGCCGATGTGGAAACCGCCGCCGCCAGCAAAAAGCGCACGCTCCAATTCCTGCGCAACCTCTTCAAACCCGCCCCGACCGAGGGACGCTGAACCGCCATGCACTACCCGCCACCGACCGAGAGCGTCTACCTGGATCTTTCCGACCGCGCCAAACTGCGCTTGGCCGGAGGGGACCGCGCTCGCTTCCTCAACGGCCAGGTCAGCAACGACGTGCGCCAGGTCAACGCCGAACGCTCGGTCTACACGGGCGTGATGACCATCAAGGGCAAGCTGTGCGCGGATGCGTTCGTGCACGCGAAGGGCGATTTCCTCCTGATAGACGCTGAATCCGGACTCCGCGAGGCACTCGCGGCGCGGCTGGAGCGTTATATCATCGCCGACGACGTGACGCTGGAGGATGTGACCGACACGTTCTCGCTGCTACACCTGATCGACTTCGCGGCGGACGCGGGCGGCGGCCACTTGCCCACCGTTCGCCCGGCGCTGGCGGCGCTCGGGTCAGGGTTGTGGACCGTTGAGTCGCTGCGCTACGGCCGGCCGGGCCTGGATGTTTTCTACCCACCGGAACTCGACGGGGCGGTTCGCCACTGCCTGCACGCCGGCTTCACCGAACTTAACGAGGACGCCGCCGAGGCGTGGCGGATCGTCGCCGGGGTACCTCGCTGGGGCGCGGAACTCGACGAGAACACGATGCCCGCCGAGGCCGGCATCGAGGAACGTGCCGTCTCCTACGCCAAAGGCTGCTACATCGGCCAGGAGATCGTCTCGCGGGTAAAGAGCGTTGGCCACGTCAACCGCCAGTTGCGCGGTCTGCGCGCGACGGACTCCTCGCCGCTTTTCGCCGACATGACCTTGCACCTTCCCGCGGCCAACGACGGCCAGCCGGGCAAGGAAGTCGGCCGGATCACGAGCGCCGCGGCGTCGGCCGGGCATGGCGGGGCGCAGTTTGTGGCGCTCGGCTACGTGCGGCGGGAGTTTGCCGCGCCCGGCACCCTGCTCGCTGCCACCTCGCCCGACACCTCTCCCTGCCAAGTGGAGGTCTGCACACTGCCTTTCGTATGAAAACCATGACTCCATCCCTCGTTTTGCCCCGCCGTCTTTTGCGTCCCTGGCTGTTGACCGTAGCCCTCGTGTGCTGGGCCACGACGGGTGCTTGGGCGTCGCAGGCGGTCATCCACTTCCAGGTCGGCGACACGAAGGAGGATCAACTCGTGACGATTGACCTCTTCGACGCGAACGCGCCGCAGACCGTGGCGAACTTCAAGAACCTCGCGGCCAAGAAGTTTTACAACGGTATGGCGGTCCACCGCATCATCCCGGAAACCCTCGTGCAGGCCGGCGACCCGCTCAGCAAAAAGAAGGACCGCGCCGCCACGGGCACAGGCGGCCCCGGATACACGCTGGCGGCGGAGATCGGCCGCAAGCACGTGCGCGGCGCCGTGGCGATGGCGGCGCTGCCACCGACGCTCAACCCGGCGCGGCTCTCCAATGGCAGCCAGTTCTACATCGTGCTGCGCGCGATGCCCGAGCTGGACAAGGATTACACGGTGTTCGGGCAGGTGACGCAGGGGCTGGAATTTCTGGATTCGATCAGCCGGCGCGGACGCGACACCAACGACTATCCTCTGGAAAAGCTGACGATCCGATCCATCGAGGTGCGTTGAGCGCGAAAAAATTGCGCTGAGGCGCTTGCCAAGCGGTGCAACCTCCCCTATAGGAACCGTCTCTTTCGCCCCTCCCCGGCGGTGCCGCGGGTAGAGGCGTTGGCAAAGGGTAGATACCGAAGTGGCCAAACGGGGTGGACTGTAAATCCACTGGCTTACGCCTTCGCTGGTTCGAATCCAGCTCTGCCCAATCCCCTTATAACACAGGGAAATACGGTGTTTGCAGCGATTTACGGGCGAGCAACGCGGAAGAATCAGCAGATTCGTAGTTCCGCATGAATGCGCAAGATTAGTAAATGTTTGCTCATTCTCTTGGCACTTTTTGGCACTTTGCTTCTATGAACGCCTACCGTGTCGACGCGCAAACCCTGCTCGTGCCCTTCCGCTGATTCTTGGGGATCACTCCCGCCCGGCGTGCCGAATAGGTGAACGTGCTCTTCCACCTGGTCTACGCCAGCATCCAAGCGGCTCCGTTCTTCCCGGAGTCGCTGGCCGAGATGGTCGAGCGGTCGCGGGTGCGCAACGAGCGCCAGGGCATCACTTCCGTCTTGATCCACCACCAGGGAGCGTTTCTGCACGGCCTCGAAGGCAAAGCCGCCGCCGTACAGGCTCTCTACGCCAAGGTGTGCGCCGACCCGCGCCACCGCAACATCGAGCTGCTCGTGCAAATCAAGGTAGACCAGCGGCTTTTTACCGGTCAGCCGATGGGCTTCCACGATGCTGTCGAAGAGCGGCTGGACTTTGGCGGTCAGGAGCCTGGGTTGCTGGACGCTCCCGCCTCGCCGCACGGGTTCTCGTGGCGGGCTGTCCTCGCCCTACGGCTGCTGACCCGCTTTCGAAGCTGACGGCGAGGAGGCTTGAGGAAGCCGTTTCGATCCTCCTCGGGGGATGGATCGCCCGCCGCCGGGATCGGACCAGGGCGGGCTGTTGACCGATGGACGGCAGGACCGCTAGCTCGCTACGGAGCAGCACCCACGCGGCAGAAAGCCTCCGCGGTGAAGCTGACCTCCCGCTGCCGGTCTTTGGACAAGCACCGGCGGCCCACCAGCCGCACGTACTGCCCGCCGGCGGCGTTCTCCTCCACCAGGCGCAGGCAGTACACGTGGCCACGCACGAGGCGCGGGCGCATGCGCGTCTCGCTCGGCAGGTAGTAAGGGTGGAGCACCACCTTGTCACCCACTGCCAAGCGCACGCCCGCCTTCACGCGTCCTCCTTCTTTGGTTGGCGGGGCCGCCGACGGTTGCGGGTGCGCGCCGTCCTCTCCCGGTGTTCGGCTTGCAGGCTGGCCAGCGTGGGCAGGCCGGGCACGGCGATGTCGGCAGCCGCGCGGGATGGTTTCTGCGGCTGCCGTGGGCCTTGGCGCTTCATCGGCCGCCCTCCTGCCTGGATGGCTGTTTGCTTGGCCCCTGGCGCTTCGCGCGGGTCAGCCGGCGCGCCCGCGCAGAGGCGATGCACTCGTTGCCGCCGAAGCCCGCGTCGTAGAGCGCGCTAGCCAGCATGGAATAGAGCATCCCGCTGGCCACCGGCACCGCCACCGGTGGACACGCCTGGACCACCGGGCAGCCTTCCGCCCGCTCGCGCCGCTTCGTCGCGGCCCGCAACTCCTGGTCCGTGGATTGCTGGGTGTCGGCGAGGAAGTAGACCAGGGCGGCACTCGCCACGTCGCGCGGGTCCGCGCCGCCGTGCACGCACGGGAAACGTCTCCCGCTCATGTAGCGGCGCAGCAGCTTGCTCGCCGGCCCGTCGAGCTGGACCACCAGGCTTTCGGAGACGCCCTTCATGGCTGGTGGCCCTCCTTGGTTGAGGAGGAAGGACGACGCAGCCAGCGTTCCTCGCTGGTCGCGGCCTCTGGATGCTTGGTGATCGTGCAGTACCAGCGCACCAGCTCGCTGGCGGCGGGCTGAGGGTCGTGCTGATCGGGGTGGC
>CAXTQD010000312.1:0-6478 GCA_964246175.1 uncultured Chthoniobacterales bacterium | reverse complement strand
GCCTTGCTGACGACGTTTTCCTCCATCATCACGCTGCCGAAGTCGTTCGCGCCGTATTTGAGCGCCACCTGACCGATCTTCGGGCCCTGCGTGACCCAGGAGCTTTGGACGTTCTCGAAGTTGTCGAGGAACACCCGGCTGAGCGCCTGCATCCGCAGGTACTCGGCCGTGCCGACCGGGCTGGCCTTCAGCCGCGTGTTGTCGGGCTGGAACGTCCAGCAGATGAACGCCGAAAACCCGCCCGTCGCGTCTTGCTGGTCGCGCAGGCGCTGCAAATGCTCGATGCGCTCCTCCACGGTTTCGACGTGGCCGAACATCATCGTGGCGCTCGACTTCAGCCCGAGTTCGTGCGCGATGGCCATCGCTTCGAGCCAATGGTTGCTGTCGCACTTGAGCGGGGCGATGCGGTTGCGCACGCGGTCGACGAGGATTTCGCCGCCACCGCCGGGGATTGAGCCAAGGCCAGCCTCCTTGAACCGGGTGATGACCTCGCGCATCGGCATCTTGAACACCTCCGCGAAGTGGTTGAACTCCGGCGGGCTGAAGGCGTGGATGTTGATGTGCGGGTACTTCTCCCGGATGTGGCTGAGCAGGTTCAGATACCAGTCGATGCCGAGCCTCGGGTGGTGGCCGCCCTGCATGAGGATCTGGATGCCGCCGACGGCGGTGAGTTCGTCCAGCTTGCGGTCGATCTCCTCCAGGGAGAGGACGTAGTGGTCAGAGTCCTTCTCGGTGCGGTAGAACGCGCAAAACTTGCAGTACACGTTGCAGACGTTCGTGTAGTTGATGTTGCGGTCGATGATGTACGTGACCGTCTCGTTGCCCTTCCCGTCGTAGGAGGCCGCCTTGGCCTGGTTGCGCCGGGCGTCGGCGAGCGCCGCGAGGTCGGCGGACCCAGCGTGGCGGTAGATTTCGAGCGCCTCGGAACCGGTGATGCGTTCGCCGGAGAGGACCTTGGGGATGATGGATTCTACGAGCAGGGTGCTCATCGCCGACAATATACCGCGGGAAGGGCCACGGAACAATTCGCGTTTGCGTTTCGACTAGCGCGATGGCACGGTGAGCTTCCGTCCACCCGGAAGGGTGGATTTCGGATGGTGGTCGTAGCTCAATGGTAGAGCTCCAGATTGTGATTCTGGCTGTTGCGGGTTCGAGTCCCGTCGATCACCCACCTCTTTTTCCTTTTGGGCCGGCCGTTCTAGCGCCGCCCTGGTCTGCCGGGTTTACCAGCCCTTTACAATTCTCTGGCGGTGAACGTCCGGCCAGCTTCTCCGCACGGCCCGTAGTTCCCCACACCATTGTTGAACTAACTCACATGAACCTGGGTATTTACCTCTTTATCATCGTCGGCGGCATCCTCCAGGCCATGGGCAGCGCCATGAACTCGCAGCTCTACAAGTCTTTGGTCAATCCGTGGCTGGCATCGCTGGTTTCCTTTGGCTTGATCGTCTGCTTCTTCCTGTGCGCCGTGGCGGTGGTCCACAAGCCGCTGCCCAGTGTGCAGCAGGTGCTCGACATGCCCTGGTGGGCGCCGCTAGCCGGCCTGATCGGCGCGGTCGCCGTGTACGCCGGTCTCGTGCTGGTGGGCAAGGTCGGGGCCGGTCCCTATACGGGCCTCAACGTGACGGCGGCGCTGGTCGCCTCCATCGCCATCGACCACTTCGGCTGGCTCAACGTCGAGCAGCACGCCGCCCATCCCATGCGCCTGCTCGGCGCGGCGCTGATGATCGGCGGGGTGGCGCTCATCGCCAAGTTTTGATCGTTGCCCGGACCGCGCCGCCTGCTACAACGGCGGGATGCACGCAACCTTCGTCCGCCGGTTGATCCTGCTGCTGCTCCTGCTCGCCGTCTCTCTGGGCGGCGCGCCCGCCGCTCGGGCCGAGCAGCCTCCGCTCGGGCCGATCCCGGCAGAGGCCCAAGGGCCGAACCTCGACCCCGCTGCCGCCACCCGCGCCTACCTCGCCACGATTCCACCGGAGGCCAAGGCGCGTTCGGACGCCTACTTCGAGGGGGGCTACTGGCTGATCTTGTGGGATGCCCTCCTGTCCGTTGGCGTGTGCCTGTTGCTGCTCTTCACCGGTTGGTCGGCGGCGTGGCGTTCTTGGGCAGAGCGGGCGGTGGGCGTGCGATTTTTGCAGGTCGCGTTGTACGCGGTGATCTTCACGGGGGTGTTCTCCGCGCTGATTTTTCCGCTTTCGATCTACGAGAACTTCTTCCGAGAGCACCAGTACGGCATGGCGACCCAGACCTTCGGCGGCTGGTTCGCCGACCAGCGCAAAGGCTTGTTCGTGCAGATCATCATTAATGCGCTGCTCCTCCCGGCGCTCTACGCGGTCTTCCGCCGCGCGCCGCGCACCTGGTGGCTGTGGGGCAGTGGGGTGCTGATCGCCTTCCTGATCGTCGGCACCGTGCTCGCGCCGGTCTTCATCGAACCGCTCTTCAACACCTACAAACCACTTGAAGACCCGGCGGGGCGCGACCCGATCTTGGCGTTGGCGCGCGCCAACCAGATTCCGGCCGCGCACGTTTACGAGTTTGACGCCTCCCGGCAAACCACTCAGGTGAGCGCCAACGTGTCCGGGGCGTTCGGCGTCGCGCGCATCGCTCTCAACGACAACTTGCTCAAGCGCTGCTCGCTGCCTGAGATCCGGCAGGTCATGGCGCACGAGATGGGTCACTTCGTGCTCAACCACGTCTACAAGCTCTTGTTGGAACTGTCGGTCCTATTCTTGGCCGTCGCGTTTTTCGTGAAGCTCGTGTTCGACGCGCTGCTGCGCCGTTACGGGACCCGCTGGCGGGTGGAGGGTATCGCCGACCCGGCGGCGTTCCCGGTGCTGATCGTGGTGCTCACCATCTTCGGGCTACTGGGCACGCCGGTGTTTAAGAGCATCATCCGCGAGGCGGAAGCGGAAGCGGATTCCTTCGGCATCAACACCTCGCGCGAGCCCGACGGCATGGCGCAGTCGGCCATCAAGCTGGGTGAATACCGCAAGATGGACCCCGGGCCGTGGGAGGAGTTCATCTTCTTCGACCATCCCAGCGGCCGGGCACGCATCCGCAAGGCGATGGACTGGAAGGCCGCGCACCTGCCGCCGGGCGGGGAAGCGATGCCACGCTGACGCGTCGTCGCCGTCGTGGTGCCATCCAACGCGGGACCTGGCCCGGTACGGAGCGGGCTTCCGTCCGGGTCTCAAGGCCCCGCGGCCACCGCTACCCCCGGCACGCCGGCCGCGGTGGGAACAGCGTCGGCCGCCCTGCGCCAGCGGCGGATGAGTCCCGCGCCCAGCTCGATGCACGGGCGTTCCACGCACCGATGGGCCAACCACGCCAGCGGCGCGGTGCCCAGCAACGTGACCACGAACAGCAGTGCGAACGCGGGCAGACCTTCCTGCCACTCGGGTTCAAGGAAAGTGTCGAGGGAGTTCAGCGCGGCTTCCAGCACGGCGAAGTGCAGCAGGTAGGCGCTGTAGCTGACCTTGCCCAGGAACTGCGTCACCGGATTGACCAGGGCGGCCGCCGGCCAGGCTTTCAGCCCGACGATCAGGGGCAGGAAGCCCAGCGCGAAGAAGGTGGGTTCGACGACCCAACGGTGCTTGCCGATGTCGGTGACCGTGTAGGTCCACAGCGCCGCCACTGCCAGCAGCAATGCCCCGGTCGACCGGTCCGGGCGCTGCCCTTCCAGGTGCCGGGTGAGGTGATAGGCCAGGATGCCGCAGGCGAAGGCCGGGAACTGCGTAGGAAGCCAGCAGCGATAGTAGCCGCTCATCACCGGGGCGGGAACGCCCGCGAAGAGGTGCCCGCCGTGGCAGAGCGCGACGACGCTGTCCAGGGCGGCCTCGCTCAGCGCCAGCGAACCCAACAGCAGCCACACCGCGGCCTGCCAGGTCCGCACCAGGCGGAAGCACAACGGCGCGACGAGGTAGAACACCCCTTCGGCGGCGATGCTCCACCCGCCGGGCACGAGGGCGTTGCAGATCCGGGGCGACCAACCGTGCTGAAGGCTGGCGGTCAGGGCGTAGTCCAGGGCGGTGAACGGGCTTTGGACATCCGCTGGCGCCCGGCCCGGCACGAAGGCATACAGCGCCAGGCCGAGCCAGAACATCGGCAGGACGCGGAAGAACCGGCGCACGAAGAACTCTCGGCAGGTCCACCACCCCACCCACCGGGCGCGGTCGAGCGTCAGAAAGATCGTGTACGCGCTGACCATGAAGAAAAGCTGCACGCCGTACTTGCCGGCAACGGCGAAGTTCCCGCCCGCCAAGTACCCTACCCCAGTGTGCGTGGCGGCGTGGACCATCAACACGGCCAGGATCGCCCAGCCGCGCAGGGCGTCGAGATAGTCGTAGCGGACAGGCGTGGCGGTGGGGTTCATGCAGGTCCTCCGAAGGGAGCAAAGGCTGTGCCGGTGCGCCGGGTTGCGCGGATTCTCTCTGGTTTACAAATGGCCTCCCCGCACGCAGGCTGGCGGCCTCTCGATGGCCTCCGCCCGTTTTGCCCGCCTGCTGGTCCGCGCGGTTTGCCCTGCCTTGCTGTGCCTGGCGGGCTGCGCGGCGGAAGACCCGCAGGGGGCGTTCGACGCCGGGGTGCGTGACCCGATCACGGCGCGCCTGGGAGAGAGGAACCGCGTCGTGTGGCGGCGCGGCGGTCCGGAGGAAGCCCAGGCCGACGAGGCCGCGCGTGCGCTCCTGCGTCGGCCGCTCTCCGCCGGGCGCGCCGTGCAGGTGGCTCTGCTCAACAACCGCGCGCTCCAGGCGGAGTTCGCGGAGGTGGGTGTTTCGCAGGGCGAGTACGTCAGCGCCGGGTTGCTCAAAAACCCGACCCTGACCGCCAGCGTGCGTTTCCCGGACCGTTCGTCGTACCTGACGGACTGGGAAGGCGCGGTGGCGCAGGATTTCCTCAACGCGCTGCTCCTCCCTCTGCGCAAGAAGCTCGCCGCCCAACAGCTCCGCGCCGTCGAGGCCCGCGCCGCCGACGAAGCCCTGCGCGTGGCCGCCGACACGCAGCGAGCGTTCTACACCTACCAGGCACGTAAACAGCTCGTCGGCCGGCTCGAACTCACCGCCGAGACCACCGCCGCCGCCGCCGACTTCACCCGCAGCCTGCACGCGGCCGGCAACGTCAACGACCTCGACCTCGTCAACCAGCAGGCCGCGCTTTCACAGGCACGCCTCGACGTGACCCAGGCCCGCGCGCAGGTCCTCAACGACCGCGAAGCCGTCAACCGCCTCCTGGGCCTCGACGGCGCGCAGGCTCGCGCGTGGACCGCTGCCGCTTCCTTACCGCCCATCCCGGGCAAGGAACCCTCCTCCGCCACCCTCGCCGCTCAGGCCGACCGCCAGCGCCTCGACCTCCAGGCCGCCCGCGCCGAGGTCACGGCCGCCGAGCGCAACCTCGCCCTGAAGGTCGGCACGCGCTACCTGCCCGCCGGGATCACGGTCGGCGTCGACACCGAGCGCGAACCCGAGGGCGAGCACATCACCGGCCCTTCGCTCGACCTCGAACTGCCCGTCTTCAACCAGGGCCAGGGCGAGATCGCTACCCTGAAAGCGCGCGTCCTCCAGGCCCGGCAGCAACTGGAAGCGAAAACCGTGGACGCCCACTCCGAGGTGCGCGCCGCCCGCGCGCAGGTCGCCGCCAACCGCGAGTTGGCGCTGTCCGTACGCGACACCGTTCTGCCCCAGCGCCAGCAGGCGCTCAAGCTCACGCTCGAACAATACAACTCCATGCTCAAAGGTGCGTACGACCTCCTGACTGCCAAGGCCAACGAGGCCGCCGCCGAGCGCACCTATCTCGAAGCCTGGCGCGACTACTGGATTGCCCGCGCCGATTTGGAGCGTGCCGTGGGGGGAAAGCTGCGCTAGATGTGACCCATGGAGGTCCGCAGCGCGGAGAGCATTGTGTGCGCGCGCGCTCAATGATGCCGGGGTGGATTAGGATTGCATGCCCTGATGAACATCGGCTACCAAATGCAAATTCCGGAGAAGCCCGAGGCGTTCGCAGACGTTGCTACCCGCGAGCGTTGGCGGCAGGAAAAGAACATGATCGTTCTCAAATTGTGGAGCGACACGCATCGCCGCACGCCCGTCGATTTATTTTTCTACGAACCGTCTTCCTTCGAAGTGGAACTCCCGCGTGCCGCCCAGCTGGAAATCGCCCCCGGTCTGTTGGCACCCGTGGCAGCATTAGATACTCTGCTGGAGATGAAGCGCACCGCCGGCCGTCCGCAGGACCTGACCGACATTGGAGAATCAAAACGCGGACGATGCCCCCTCCCAATCTACCCATCGCCCCAGATTGGAAATGGGGTACGCCGGAAGGCAGCCGGGAGTTTGATCGGCTGACGGATCGGCTACTAACGTGCCGCGAAACGTGCCGCGAAAAGCTGGAGTGGCTGGAGGAGGCCGAGACGCTCTCGCTGCATTTTCAGGCGCAGCGCGAGAAAGCTGCCGCCGAACGCGCTCGCCTCAAAGCGTAGCAC
>CAXTQD010000311.1:2644-6486 GCA_964246175.1 uncultured Chthoniobacterales bacterium | reverse complement strand
CTCCCGTAGCGCGTCGAGGAACAGGAGGTCCGCGCCCGCCGCCGCGCTCGACATGCCGACGAGGACGCCGTGCGCTGCCAACGCCGCCGCCATCGCCTCGCGCACGGCCGGCACGGCGGACGGCGGGAAGCGCGGCGTCTGCCCGGGACCGTCTGGCAGGTGGCCGCTGAAAACAACGATCTGCAACGGCGGGAAAGCCCCCTTGAAGAACGCGCCATCCAGCCCGAGCGCCTCCGCGAGGAACCCCGACCAGAAGCGTACCTCGGCAAGCTTGGAAACGTCCACGGCGGGCAGGTCCGCCAGCGCACGGTAGCTGGCGGCGGCGGCCTCCGTGTCGCCGAGCACGCCATGGGCTTCGGCGCGCAGGGTCGTGGTGCGGAAGTCGGGCTCGCCGTCGTTTTCCAGCGCGCGGATTCTTTGTAGGACAAGCCCGGCCCAGTCGCGGGCCTTGGCGCGCAGGGGAGTGTCGGGTTCGCTGATCGTGAACGCCACCGACGCCATCCGCGACAGAGCCGTGAGGCGTTCGGGGTCGGCGGCGAGGGCGCGCTCGTAGAACTCCAAAGCCTGTGCGGCGGTCTCCGTGCGCGCGGCGCGGCCGGCGGCGTAGCGGGACTCCTGACGCAGGATGTTGCCGAGTTGCAGCAGGCCATCTGTTCTCAGCCGGCGGCCCAGGTGCGGATGGAAGGAGTCGGCCACGCAGGGTTCGAGTTCGTTGCGGGCGCGTCGGGTGTAGCCGAGCCGGGCAAGGGCCGCGGCGTAGTGCATGCGCACGCGGACGAGTTCAAGGCGGTCCTCGTCGCCGACGCGGTCCCACAGGCGCAGAGCTTCCCGCGCGCAGTCGCAGACGAGGAGAAACTCCTCCTTGTCCAGCGCGCAACGGGTGAACCGCGCCACCAGCCGCACGTCGCGCCGCATCCAGTCGATCTGCCGTGCGGCGGACTCGGGCGCGGCGCCAGAGTTCTTGCTCGCGGCAGGGTCAGGAACGGGCAGGCGCTGTTCCCATGCGCCGTAGAGGTCGCGCACGGTCAGGTCGCCCGCCGCCAAACGCTCCTCTAATTCGTCGATGTCCTTGAGGCTCATGGGAATCCGCCTTCGTCCCGTGTTTATGGCACGGGCGGCCATCGGCGCGCAAGGGTCGTGGCGCGGAAGATTGTCACACTTTTTTTGACCGGAAACGGCAGATTTTTACGCATGTGTATTGAGAAGGGTGAAATGCCGATCTCCGTTGACGCGGAAACCCTCCTTCATCGTAAACTTTTCTCCTGTCCCGTGTTCCTATGAGCGCCCTCTCTGCCGACACCCACGACGACGTGGTCCTCGTGGAGCGCGCCCTCGCTGGCGATGAACCCGCCATCCGCACCCTGCGCGGCCAGCACCACGGCCACCTCAAGGCGCGGCTTTTGCGCCGGGGGGCTTCGGAGACGGACGCCGAGGAAATCCTCACCGACCTGTGGGGCGACTGCGTGATGGGCAAGTTCCGCCGCTGGCAGCCGCAGGCGGGCAGCTCGCTGGTCGGCTGGCTGAGCAGCGTGGCGACCAACCGGCTCATCGACCATTTCCGCAAAGCAAAGTTCCACGCCGACGACTCCGGCCGCCATGGGCACGACGGAGACGGCGAGTCCACACGTCGCCGCGAGGCCGAGAGCATCGCCAACGACCCGCCGCCCCGGGACGCGGAGTTGGTGCGGCTCCTGCGCGAGGCGCTGGCGAGCGCGCTGCAACAATGCGACCAGACGGGCTTGCTCATGCTCAAGATGGTGCACCTGCATGGCCTGACCGGCCGCGAGATCGCGCGCATGTGGGGCTGGCACGAATCGAAGGTCAGCCGCACGGCCAGCCACGCCGAGGACCAGATCCGAGAGTTGACACTGGCGGAAGTCCGCCGACGCGAGCCCTCCCTGGACCTCGTCTGGGAAGACCTTGTCGAACTGTGCGCCAACTGCCGCGGGTCGCTCTTCGGCACGCCGTAGATTTCTGCGGCCTCAGCGCGGCGACTTCTTTGCAAAACGCGCGTGTGCGTGCGTTCCTCCCGCGTAATTTTGCGCGGGCCAGCGAGGCCTCTTCCATGAACGAATCTTTCGCCGCTATCTTCGAGTTTCTCGAACAGTTCGCGCCCCAGGTCGCGGGTCACAGCCTCGAACCGCCCGATCCCGTCCTGCGCGCCAAGGTGGTGGCCTTCGCGCACGGCGAATTGTCTCCCACCGAGCACGAGGACCTCATCCGTCAGCTTCAGGCGGACCCTGCGCTCGTTGGTTATCTGAGCGAGACGGTCAAGAGCCTGCGCGGCAAGTCCGCCTACAACGGCAAGAACGGCCAGCCCTAAAGTTTATGCCCCGCCTGAACATCCTGCCCGACCCCCGCCTCGAACCGCTCAACGCCGGCCTCCAGGCGCGGCTCGCGCAGATCGCCGGGCTCATCAACGCGGACAACTTCCCCGACGTGCTCACCCCTTTGGCGAGGGCGCTGCTGCTTGATGCCTTCGCGCTCGTGGACGCGCACGAGGGATCGGTCTGGCTCGTGGATCGTGCGAACGGGTGGCTGACCGTCGGTCTCAACAACGGCCCGGATGCGGAGGCTCTGCGCCGCTATCGCCAGAGGCTCGACAAGGGACTCGTGAGCATGGTCTTCGCCAACGAACAGCCCTTCGTGATGAATGGAGACCGCACCGGCATGGACCGGACCGTGGAGGAGGCCCTCAAAATTCGCATCGTCACGATGATCGCCGTGCCGCTTTACTTCCTGGGGGAGTGTCGCGGCGTCGTGTCGTGCGTGCGGGTCGTGCGCGGCGACGAACCCGAGCCGCCCGGCTTCGAGGCCGAACACCTCTCGCCGGTCAAGCGCGCCGCCGACACGCTCCACGCGCTCATCGACGGCGAAATCCTCGCGCGGACGGTCGGCCTCGTCTTATGACGACCGCGGCTCGCCCCACGTTGGACGAACTGCGCCGTGCGCTCGCGGAGGGTGAAGGCGACAGGGTCAAGGTCGCCGTGATCGACTCCGGGGTGGATGTCGCCCACCCTTACCTGCAAGAGCTCGGCCTGACTCTCGACGACGACCTTGCCATCGAGGACGACGGGTTGACGCTGAAGGTCGTCGAGGACACGCGGCTCGACGTGTTCGGCCACGGCACAGCGGTGAGTTGGGTGGTGCGCAAGGTAGCCCCCAAGGTCCGGATTGGCAGCATCCGCGTGCTCGGCACCAACAACACCGCGCGCGACGCCGGCATCTGCGAGGGCGTGAAGGTCGCCGCCGAGCGTGGTTACCACGTGCTGAACTGTTCCTTCGGCAGCCGCAGCGTCGCCAAGCTCGCTCTCTACAAGGATTGGGTAGACATGGCGTACCTTCAGGGCATCCACATCGTCGCCGCGTGCAACAACGATTACTATAATCTTACCGAATGGCCCGGGCATTTCCCGTCGGTCATCACCGTGAACATGGCGCGTTCGCCGGACGAGTGGGACAAGTTTTATTACAAGCCCGGCGCGCTCGTGGAGTTCGCCTCGCGCGGGTGCAACGTGCGGCTGCCGTGGAAGGATGGCCGAATCTTGGAACAGACGGGCAGCTCCTTTGCCGCGCCGCGCGTGGCCGGCCTCGTGGCACGGATGTTGTCGGTCTACCCGGACCTGAGCCCGCTGGAAGTCAAAAGCGCGCTGCACCGCTTGGCCCTGCCGTGGGTCAAGGAAGTCGCGGCGTCCAACGTCGGCGGTGCGGTCTGACTGCTTCCCTGCCATGCCCCTCAACGCCGCTCGCCCGTCTGCCCCCGCCGGCCGTCCGCCCGGCGGCATGATGATGCCCCGCGTGCCGGATGCCCCCCCCCTCCACGTCCGTGTCGTCGCGCGGCC
>CAXTQD010000311.1:0-2634 GCA_964246175.1 uncultured Chthoniobacterales bacterium | reverse complement strand
ACCTCGGCCGCAAACCCTGGATGCTCGCTGGCTACGTCGTCGGCTCGCTGCTGACCACCGCCGTCCTGCCGCCGCTGATCTCCCTGCGCTTCAGCGAACTGACCCGCCTCGCCAACCCCGAGCAACTCACCGGCACGTACGCGTTCTGGGTGGGCATGACCGTCGTGCTCGTCGCGCTGAACTTCGGTCTGCGCTACCTGACCACGGCGCTCGACGTGTCCGTGAGCAATTCTCTTCGCCGCAGCGTGTTCCTGAACATCCTGCGCCAGTCCCCGCGCTTCTTCCACGAACACGACACGGGCCAGCTAACGCTGATCGTCAACCAGTTCTGCGTCGAGGCCGAGATGGGGCTGCGCCAACTCCTCGTCGACCCGATCCTGCAACTCGTCGGCATCGGCTCGGTCGGCTTCGCGCTCTACGTCCAGCTTTCGCAGTCCTCGCGCACGCCGGGCGATCACAGCGTGACGTACATCTTCGGGTTGGTGGCGTTGATGGCGCTCCTTTCGCCTTGGCTGGTCGCCCGGATGGGCCGGCGGCTGCAACGTTCGATGGGTCTTCAGCAGCAGCAGGCGCTCACCCTCTCGACGCTCATCAACGGCGCGGTCAGCGCCCCGGAGGAAATCCAGGCGATGCGCGCCGAACAACTTTTTGACGACAAACACAGCGTTCTGTTGCAGAGCAACTTCGCCGCGCGCGTGGCCGGCTCCATGACGCTCGAAAAGCTGAACCTTCTCAACCGCCTACCCGGCGACGTGGTACTTTTCACGCTTCTGGGGGCGGCGGTGTACTTCGCCATCCACGGCGGGGGACTCGGGCCAGGGACGTTTGTGGCGGTGGCGCTGTTGACGCCGCAGTTCATGACGGCGGTGCAGTCGCTCGGCGGGTTCAGCATCACGGCGAGCCTGCGCTGGCCGTCGATCCAACTCATCGACTCCATCCTCTCCAGCCGGCCGACCACCGGGGAGGACGCGCTCGCCGCCGGTGACGCCACCATCCCCGCGAGCGCCGACCTGCCCCGGCTGGAGGCGCGCAACCTCGTGTTCAGCTACCGCGCGAACGAACTTCCCAATGTCCTCGACCACGTCAGCTTCAACCTGCCGCCGGGCAAGGTGACCGGCTTCATCGCCCGGGCCGGCCAGGGCAAGACGACGTTCTTCCGACTAGCATTGCGCTTCTACGATCCGCAGGACGGTCAGATTCTTTTAGACGATCATCCGCACAAGTCTCTGCCCGTCGCCGAACTCCGCCGTGAAATCGTCCTGATGGCGCAGTTTCCGGCGTTCTTCATCGACAGCGTGCGGGAGAACTTCCTCGTCGCCAACCCGTCTGCGACCGACGAGGACATCCGCCGCCTGTGCCAACTGACTCCGCTCTGGGATAAGCTCGTGTCCTGCTTCGGCCCCGAGCCGCTCGACGCGCCGTTCCAGGCCGGCGGGCCGCTGTCGGGCGGGTTCAAGAAGCTTTTTGCGCTCACACGCTGCCTGCTCCGCGAGCCACGCTACCTATTCCTCGACGAACCGACCACGGGCATGGACCCGGAAGTGAAGTTCGAATTCATCGAGCCGATGCGCCGCAACTGCGCCGGCAAAACGACGCTCGTCGTAGACCACGACATCCTCTGGCAACTGCGTTTCTGCGACCACTTCATCGTGCTCGACCACGGCAAGCTCGTGCAGCAGGGCACAGGACTGGAACTGCTCAACCAGCCGGGGGTGTTCCGAGAGTTGTTCGACGAGCAGACCCAGGTGATCCGCGACTTGTCGGGCGTGCTGGACCTGATCCGCGCCGCGCCGGGCGCGCCGGCGGCGGTGCCTGCGGAGGTGATCGCCGACAAGGCGCTGACGGACGCCTGAGAATCTCCATCTCTCGCTTGTAGGGCAGGCGGTGCGCCTGCCCTACAAACGGAGGGTTCAGCCCGCCTTCGTCCGTGCCGTTGGCGGCACGACCTTCTCCACCCGGTCGGCCGCCACCCAGCCGCGCGCACCGTCCCCGAACTGCACGTAATCCCACGCGCCTTGCTCGGAGATGACGAGCACTTCACCACCTGCCGGGAGCACCGACACAGCCTTTGAGTTGTCCGCTGGGGAATAGAGGGCGCGGGTTTCTTCGGCCAACACCACGGCTCGCGCCGGATTCTTGGTTCCGCCGTCGAGACGGTACAACGCCCAACCTGCCGTCATGCTGACCGCTAATCCCACAATTCCCGTTGCGAGCGCCAACCCACGCCGCCGCCACGCCGCTACCCCCAGTCCGACAACCGCCAACCAGCCGCCCGCTGCCGCCGTCCAAGTCCAGGCGTCCACGTCGAGCCACCCGGCAAAGCCCTCGTCGGCCGCCAGCAGCGTAGGTGCCGGGCCGTGTCCGCGAACGAACGCGAGGTTGCGGGCGGCTTCCGCGTGGCGGGGTTCGAGGAGGAGGGCGCGTTGGTAGTTGAGAACCGCGCGGCCCGGCTGGCCGAGCCGATGGTACGCGTCGGCGAGGTTGTAAAACAGGTCGGCGCTGAACTCGCCCTGCTTGACCGCCGCCTCCAACCCCTGCCGCACCGCCGCGCCCAGCGCGTTCACCGGCGGCGAATCGGAGATGATGACGAGCACGCCGTCATGGCGTTCGGTACGGATCGGAGAAGTCATCGGT
>CAXTQD010000310.1:0-6520 GCA_964246175.1 uncultured Chthoniobacterales bacterium | reverse complement strand
CTTAGCAACCGCTAGGCTGGGTCGCGGCGAATAGCCCCCTGTGAACCAAATCGCCGAAAATCTCTGGACGCTTCGTTATAAGCTGCCGTTGTTGGGGGAATACTTGGGCCGCAACGTCACGATCATCCGGCTGAGTTCCGGCGATCTGGTGATCCACTCCACAGCGCCGTTCAGCCCCGAGGACGTGGCCGCGATCAAGGCGGTGGGCCATCCCGCCTACCTCGTGGAAGCCTACTCGGCGCACGACACCTTCGCCAAGGAAGGACGCGAGGCGTTCCCAGACATCCCTTACCTCGCGCCGGAAGGCTTTGCCGAGGCGGCCGGAGTCCAGGCCCAGACGCTGCACCTCGCCCCGGAAGCATGGGGGGACGAACTCGCCGCGCTCGAACTCGCCGGCAAGCCCAGCGCGCGGGAGTTCGTGTTCTTTCATCGACCCTCGCGCACGCTGATCGTCGCCGACCTCGTCTTCAACGTAGAGGACGACGCACCGCTCGGCGCGAAGATGGCGTCGATCCTGACGGTGGGCTTGCACCACAGCCCGGGCGTGCCACGGCCGGAGAAGTTCTCGGTCGAGGACCAGGACGCCTTCACCGGCTCGCTGGACACGATGATGGGTTGGGACTTCGACCGGGTGATCACCGGTCATGGCGAGATCATCGAAACCGGCGGCAAGGAGCGGGTGAAAGCGGCCTTCAAGGAGGCGGGGTTCTACGAGGTCGAATAAGGAGGAGTGGGGACCGTGGCTCGTGGAACCAAAAGCCGTCCGCCGGCCTGGACGTGGATCTCCTGCGCGTTCCTGTTCGTCACCTGCCCGCCGGGCAGGGCGGGGGAAGCGCGCCGGAACGACGAGCGTGGGTTCACGTTCTACGAGTTTGCCGGTGACCTGTTCCATCCCTGGTCGGATGCCGCTCCCTATCCGTCCACGTCCTAAGGCGGCGACTACGTCTACCAGCCGGACGAAGGTTTGCCGAAGATCGTCCGGGAACAAGTCGCCGCGGTGTCCCGGGGCTGACGCACGAAGGTTTGAAGACATGGGCTGGGGTGAAAATGGGAGACCAGCCTTCGCCGAGTTCCTCTGCTCGACTCTACAGAACTCCGATGGACCCATCGCCAGGCGTACCCGCTATGCGGTCAGGGTCGCCTTGCGGCCGGCGGCGATGCCCGCGGAGGTTTACGCCGACCCGGCACGGCGGCGGACCTGGTTGCGCGAGCATCGACCCAACCCCGGCTCACAGGACATGGTGATGAGGATATCCAGGCCGTACCTCGCCTTGATCGTCGCGGACTGAAAGATCAGGTGGACACCGCCGACCGGCGCAGGCTTCAACGCTCCCCTGGGACCGGCGAGGCCGCCGTCGCCTCATCGAGCTTCAGTCCGTCACGGAAAGACTTCCACGTCTCGCTGGTGATCGTATCCAACTCGGCCAGTCGGCGCTCAGCCTCGGCATGCTGGGATTCAAGGCTGGCGAGTTCCTGACGAACGGTGCGCAACGTCTCGGCGGACTTACTGTCCATGTGGGCGAGTTGCGCGCGGGCCTGGGCGATGCGCGGTTGCAGGTTGCGCTGCTGGTCCTGCAAACGTGTGCGCCACTTGTCCTTGTCGTGCACGAATCGCTCGGCCGCCTTATGCAGCTTCTCGCGCAGTTCGGGGTCCTGGTCTTTGAGGTATTGGCTGACGGCGCTGTACGCACCGAGCGCCTTGCGGCCGGTCCGGTCGGAAACGGGCGTGGGCGGCGGTGATGCCTCAGCCACACCCTCTGTCGGCGCGGCGTCCTCGTCGGCGGGCTTGTTGCAACCCATCAGCCCGAACCCCAACGACACCGCGGCAGCAAGCAGGAGCAGCCGACGATGGCGAAACGGCTTCATGGGGGGAGGATTTGAGGGACGAAGCCGGCGGACTAAATGACGATATTAACGAGTTTTCCCGGAACGACGACTGTTTTCTTCGGGGATTTTCCTCCCAGGTGTTCAAGCACTTTCGGTGCCGCGAGCGCGGCGGTTTCGATGTCGGCTTGAGCGGCGTCTTTTTTGACGCGGATGCGCTCGCGCAGCTTGCCGTTGATTTGCACGGGCATCTCGATCTCGTCCTCGACCAGCAGGGCCTCGTCGTACGCGGGCCAAGGGCGCGCGGCGAGGAGGGTGCCATCGGTGGGGAACTTGGTTTCGAGCACGCCGTTGAGTTCCTCCGACAGGTGCGGGGCGAACGGATTCAACAATTGCAGCAGCACGCGCAAACCTGAGATGGGTCGCTCCGCCGTAGCGGCGGTGAACTCGTTGGTGCAGACCATCATCTGCGCGATGGCCGTGTTGAAGCTCAGGGCCTCGATGTCGGCGGTAACCTTCTTGATCGTCGCGTGCAGGACCTTGTTTTGTGCGGGCGTGATGAGCACGTCATGCACGGCGTCGGACAAACGCCAGTTCCCCTCCTGATCCTCTTCCATGACCAGTCGCCACACGCGCGCCAGGAACCGCGCCACCCCCTGCACGCCGGTCGTGCTCCAGGGTTTGGTCTGTTCCAGCGGCCCCATGAACATCTCAAAGAGTCGCAGCGCGTCCGCGCCGTAGTCGTGGATGACCTCGTCGGGGTTGACGACGTTGCCAAGGCTCTTGGACATCTTTCGGCCGTCCTCGCCGAGGATGGTTCCCTGGTTGACCAGCCGTTGGAACGGCTCGGGCGTCGAGACGTAGCCGCGGTCGAAGAGCACTTTGTGCCAGAACCGCGCGTACATCAGGTGCAGCACGGCGTGCTCCGTGCCGCCGACGTACAGATCGACGCCGCCGGGCTTGCCGCCTTCCATCCAGTAACGCTCCGCCTCCTCGCCGACGAAGCGTCCGGTGTTATGCGGGTCGTAGTAGCGCAGGTAGTACCAGCACGAACCTGCCCACTGCGGCATGGTGTTGGTCTCGCGCTGGGCGGCGTCGGAGTAGCGCACCCAATCCTTGGCCTTCGCCAAAGGCGGCTCGCCCGTGCCGGTGGGTTTGTAGTCGTCGAGGTCGGGCGGCAGCACGGGCAGTTCGCTCTCGGGCACGACGGAGTGGTGCCCATCCTGCCAGACGACCGGGAACGGCTCGCCCCAGTAGCGTTGGCGGGCAAATAACCAGTCACGCAGCTTGTAGTTGACCGTGCGCTGGCCACTGCCGTTCGCTTCGAGCCAGTCAATGATTTTGGCTTTCGCTTCGGCCGTCAACAGACCGTCGAGGGACAGCGCGGCGTTGTGCGAATTGATCGCCGTGCCGTAGCCCGCCGCGCACGCGTCCAAGGCCGCGCCGGGCACGTCCACGACGGGGCGGATGGGCAGATCGAACTTCTTCGCAAATTCCCAGTCGCGTTGATCGTGCGCGGGCACGGCCATGATCGCCCCCGTGCCGTAGCCCATCAGCACATAATCGGCGATCCACACCGGGACCCGCTCGCCGTTGACCGGATTGACTGCGTACGCGCCGGTGAATACTCCCGTCTTCTCCTTGGAATCATCGGTGCGGTCACGGTCGCTCTTGCCCGCGATGGCAGCGCGGTACTGGGCGATGGCCTCCTTGTGCTCGTCCGCGGCGAACACATCCACGAGCGGATGTTCGGGTGAGAGCACCATGTACGTCGCACCGAAAAGTGTGTCGGGGCGCGTCGTGAACACAGCCAACTCCGCCGTGCGGTGCACGCGGTGCCCTTCCGGCACGGCGTCGTGCGCGGGATGGTCGGCCTTGTCCGTGTCCAGCGCCAGCGCCACGAGGCTCGTCGGCCGGTTCTCGAAGTTCTCCAGGATGAACGTGACGTGTGCCCCCTCGCTGCGCCCGATCCAGTCGCGCTGGAGCGTTTTGATGGACTCGGGCCAGTCCAGGCCGTCCAACTCGCGGATGAGTCGGTCGGCGTACGCGGTGATCCGCAGCATCCACTGGCGCATGGGGCGGCGTTCGACCGGATGACCGCCGATCTTGCTCTTGCCGTCGAGCACCTCTTCGTTCGCCAACACGGTGCCGAGTTCCTGGCACCAGTTCACCGGGACCTCGCCCACGAACGCCAGCCGCACCGCGTCCGGTGTCTTGCCGGTGTATGTTGCGATGGGCTCAGCCTTGCCTGTCACGGAATTATACCACGATTCGTACAGCAGCCGGAAGATCCACTGCGTCCACCGAAAATAACCCGGGTCGGTCGTGTTGACTTCGCGGTTCCAGTCGTAGTTGAAGCCGATGCTCTGGAGCTGGCGCTTGAAGTTAGCGACGTTGCGCGCCGTGTTCTCGCGCGGGTGCTCGCCGGTCTTGATGGCGTGCTGTTCGGCGGGCAGTCCGAAGGCATCCCAGCCCATCGGGTGCAACACGTTGAAGCCGCGCATCCGCCGGTAACGCGCGATGATGTCGGTTGCCGTGTACCCCTCCGGGTGGCCGACGTGCAGACCCGCGCCGCTCGGATACGGGAACATGTCGAGCACATAGAACTTCGGCCGCGCCGCGTCGAAATCCGCGTCGCCGGGGTTCGGCGTGCGGAAGGTCTGCCGTTCCGCCCAGATTTGTTGCCACTTGGGCTCGATCCGGTCGAAAGGATAAGGTTTACGCTTCTCGTTCATATCGACAAAGTACGTGGACGCGGGGGACACTGCGGAAACGCAGGCTACCACAGCCCGCCGCGTTTTCCTCGCGCTTTCTCTCGCCAACCCCCATGCCGCAAAGAATCCTCCTCGCCACCCGTAATACCCACAAGACGCTCGAAGTTCGCGCCATCCTCGGCCCTGCTTGGCAAGTGATCGACCTGCTCGGCCGCCCCGACCTGCCCGAGGTGGACGAGACCGGCCTGACCTTCGCCGACAACGCCGCGCTCAAGGCCTTGGCCGGTTCGCGCCACTTCCCCGGCGGCTGGACGCTCGCGGACGACTCCGGGCTGGAGGTCGATGCACTCGGCGGCGCGCCCGGGGTGCGTTCGGCGCGCTACTCGGGACCTGGCGCAACGGACGAGTCCAACCGCCAGCACCTCGCCCGCGAACTCCAGCGGGTCGTCGGCGCGACGTACGCGCAGCCGCAGCCGGCGCGGTTTCGTTGCGCGATCGCGGTGGCGTGGGACGGCGAGGTGGCTAAGCAACTCGATGGCACGGTGGAAGGCGCGGTCGTCCACCCGGCGCGCGGGGAAGGAGGCTTCGGATACGATCCAGTGTTCGTGCCGGCGGGGTACAAGGAGACGTTCGCCGAACTGCCCGCCGAAGTGAAGCACACCCTCAGCCACCGTGGGGCGGCGATGCGGCAAGCCATGGAGTTTTTGCGTAAGATCGCGGCGTAGCCGCTTTTAAGACGCCGCACCGAGGTGACGCTGGATGCAGTCGAACACCTCACCCGACCTCGGCGCGAGCCCCGTGAAACGGATTTGCAGGCGCACGGTGCTGACCTCTTCACTGAGGGTCGCGCTGCTCTCGGGGAGGTACTTGTCGGATGCGCGCACAAAGACGTTCACCGGCCGCCGGCCATCCTTGACGTGGTTGAGGAGACCGTCCGTGGTGGGTTCGATGAGCGGGGCGCGCTCGACGCCGACGACCTCGGGCCAGCGGATGGTCTGGTAGCGGCGCGGATAGTAGGAGATGCCTGCGGCGTCCACGCGGATGACTGGGCGGCGCAGCAGGAATGCAATCAGCCCGCCGATGGCCACGGCGCCGACCACTGCTCCTAGGCCCACGCGCACCCCGAAAGGGATCGTCTCGTTGGGCAGGATGAAATAAGCCCACGCGACGAGGACCGGCAGCAGCGCCGCCGACAGGCACAGAAGACCGAACCGCGGAGGATAGACGGAATAATTCATCGCTCGTACGGGAGTTCGCCGGCTTCGACCCCGACATAATCCGGGGCGGGATCGTCAACGAACCGCACGGCTTCAATGGTCGGCAGGCCAGCCAGCAGCGCCTTGCAGACGCGGTGCATGCCGTCCATCACGCGGCCGTCCGAGGAAAGGATGATCGGAAAGCGCAGGTCGGTCTCCGCAATCAACTGCGCGTGCCCAGCGACAGCGCGGCAGGTCGGGGCCTCGCCGGAGCCGAACCAGAACGGTTCGTCCAACTCCTGGATGGCGGCCAGCGGCACGGCTGTCCGGGGGAACGTGGCGGAGAGTGTCACCAAGCGGTCCACGTCCCATGCGAGCGTGCCACGGTTTGAGGGCCGGAAGTGGTACTGCTTTCTCATCGACAAAGGGGCGAAGCGAACCGTTGTCACGCAGGCACCGGCAGCGTCAAGAAAACTTTACAAGCCGCGCGTGATCGCCTCCACCAGCGCGGCCGGGTCGCCCGCGGGAACGGTCACCACGCCCGGCACGCCGGCCAAGCCGCATGCCTCGCTGGCAATCACCGGCATGCTGGCCGCGGCGGCCTGCAACAGGCGGCGCGGCTGGTGTTCCACCCAGGCGGGCAGCACCACGGCGCCGACCCCGGCCCAGTCTGCGCGGGCGGGTAGAGTATCAACCCCCCGCCAGAATTCCCTGCCTTCGAGGAGCGGCCCACCGAGTTGTACGCGCAGGCCGAGCTCCCGCGCAACGACGGCGACCTCGCCCGCC
>CAXTQD010000309.1:0-6585 GCA_964246175.1 uncultured Chthoniobacterales bacterium | reverse complement strand
GGTCACGTTGCCGTTGATGGCTGGCATCGCCCCGGCGCTCGCCGTGCTCTACGGGTTTCCGGGTGTGCCGGTGTTCGGAACTCTGGCCCGCTTCGCTCAAGGGTTCCCAGTGAATGACGCCGTTTGGTGGATCGTGAACCCTGCTGGCCATTTGGGAGCAATCCGCGGGGTGGTCACCGTAACGAGCATTGGCACGGTGGCGGTTTGGTTGCGGCGCGACTGGCAGCGTGGCACCCTTTGGACGCTGGGTGCGGCGTTGTTGCTCGCCCCTGCGCTGCACGCCTGGTATGTTTTATGGGTGCTGCCGCTGGCCGTCTGGCGCGGGGCGAACGCACGGGCGTGGATCTCGTTGTCCATCAGCGTCTTTGGCTATTTCCTGCTTTGGGATATCAACCGAGACAACGGCTCGCCCTGGCAGGAGCCGCTCTGGCTGCGACTGTTGATCTACCTGCCGCCCTTGGCCGCGCTGGGATGCCGGTTCGCCGTACGCCCAACGGCCCATGCGGGCGAAGCGTAGAGGTGCTATCCTTAGCGCACTGAAAACATGGAACCGGCACACCGATCTGGCGGGCAGCTTTCCTCTTCCCAGCTCTGCGTCCTGATCCTTCCGGCATGCCACGAGGAGCAAACAATCGGCCCGGTGCTCGACGAACTCCTCGCAGTTATCGACCCCGGCCAGGGTTGGCTTGTCGCTGTTGGCGTCAACGGCTCACCGCCCGGCACCGACCGCACCGCCGAACTCGCTCGCCGACACTCTTTGAAACCACTGGTGGCAGAAACGCCCGAGCGTGGCTACGGCTACGGTTGCCAAGCCGCTATCGAACTTGTCGAAACGCTCGGCATCGTGCCGGATGCCTATCTGTTCTTCGCGGCGGATGGGGCGAACGATCCGCGCGATCTACCCGCGTTGCTCGCCGCTCGCACAGCTGGGTTTGATTTCGTGCTCGGCTGCCGGACGGTCCCGTTGCGCGAGCAAAACCGGCGCGCGATGGGATGGTCCCACGTCCTCGCCAACCGTCTGTTGGGCGCGTGGTGCGGGCTGCTGGCTGGGCGGTGGTTCGATGACATCGGTCCCCTGCGGTTGATCGAACGGCGGTTGTTCCATCGGCTCCGTCTGCGGGAATGGACCTTCGGCTGGACCATCGAAGCGCAGATGCGGGCCGCGCAGCTGGGGGCCGCGATGGTCGAAGTCCCAGTGCGTGAGAGACCCCGGCTTGCCGGAGAACAAAAGGTCTCCAAGGTGAACTGGCGGCGCACGCTGGCCATCGGCTATCAGATTGCACGGGCCGGCTGGCGAACGCGTTGGCGCGAGCGGACCTTGACGACGGTTCCCATTCCTACCGTCATGCCGGGCGGCAACGTTTCCGGATGCGCGCGCGAACCCCTGAACACCTACCGAGCTTCGTGAAGACCGTGCCGTCTCTGTTCGCCCGATTGGCCGTGCCGGTCACCGCCTATGCACATTGGCTGCACACGCGCTGGCCGGCGGGCAAGGTGGAACCCCTGCCAGAGGTCGGCCCGAACGGGGAAACCATCTTGCCGGGTGTGCGCATCGTTGGCGACCTGAGCGGGGTGCCGCTGCTGAAGTTTTCGGCCGACACCGGCGCTCGCGCGGTGCAGGCGATGTTGAAAGAACCGGATAGCAGGGCGGGCACTAGCAGCGGCGACGCGCTGGATCTTGCCATCCTCGGCGGCGGCGTCTCGGGGATCGCCGCGGCATTGGAGGCTAAGAAGGCCGGATTAAAATTCCAGGTGTTCGAGGCCGCCGAGCCATTCTCTACCGTTGCCAACTTCCCCAAGGCGAAACCGATTTACACCTACCCGACCGACATGACGCCGGCGGGCGAGATGCGCTTCCACGCCGATGTGAAGGAAGCGCTCTTGGAGGAGTTGCAGCGGCAACGGGAAGAAGCGGGCATCGAGGTCACCAATGCGCGCGCCGAACGCATCGAGGCGGGTGGCGATAGGGTGATGGTCTATTTCGCAGGGGATGGTCCGAAACCCATCCAGGTGCGGCGGGTCATCGTGGCCATCGGCAAGAGTGGTGATTTCCGGCGGCTCGGGGTGCCCGGCGAGGACCTCAACAAGGTTGCCAACCGTCTGCACGACCCACAGGATTTTGCGGGCAAGCGTGTGCTTGTGGTCGGCGGCGGCGACTCGGCGCTGGAAACTGCCTTCGCGCTCGGCGGGGCAGGGGCCGAGGTCACGGTGAGCTATCGCCAGAGGGAGTTCAACCGACCTAAGCCGGAGAACACCGCCAAACTCGCGGCGTTGGAGCGTGACCCGACAGCCAGACCACCAGTCGAACAGCCGCAGTCCCAAAATCAGGGCACCGCTAGCACGAGCGGCACGCAGGCCAAAAAGGCTGGCGGCTCCGTCGCGCTTGCCATGGAGAGCGAGGTCGTACAGATCGAACCCGACCGCGTCACGCTCAAGGACGCCAACGGTGAGCGCACGCTGGACAACGACTTCGTCTTCACGATGATCGGTCGGGAAGCGCCGCTCGCGTTTCTCCGGCGCTCAGGGCTGCCGGTCCGCAACGAGTGGACGTTGTGGAAAATCTTGGGCTGCGTGGCATTCGTGGCGTTTTGCTTCCTGTTCTACCATTGGAAGAACGGCGACCCGCAGGAGTTCACCGTCGGCGGCAAATCGGTCGAGCAAATCGCCCAGGAACACCACTGGTTCCCGCTCAATCTTCCCGGCCTGATCGACCGTGCCGGAGGACAGCTCAAAGCGTGGTCGGACCATGAAGGCAACCTGCTTCACACCGTGAAGCTCGCCATGAGCGAACCCGCGTGGTGGTACGGCTTGCTCTATTCCGTGGTAGTCGTGGTCTTCGGGGTGCGGCGCATCCGGCGGCGGCGCACACCCTACGTGACTTTGCAGACGATCACGCTGATGGCGATTCAGGTGGTGCCGCTTTTTGTTCTGCCTGACATCCTGCTGCCGTGGATGGGCCGCAACGGCTGGTTCGAGCCGGGGCACCCGCTGCGCTGGATCGCCGACCAACTCTTTGAATCCTACGACGGTATGCGCGGCCACGAACGCGCCTACTGGCGGGCCATCGGCTTCCTGCTGGCGTGGCCGCTGTTCGTCTACAACGTCTTTACCGAACACCCGCCTTGGGCGTGGCTGGCGATCTCCTTCGTCCAGACCTTCGTCCTGATCCCCTTCATTGTCTGGCGCTGGGGCAAGGGGGCGTATTGCGGCTGGCTTTGCACCTGTGGTGCCTTGGCCGAAACCCTCGGCGACCAACACCGCCGCAAGATGCCGCACGGTCCCGGTTGGAACCGGCTCAACCTGCTCGGCCAAGTCGTCCTCGCGTTCGCCTTTGCGCTGCTCGGACTGCGCGTCGCCGGTTGGATGTTAGGTCCGCAGTCGCTGCCAGCGCGCTGGTTCCAAGCGGGCTTCTCATTGCTGCCTTACATCCGCTACGAGTGGTCGGTGGACCTGTTCCTGAGCGGGGTGCTCGGCGTGGGGTTGTACTTCTGGTTCAGTGGGCGGACGTGGTGCCGCTTCGCTTGTCCCTTGGCGGCTTTGATGCACATCTACGCGCGGTTCTCGCGCTTCCGCATCTTCGCGGAAAAGTCGAAGTGCATCTCGTGCAACGTCTGTACGAGCGTCTGCCACCAAGGCATCGACGTGATGAGCTTCGCCAACAAGGGTGTGCCGATGGCTGATCCGCAATGCGTGCGGTGTTCGGCCTGCGTGCAGGAATGCCCTACGGGCGTCCTGTCGTTCGGACGCTACGGCGGCGCGGACGGCGAAAGCATCCTCCTCGACCGCCTGCCCGCCTCGCCCGTGCTCCTGCGCGAACATGCCGACGGCGAGTAACCCGCTGGATGTCTGGATCGACACCGACCCGTCCATCGGTGTGCCGTTCCACGAGGCCGACGATGGGTTCGCGCTGATCCAGGCGTTCCACAGCCCCGAACTCCGCATCCGCGGGATCAGCACGACCTACGGCAACGCCGGCCTCGCCACGACAACGCGCATCGCTTGCGAGATAGCCGGGCGCTTCGGCGGCCCCGCAGGAGTTAATGCCATGCACGTCCATCCCGGCGCATCTTCCGCGCGCGACCTGGGCAAATCCACCACCGCCACCGAGACCCTCCGCGCTGCTCTCATCGAACGCCCGCTTACTTACCTCGCCCTCGCGCCGCTGACCAACCTCGCCACGTTCCTCACGCTCCACCCCGAACTCGCCTCCCATCTCGAACGCGTGATCTTCGTCGGCGGGCGCACTCCCGGCGTCCGCTTTCGCGCCGGCCGCTGGAACCCGTACGAGTTCACCGACGGCAACTTCCACAAGGACCACGCCGCCACCGCTGTCCTCCTTGCCTCTTCCGTTCCCTTGACGCTCGTACCCGTCGAGTGCGCCCTGCAAATGTTCCTCCTCCCCGCCGAACTCCGCCGCATCGGCCGCGAGGGCGGTGAATCAGGACGCTACCTCGCCAAAAAAGCCCTTCTCTGGATGTTCCTCTGGCGCGTGTGCTTCGCCGTGCCGGGTGCGGTGATCTTCGATTGTTTTGCCGTTCTGGTCGCAACGCACCCGCACCTACTGGAAACCGAAACGCGCCACGCCGCCATCACCCATCCACTGCCCGGTTCCAGCCTCGCCGCGAGTGTTCACCCACGCCGCATCCACCTCGCCGCCCGCGCTGCACTCGGCGACAATCCTGCCCGCGAAGTCCTTTTTTGCCGTCGCTCGTGGCCCAAGGCTCACTCAGTCCTGCTCGGACGACTTTTAGATCATTCACTCGACTGAACTAACCGACCCGGTCGCACGCCTGGTGGGTACGTTCACTGTGCGTTCGACCTCGTACCCTGTGCGATCCGCTTTGACTATGCAGCAAATATGTTAGGGTCTTGCCCAGATTACGCGCTTTAGAAGCGTGTATCATATTGGGCAGCGATGCGTAACAAGTCCATTCGCGAAGCAAGGATGCCCGGGCGCAAATTCCGAGAGCTTTTGGCCCCATGTTCTGCGCCGACGTGCCAGCGTTGACCGCCAGCCGTTTGACCCTGGTCAATCGCAAGACCAGCCAGCGCAGCTACGCGGTTTTGCGAAAGCGCGTGGTGGAGATCGCCAAGCAAGAAGCCAGGTCCTTTACCGGCGAGGTCGAGATCGACGAAAGCTGTTTTGGTGCCCGGCGCGTGCGGGGACGACGAGGACGCGGGGCCGCAGGCAAGACGCCGGTCGTCGGTCTGCTCAAGTGCGGGGGCAAGGTGTTCACCAGCGTCGTCGCAAACTGTTCGCGGGCAGCGTTGGAACCGATCATCAAAGGCCAGGTGCTTTCCAAAGCCACCGTGTACACCGATGGCTGGCTCGGCTACGACGGGCTGCTCTTGAGCGGCTACCAGCACCACCGGAGCTATCACCACGAAAACGAGTTTGCTCGCGGCAAGAACCACGTCAACGGCATCGAGAGCTTCCGGAGCTTTGCCAGGTTTCGCTTCGTCAAACTGCGCGGCGTACGAAAGGAGTTTTTCCTGCTCTCTACCTCAAGGAATCGGAATGGCGCTAGAATCATCGACGCGATAATCTCTGCTCCATTCTTCTCGAAAACCTGCGCCTCAACCCGCTGTAATCTGGGCAAGACTCTATGTTAAATTGGCCGTTGTTCATATCGGATCGCTAAACAGTTTGTGTGGAGAGCGTGTTCACCGCATCCGATATCTACCGCTGGATTGAATCACTGAGCGCTATGATTGAGTCATGCTATTGGAAGGAAGAGCTTACAGCCAATTTCGAGACGGTTGAAAGGCTGATGGGAACTGGCAATGCCTGAACCATCCGCGAGCATCCTGGGCGGTGATGGTGGCCAACCCGTGGGCGACGGCCGCTTCAAGACTTTCCTGGGTGCGCGCTTTGGCTTTGCGTAGGAAAGTTTTTGAGCTTGGAGAAAGCGTATTCGATAGGGTTGAAGTCCGGGCTGTAAGCAGGCAGGAAGAGCAGGCGGCAGCCCGCGGCCGCGATCTTCTCGCGTACCTGCGCGTTTTTGTGAGCAGCGAGGTTGTCGAGCACGACGATCTGGCCCGGGTGCAAGGCCGGGCAGAGTACCTGGTCCAAGTAGGTGAGCAGCACCTCCGTGTTGGTGGCACCTTCGACGGTCATGGTACCCAGCATGCCTTGGTGGCTCATGGTCGCCAGAATCGAAGTGTTGCGACCCCGGTTGCGGGGAACCTATCCGTGCGAGCGTTGGCCCCGCGGCGCGTGGCCGTAGCGTGGGGCTATGGCCTTGTTCGAGCCGCTCTCGTCCAGGAAAATCAGATCCTCGGCACGCAGTCCCAACCAGGTCTGCTGCCAGCGCCAGGCCATCCGCTCGACGGGATCCTGCTCGCAGGCACTCAAGCTCTTTTTTCGTGTCCAGCCCAGCGCACGCAACTCCCGCCAGAGAGTGCTCACGCTCAGATTGAGGCCCTCGGTTTCTCGCAAAAACTCGCGGCGCTCGTCCAGTTCCTGGTCCGGTTCATTTTGCAGGCTCTCGCGCAAAGCCTTTTTATGCTCAGCCAAACGCAACTTCTTCTCTGGCCCGCCGCTGGCGGGCCAGAGAAGAAGTTGCGTTTGGCTGAGCATAAAAA